>NZ_QTPQ01000003.1:0-289337 GCF_003853425.1 Burkholderia sp. Bp9140
ACATCAAGGACCCGACGCAGAACATCGTGTGGGTCACGCCGGAAGGCGGCGGCGGGCCGAATTACCCGAACATGTAAACATATGCTCGAACGTTGGAGCCCACCTACTCAACCACTTTGATTGCATCGCGCCGGTAGGTTTTTAAGCGCTTTCCCTGTTTCCTCTGAGTCAGGGACAGTGCCCACACCGTACAAAGGATCCCCTTGTGCTGAATTTCACGGGAAAGTCTGTACGCGCATGCCCTCTCGCAGACGATACGAATATGCGACGTTTTCGACTTCGAACGCTTGACCAGGCGATCGATACGATCATCGGCAGTCCCTCCCGGCCTTCGGACATACGTTACATGACGCGCGCAATTGCCTTGCGCGTGACTGCCTCGATGCCCGGACCGTCGAGTTGGTAATGCGCGTACAGATGAGTCGGAGGTGCAATGAGGCTGTACTCGTCATAGATGCCGTGGCGAACCAAAGGTACACCTGCACCCTCATCTGCCAGCACTTCTGCAACGGCAGCACCTAAACCACCAATGACGGTGCAGTACGACCGCGTGATGTACCTGCTAGACGATTCGGCGGCCAATCGGAGCCTCGTGCACGAATACGTCGAAGTCGTTGAGTATCCCAATGGCTTGATTGAGGTCCAGGCCAACGGTGTGGCGCTGTCGTGCCGGCAATACGATCGTATTACGCGCATCGATCAGGGCGCCGAGGTCGAGAACAAGCGGCTGGCCAGCGCACTAGAAGTTGCCCGGCGCATCCAGACCATACGTGACGATCGCCGCGCGGCCGATTCACCGTCCCGCACCCATTGCGGTGACGAGGTCCAGGCGAAGAAGGCGCTCATCGGGCTGAAGAAACAGCGTGCGATCGAGCTTGCCGACCTGAATCAAGCCATTCTTGAGGTCAGCGTCGAAGGAATCAGGGGACGGGGGGCGGCTTCGCCGCCCCACCCCAACCCCATCAACAAAGACAAGCCAAAACCCAAACACCGCGACATTTCAATTTAGCTGGAAGCCCGACAATTGAACTTAGCGGGGACATTGGGTTGTAAGAGCAAAGTTGTAATGTCGCACCCCCTCTGGGCAAAGTTGAAATGTCGTAGTTCGAGGGTTTGGGCGCATACAGGCGGTAGCCCGCGCCTGTTTTCGCCGCCGGCGCGAGCAGCCCCTCGCGCTCGTGATAGCTCAGCGCATCGCGGCTCGTGCCCGACTCGACGGCCAGCTTGCCAATGGTCAGCATGGCGCTACGGCTGTCCGAGCCCTGCCGCCCGTAGACTCTGCTCTTCCACACCCCGGCCGGCACAGCAACTTGCGAGTTGTCCGTCGATCACCACGGCCGGCACTGAGCGGATGCCGAGCTGACGGGCGCGGTCCGCGACCTGCGCATCGTGCATATCGAGCACCAGTACCTCACATGACGGGCAGGCAAGCCGTTGCACCATCGCCACCGTGTCGTTGCAGACGGCGCAGCCTGCGCTGAACACTTCGACCCTACGTTTGGCGGTCATTTCTCACCTCCGTGAACCGACCACGATGTCGGGAAGATGGTCCGATGAATTTCCCCCTAATCTACTTCACGATTGACTCTGGAGCACACGCCAGGGTCAAGGCCTGCAGTTCACCTTTCTGCCGGAGTCCGCTGGAGCCAGCGCGTGCGCACCACGTGATCGATCGATAGCAATCCCGCGCCGCGGCACAGCAGCACGAGTAGCATCGCCGTCCATTGAATGTGGGTGGGCCAGGCCAGCGGATAGACGAAAATTTCGATCACCGCGGTCATGCCGATCAGCACCAGCGCGGCGGGTCGGGTAGCGAAGCCCAATACAAGGAGCAACGGCATACTGAGCTCGATCGACACGGCCATGTAGGCGGCGACGTCGGGCGGCAACAACGGTAACCGGTACTCGTCCGTAAAGAGCTGCAGGGCGGCGTCCCAGTTCGCGAGCTTGGTCATCGCCGAGTTCCAGAAGATGGTGGCCACCGCGATCCGCAGCGGAATGGCGAGCAGCCAGTAAGGGACGCGCTCGAGCGTCTGCACGGCGCGCAGTAGCGCGTCGCCGGCGCTCGCCCAGGTATGGGCGGTTTGGGACAGGCGAGTCATGTCGGTGATCCTCCGTCGAACAGGCAGCCGTTCGCCGACTGCGACGCTTCAGCAAAACATCCGCGCGCGAGACAGGTAGCGATCAGCGCGTGTCCGTCCGCTTCCGGAGCGGCCGCCAGTGCGGCACTCATCGCTTCGCCCGCGAAGAGCGCCGTGGTGATCCGCCATTCGGCAACACTCAAACGGAGCGTCTCCACACCTTCGGCCGTGCACTGCACGAGCAGGTGCACGGGCCCGTCTTCGAGCCGGATCGCGCGCAGGGCCGTATCGTCGTGCCCAAGCACGGCGCGCCAGATCGCATCGGCGGGAAAGTCGCAGCAGAGCAGCCGTGCAGCCGGATGGGGCCGCAACCGCAACTCGCCCAGCACGACGTCGTCGAGCCCCGCGAGGCGGGCAAGCTCGAGTATTGGATCGTCCGGCGCGTGAAGCACGAGATTGACTTGCCATTCGAGGCGTGCAACGTCGCCCAGATACGGCAGCGAAGCGGCATGCGGCATTCGCGCGAGAAACCCGGGAAACCGTGCGCCGTATTCGTCCAGCCACGCGCTATCCGGCGGCGCCGCACCGCAGAACAGGCGCGCGGCGCCGTCGAAGAATTCGGGGCCGACCAGACGCTGCACGGCCGGAAAGCTCAGGCGCAGCGCATTGGTCAGCACACTCAGCGCCGTATTCCGGTAGATGTTCAGGCGCGCCTGTGGCGCCAGCCCATCGCCGAGCACCACGGCGGCGATGTCGTCATTCGCGTCGTGATCGGCATCGCGCAGCAGGTTGCGGCTGAAGATATGTTGCAGTTCAGCGAGCGAAGGCGTGTGCGGTTTCATTTCGAAAGCGCCTCCCGTAGCGAATCCGCGATGGCCGCTTCCTGGATCAGAACCTCGATCGGTGGCACGTCGGTATCCCATTCGATCAGCGTCGGCACCGGGCCAAAACGCCGCAGCGCCGCTTCGTAGAGTGTCCAGACAGCAGATGCGACGCGCGATCCATGATCGTCGATGCGCAGCGCGCCGGCCGTTCTCGAGCCGCCTCGTGCTATGGCCGGCGAGATGGATTTCGCCGATCGCCGCCGGCGGCAGCGCAGCGAGATAGGTCTGCGGATCCCAGCCATGATTACAAGCGCTGACGTAGATGTTGTTCACGTCGCAAAGCAGACCGCATCCTGTGCGCCTCGCGATTTCCGAAAGAAATTCCCACTCCGGAATGGTCGAGTGGACGTAGCGCAAATAGGTGGACGGGTTCTCCACCAGAATCGGCCGCCCGAGCGCGGCCTGAACCTGGTCCACATGCCGGCACACGACCTCCAATGCCTCTTCGGTCATCGGCAAGGGCAGCAGGTCCGCCAGATAGCTGCCACCCACCGCGCTCCACGACACATGCTCGGAAACCAGATCGGGCTCAAAGCGCCGCACTGCTGCACGCACCCGTGCGAGATGCCGGGCGTCCAGCCCGTCCGCGCTGCCGAGGGACAAGCCCACGCCATGTAGTGACAGCGGGTAATCGCGACGAATCGCGTCCAGGCATCGCGACGCCGTCCCGCCGCCCATGTAGTTCTCCGTGTGCACCTCGAACCATCCGACGGCTGGCCGCTCGTCAAGGACGGGCTGATGGTGCCGGAAGCGCAGCCCGACGCCCGCCCGGGCCGGAACCGGGCGCGGCGTCGGCTGATGCGGCACGGATACGCTCATGATGCGGGTCGTCAACCGGCCTTGAGCTTGCCGCCGGCAATCTTGCTGCAGTCGCCGGCCGGCAGCAGCACGAATGACTTCGCATCACGGGCCTGCGTGGCTTGGCCCGCGCACGAATGCGCACCCTCGGCGCAGTCGTTCTTGGCGACCGCGTTCACGCCGTAGCATTTTTCCAGGTGGTTTTGTGCCATCCTGGCCATGTTGTCCTTCACGACCTGAGGCATATTGCTCATATCCTTCATACCCTGCGCCTGTCCCGGAGTGGCTTGCATGGCAAGCGCGAGTCCGATCGCGGCGGACAGGGAGGAAATGGCCGAAGCGGATTTACTCATGGTGTCTTCTCCTGATGTGGGGATCGCGCGATGCGCGACCTTGTCAGAAAATTCGCTCTGCCGCGACTAAAGGTTACGCAGCGTGCCGGATAATTTGCTGCGCCGGACCTTGTAGCGGGATACCTTGGGAATGACTGACGAAGAACGCCCTCGTGCAAAGCGTATCCGCCTGGTCCAGCCGGCGGCCGGGCCGGAAGTCGGCGGCGAACGGGCAGCGATCCGGGAGGATGGATCGCCCGACTGGTCGATGCTGATGGCGTGCGCACAGATCGGAGACCGCGAAGCCTACCGCCGGCTGCTCGAGAGCATCGCCCCATACCTGAGGCGGCTCGCGGCGCGCCACGGCGTTCACCCCGACACCATTGAGGACGTGGTGCAGGACATTCTGGTCACCCTCCATCAGGTGCGTCACACCTACGCGCCCGAGCGGCCGTTCGGGCCGTGGCTGGTGTCGATCGCGAGTCGCCGCATCGTCGATGCGCTGCGTCGCCAAGGCCGCGCCGCATCGCGCGAGATGCCGCTCGACCCCGACCACGAAACCTTGGCGGGTGACGGAGCGAATCTTATGGAAGAGGCGGCGGATGCGCAGGTGCTGCGCGACGCACTCGCCCGGTTGCCGCTGGGCCAGCGCGAGGCGATCCGGATGCTCAAACTCGAGGAGATGTCGTTGAAGGAAGCGGCCGTCGCGAGCGGCATGACGGTTGCCGCCTTGAAGGTCGCGGTCCATCGCGGGATCAAGACATTGCGCAAATTGCTGGTGAGAAAAGGGACAGGCGAATGAAACGGTCGACCTCCGAGCTGATCGAATCGCTGGTGGCGGACAGCACGCCGGTCCGCCCGCTGCGCCGGCCGCTGTGGCGAGCGACTGGCTGGCTGGCGTTCGCGGCGCTGCTGCTCGTGGCCATCGCCGTCGCGCACGGCTTGCGACCGGATCTGTCGTTGAAGTTGCACGAGCACGTGTTCGTCACCGGCATCGTGGCGGCTGCGGCAACAGGGATTCTGGCCGCCGTCGGCGCGTTCGTTGCGAGCGTGCCGGGACGCTCGCTGCGATGGGTGTTGCTGCCGTCGCCGGCCTTGCTCGTCTGGCTCTCGACGATCGGCTACGGTTGCCTGACCAATTGGGTCGAAATCGGCCCTGACGGCCTGTCGCCAGGTGAAACGGCCCGCTGCTTCGCGACGCTCGCGCTCACCGGCGTGCCGCTTTCGTTGACGCTGCTGATCATGCTGCGCCATGTCGCACGCCTCGCGCCGGTGCCGGTGGCCATGGCAGGAAGCCTGGCCGTCTCTGCGATGACGGCGGTGGCGCTGTCGCTCTATCATCCGCTCGACGCCACGATGATGCTTCTTGCGTGGAACGTCGGACTGACAATCGCCCTGTTGATCGCGAGCGCATCGTACGGTGCGCAGTTGTTCCGTTGGGTCGGAGTGGGCGCGTGATTGACAGATGATTGTTCACACCGCGCTGAGCTACTCGGTACGGTTGCGGGCCGCGCCATTCGCGTTGCGTGGAGCGGAAGCTGCTCCTGCCGCGGCGGATCGACCGAATCAGCGCCGGATGCGCGCCCTGATCCGCGGCTGGGCGCTGCATGTCGGTGATCGACTTCGTTGGTTTCCGCCCGACTCGTCTCACGATCCGGTGCCGCGTTGCTTACCCCCTCAACGCCCCCCGTGCGCTCGACCTCAGCGAAACACTTGAGTGACTGGGGCTGGATCATGGCCGTTTCAGGCGAACGTTTCGTCCAGCGCCGCCGCGATATCCGCGATCAGGTCGGCCGGATCTTCCAGACCGATCGACAGCCGCAGGTGCCCGTATTGCCTGAACGCTTCCGGATAGGACGTCGATCCGCCCCGCCCGTCCTTTCCGACATGCACGATCAGCGACTCGTCGTGCCCGAGCGATACAGCCGATGTAATGACACGGAGCGCCGCCACGAAGCGGTTCTGTACGTTCGGGCCGCCCGCCATGGCGAAAGCCATGACCGCACCATATCCCGTACCGGCAAACTGGCGCGACGCGAGCTCGTGCTGGGGATGAGACGGCAGCCCCGGAAACGCCACGAAGGCGACACGCGAATCCTGGTCCAGAAAGGCCGCAACCGCCATTGCCGTCGACATGTGCCGCGCCACGCGCAGCGGCAGGGTGACGGAGCCGCCAATGTAGTGCGGCATAGTGCCAAATTCTGTCACCATGGTCGCAGAGATCGTGACGGTCAAATGCGTCGCCGGTCCGCTCGCCCCCATGCATCGTCCCGGCACGCTATCGTTGCGATCACAGATCAAGCGACAGTCGCATGACGAACCCCATCTTCGGTTCCCGCGTCAGCGTGAAGCCGACTTTGCGGGCCAGCGCGATCATCGCCGCGTTTTCGTTCAATGTCGTGCCGAACAACCGCGTCACGCCCGAGCGCTTGGCGAGGTCGACGAGGCTCATTAGCAGACGGCCGCCGAGCCCTTTCCGCTGCCATGCGTCGTCGATCACGATCGCGCATTCGCCGACGCCGCACTCCCCTTCGTTCATCGCATAGCGCGCGACGCCGACCAACTGCTCGCGGCCATCGGCTTCGGTCGTCACGATCACCGCACCTTCCCGCCGACGATCGATGCGGGTCCATCTGACCATCTCGTCTTCGGTCGGCCGTCGCGCCGACATCAGCCGCATGTAGAGACTGTTGCTGGACAAGCGTCCGATCAAGGCTCGCTCGATTTCGAAGTCGGCGGGAGCAATTTCACGCACGCGCATCGGTGTGCCGTCCCGTGCTTCCCATGTTCGGCGAATGCTTTCAGCCGCCACGTCCGGCACGATCGCGCGACATGCATCCCACTCGCTTTCGGATTCGCCCATCCTTACCTCCGCATTCCGTTCGCGCCGCCCGATACGCGCATGCCTGCAAGCGTTTCGTTGGCCGGCATTGCATATCGGGGTGCTTCGTCATGCATCGAGTCTAGCGATACGCCTGCAATCGCCCTAGAGACGGCGGATCAATTCGGCTTTCCATTCGGAACAATAATGTCGGCGCAAGTTGCCGCGCCGGTCACGCCGGCCGACGCTACGCGCTCAAGCCTGGCATTGGGTCTTGGCTGCATATTTTTCAGCATGGTATCTCTGTACCGCCATCGTTCGAACATCCGCCCGTGAGCAAGCCGATTATTGACGGATATGGAATGCCGCATTCATCGCCTCCCCCTTACTCAACAACGCCACGCTTCGTACATTGGCCTGAATCCGGCCGATGACACAAAGCCGTCATCGGCCGGATCCTTTCCACCGCAACCCGAAACGAACATGGACCCGCAAACCCTCTACTTCGACGACCTCGCTGTCGGCGATACCTTCGTCACCGGCACGTACGAAATCGGCGCAGCCGATATCAAGCGGTTTGCCGCCGAGTTCGACCCGCAGCCGTTCCATCTCGATGAACACGCGGCGCGCGACACGATGTTCGGCGGACTCGCGGCCAGCGGCTGGCATACGGCAGCCGTCACGATGCGGCTGCTGGTCGCGGACGGACCGAAGCTGGCGAACGGCCTGCTCGGCGCCGGCGGCGAAATCGACTGGAAACTGCCCACGCGGCCCGGCGACGTGCTGCATGTCGCAAGCGAGGTGATGGAACTCGTACCGTCACGCTCGCGCCCGGTCGGAACGCTGACGCTGCGATCCAGCACGATCAACCAGCGTGGCGAAGTCGTGCAATTCCTGACCGCCCGGCTCATCGTCGCGCGCCGCCCGGCGTAACGCGCGTCGGGAACAGGCGTGTATCCACTTCGCAGCATGCGTGGCGTCAGCCCCTTTCGGTGACCGGCACCGCCTCGCCATCGACATATCCATGCGCTAGCCGCATGCAGCAGGATGCGGTTTAATGGCGATTCCCCTTTCGACCGGAGTCGCTCGTCATGGACCGCATCACTGCGATGAACGTTTTCGTCCGCGTGGTGGAAGCCGGCACCTTCACGAAGGCGGCCGACACGCTCGATATGCCGAATGCGACAGTCACCCGGCTGATCCAGAAACTCGAGGAAGACCTGCAGGTTCGCCTGCTGCATCGCACCACGCGCTCGGTCACGGTCACGCCGGAAGGCGCGATCTACTACGAGCGCGTCGTGCGGCTGCTCGCCGATCTCGCGGACATCGAATCGTCGACGACCCATGGGCGCGCGAAGCCGTCCGGCAAGATCCGCGTCGATACCGCCGCGGCAATCGGCACACTGGTGCTTGCCCCGGCGCTTGCGGACTTCTACGACGCGTACCCCGACATCGAGATCGAGCTCAATATCGGCAACAGGCGGACCGACCTGGTTGCCGAGGGTGTCGACTGCGTGATCCGTGCCGGTGCGGTCGATGAGCAGCTTCTGGTCGCGCGGCACATCGGAACCTTCAGCTTCACGACCTGCGCGACACCTGCATTGCTCGATGCGCACGGTATACCGGCGTCGCCCGATCAGTTGCACGATCTGCCGACGCTCGGCATGATTCCCGCCCGCGGCAACCGCGCACTGCCGTTCCGGTTCTCGCACGACGGAAAACAGCACGAGCTGGTGCTGAACCATCGGCTCGTCGTGAACGACACCAATGCCTACCTGGCTGCCGGGCTCGCAAGCCTCGGCATCATGCAGACGCCGGCGTATTCGGTGCACGAGGCGATCGCGGCCGGCACGCTCGTGCCGATCCTCGAGGACTGGCAACCGCCTGCGAATCCGATCTACGTGATCTACCCGCCGAACCGCTATCTGAGCGCGAAAGTACGCGTGTTCATCGACTGGGTCGTCGAGCTGTTCGAGCGCGACGAACATCTGAAGCGTCGCTAGACAGCGATACGCCGGCCCTCGGCTACGCAACGGCATCCGCGTCGTCGGCGTCGCGGATGCTGCGCGCGAGACGCGCGATGCCGGCGTCGTGAATCCCGAGCCGCGCCAGCGCCTGCACGGTCGACTCGAAATACGCGCGCGACGTGCCGAGCGGGCCGCGGCCGCTGCGAATCAGCTGCGCGATGTGTTCGACGGGATAGTCACCCAGATAGCGGTCATGCGAACGGTTGACGACGAACGTCAGCGCCCGGATCGGCCGGCCGTCGACCGTCGTCGCAAGCCACTGCGGTTCGTACGAATCGGCCAGCATCTCGCGCCGCCACAACAGCCTCAACTCGGCTTCCACCTTCGCGGCTTCGATCCTGTACAGCATGCCGTCGCACATGCCGCCACGGTCGAGCGCCAGCATCGCACCGGGCTGTTCGGGGGTGCCGCGCGCGACCACGAGCCGCAGGCAGAACGCCCGGTGCCAGCCGTCGATCCGCGCGACCGACGAGCCGGCGACATCGAGCGCCGGATTCCACATCAGCGATCCATAACCGAATAGGTGAAAATCGCGGCCGTGCTCATGGCGCTCGAGCGTCATACGCAACGTACGCTCCAGTTCGGCGTCGCTCCGCAACGTCATGCCCACGGGCGGATCGGCGCGTAGCGCACGAAGCAGCGTGCCGCGCGCCAGATGCTTGCGCGTCATTTCGTAGTCGGCGTCGGGAATGGGGCGATCGTCGGACATGAAGCGGAGGCAAGCACCCTTCGTTGCGGTGACACGACTGTATGTCGCTCGGCGAAGCGCGGAAAGCCGCCGACGAACAATGCTCTTTTGTCGGGAACGGAACAACGGATGCGCGTACCGGACGCCGTGCGTTGCATCGCCGTCTCGAATATCTCGTCGGCCCCCCCTCGCCGATCCCCGTTTGACCGTCACGACGGCAGACGCATTGACAATATGCATATGCATAGATATCGTTTCTTCGCATGAGCAGCCGCGATCCCGAATCCGGTTGCAGCACCGATTGTCCGTACCGGGATATCCGGCACGGACGGTTGTCGCCTGCGCCAACGCACCACACATATCGAACAACACGGTCGGCCGACATCGCATCGAAAACGTTGCGCGGCGAGCCGCTCGATCCGACGGAGCAAAGGTGACGCGAACCGCGCGGCGTGCCCCGCCGCCGCTGCCGCGTCGAGGTACATCGATTGAGGAAACCATCATGAGTACACCTGAAGTTGTCATCTGCCATCCCGTGCGCACGCCGATCGGCACGTTCAACGGATCCCTGAAGGACACGCCCGCCGCCGAACTCGGCGCGATCGCCGTGCGCGAAACGCTTCGTCGCAGCGGAGTCGACGGCTCGACGATCGATACGGTCGTGATGGGCAACGTGATCCAGGCCGGCAACAAGATGAACCCTGCGCGACAGGCGTCGATCGGTGCGGGCCTTCCGGTCGGGGTGCCCGCGCTGACCGTCAACCGCGTTTGCGGTTCCGGCGCACAGGCTATCGTCAACGCCGCTCAGGACATCCTGCTGGGCTTCGCGAATGCGGCGATTGCGGGTGGCATGGAAAGCATGGAGCGCGCGCCGTACCTGCTCGATGGCGCACGCTGGGGATACCGGATGGGTGACGCGCCGATCCGTGACAGCGTGTTGCGCGACGGGCTCGTCGATGCGTTCTCCGACCAGCATTCGGGGTGGCATACCGAGGATCTCGCGAGCCAGCTCGACATCGCGCGCGAGCGCCAGGACCGCTGGGCGCTGCGCTCGCAGCAGCGCTTCTCCACCGCGCTCGCGGACGGCAAGTTCGACGCCGAGCTCGTGCCAGTCGAGGTCCTGCAGCGCAAGGCCCGCATCGCGTTCGCGCGGGACGAAACGCCGCGCGCGGACACCACGCTCGACATACTCTCGAAACTGAAACCGGCGTTCCGCCCCGACGGCACGATCACCGCCGGCAACGCGCCGGGGCTGAACAGCGGTGCATCGGCCATGATGGTGACGAGCCACGCGTTTGCCGACCTGCACGGCATCGCACCGAGCGCACGACTCGTCGCCTTCGGGGTCGCGGCCGTCGAACCCGGCATGTTTGGTCTCGGCCCCGTTCCCGCGGTAAAGATCGCGCTCGAGCGTGCCGGTTGGTCGCTCGGCGACGTCGAGCGCTTCGAGATCAATGAAGCGTTTGCGGTCGTGCCGATCGCCGTCGCCGGCCAACTCGGCATTCCGGAAGATATTGTCAACGTCGAAGGCGGTGCGATCGCGCATGGTCATCCGATCGGCGCGACGGGCGCGGTGCTCACTACCCGTCTGATTCATTCGATGCGGCGCGACGGCATCCGGCGCGGCGTCGTGACGCTATGCATCGGTGGCGGCCAGGGCATCGCACTTGCGATCGAGACGTACTGAATCCGGCCAGCAGCCTGAGGGGGCACACGATCACCCGATCGCGCCCCCGTCGTCAGCCAGTTGTCAGTGCGCAGCCGCGGCCGCGTCGCTCGATCCACCGGCCTTGCCCGGCTTGGTGATCCAGATCAGCGGAATGATCACGATCATGACGAGTGCCGCACCGTAAAACACATCGTTCAACCCGAGCATCGCGGCCTGCGTCTGCACCACGTGGTCGAAGAGTGCATACGACGAGCCCTGGCCGAGACCGAGCACCGAATGGTACGCATTCATCTGCGCATTGAAGATCGGGTTGGTCGGGCTCGACTGCTGCGTGAGGATCTCATGGCGCATGATCGTCCGGTTGTTCCAAACGACGCCCGCGAGCGACGTGCCGATCCCGCCGAAGAACATCCTGGCAAAGGTCGACAACCCTGCCGCGGCCGGCACTTTCTCGGGCGGCTGGCCTGACAGGATAATCACCGTCAGCGGCGCGAAGAACAGCGCCATCGGAATGCCCTGCAGCAGCGTCGGCAGGATGATATAGCCCTCGCTGAGGTCGGTGTAGAAGAACGAGCGCATGTAGTAGACGATCGCGAAGCCGACGAACGCGAACGTGCCAATGATGCGCGCATCCGAGCGCGGCAGGATCCTGCCCATGATCGGCGCGCCGATCACCGCGAAGATGCCCAGCGGCGCGGTCGCAAGCCCGGCGTCGACCGCGCGGTACCCGAGGTACTCCTGCATCCACTGCGGCAGCAGCACGAGCGTTCCGAAGAAGATTGCGTACGCAACGGCAATCGAGATCGTTCCGCCGAGGAAGTTGCGTTGCTTGAAAAGCGTCAGGTCGACCACCGGATTCTTGTCGGTGAGTTCCCAGATGATGAACAGCACGAGCCCCACGATGGCGACAATGGTCAGCACGATGATCGTGTTCGACGAGAACCAGTCGAGGTCCTTGCCCTTGTCGAGCATCACCTGCAGCGACGCGACCCAGACGATCAGCAACGTCAGGCCGACGAAGTCGATCGGCAGCTTGCGGGTCGGCGTGTCGCGCTTCCGGTAGAGAATCCACACCATCGCCGCCG
Organism: Burkholderia sp. Bp9140; assembly: GCF_003853425.1. NCBI lineage: Bacteria > Pseudomonadati > Pseudomonadota > Betaproteobacteria > Burkholderiales > Burkholderiaceae > Burkholderia > Burkholderia sp. Bp9140. The sequence goes on from NZ_QTPQ01000003.1 coordinate 12,386, forward strand.
CGAACAGCCCGACCGGGATGTTGATGTAGAAGATCCACGACCACGCGTAGCTGTCCGTCACCCAGCCGCCCAGCGACGGCCCGACGATCGGCCCGGTCACGACGATCATCGAGAACAGCGACAGCGCCAGCGACGATTTCGCCTTCGGCCACGAACTGAGCAGCAACGCCTGCGACATCGGGATCAATGGCCCTGCCACGGCACCCTGCAGCACGCGGGCGAACAGCAGGATCGGCAGCGACGGCGCGATGCCGCACAGCCAGGAAGCCAGCACGAACAACAGGATGGAGCCGACGAACAGCCGCACCTGGCCCAGGCGCTGGGTCAGCCAGCCGGTCAGCGGAATCGCGACGGAATTGGCGGCGGCAAAGACGGTGATGACCCAGGTGCCCTCGTCGACCGATACGCCGAGGTTGCCAGAGATGGTCGGGATCGCGACGTTGGCGATCGATGAATCGAGTACGGTCATGAAACCCGCGAGGCCCACGGCGAACGAGCCCAGCGCGAGTTTCGCCCCCGTCAGCGGGGGAGGATTCGGATGATTGGCGGTCATGGTGATAGTCCGGTTACGATAGGTCCGGCGAAGCAGGCGCACACGGATCGGCGCGCCCGCTCGTCGAGCGACGGGAGGTCATTTGTTGGCGGCGATGATGTCGGCGATCGCGGCATCCGCCTTGTCGCCGTACTTCGCGAACACGTCGGTCTTGTAGATCGATGGCGGATCGGCTTCCGGGCCGGCACCGCCCTGATCCTTCACGTTGACGTCGACATTCATCGACAACCCCACGCGCAGCGGATGCTTCTCAAGTTCCGCGGCCGGGATCTCGATCCGCACCGGCAGCCGCTGCACCACCTTGATCCAGTTGCCGGTCGCGTTCTGCGCGGGCAGCAGCGCGAGCGCCGAACCCGTGCCCGGCGTGAAGCCCACCACCTTGCCGTGGTAGACGATCGACGAGCCGTACACGTCGGCGACCAGCTCGACCGGCTGGCCGATCCGGATATGGCGAAGCTGCCATTCCTTGAAGTTCGCGTCGACCCACACCTGATTCAGCGGCACGACCGACATCAGTGCGGCGCCCGGCGACACACGCTGCCCCACCTGCACCGAACGCTGCGCGATGTAGCCGGTGACCGGCGCCGGCAGCGTCGTGCGCGAATAGGCCAGATACGCGTCGCGAACGCGCGCGGCACTTGCCATCACGTCAGGATGCTGGTCGACGGTCGTGTTCGACGTCAGCGCACGATTCGAGCCGAGCTGCTGCTTCGCGGCGTCGAGCGCGGCCTGCGCCGACCGGACCGCATCGCGCGCATGCGAAATGTCCTCGTCCGATACCGCGCCCGCGATGCCGGTGGACAGACGGCGCCGCAAGTCATCTTGCGCCTTGGCGAGATCGGACTGCCGCTCCGCGATGCTCGCGCGGTACTTGTCGTCGTCGACATAGAGGCCGTGAACCTTGCGCACCGTCTGGCCGAGATTCGCCTCGGCCTGCTGCAGCGCGATCTTCGCGTCCGCCGGATCGATCTGCACGAGCGGCTCGCCCGCCTTCACGATCTGCGTGTTGTCCGCGTTGACGGCGATGACCGTGCCCGACACTTGCGGCGTGATCTGCACGACGTTGCCGTTCACATACGCGTCGTCGGTGTCGACGTGATAGCGCGCGTCGAGGAAGTAGTAGGCGCCGTACGCGGCGCCGGCGATCCCGACGGACGCGGCTACCAGTGCGAGCAGCGCCTTGCGCTTGCCCGGTTTCTTGACGGGTTCATCGGTCGGTTGTGCATCAGGGGTATTCATCATTCGCTCCAGTGAAGTTTGGGGTATGTGTCTTGCCGTCCGGCGCAAGCATCCGCACCGGACAAGTCGTTCATTGCGCCGCCTTGGGTGCCGGCGATCCGGGAATCGGGGTTTGTGCCGTCGCGGCGAGACCGGCGCTCGACGCGTCGAAGCCGCCGCCGAGCGCGCGGATCAGGCCGATCTGTTGCGTGCGGCGCCCCATCTCGAGATTGACGACGGCCGTCTCGGCCGCCAGCCGGTTGTCGTCCGCGTTCAGCACCTGCAGTTGCTGGGTCAGCCCTGCCCGGTAGCGCGCGACGGCGAGTTGATACGCGTTGGTCTGCGCGTCCAGCGCCTGCCGCGCGTCGACCAGTTGCGTGTCCGTTGAGCGGATTTGCGTGACCTGGGTCGCGACATCCGACAGCGCATTGATCAGCGTCTGGTTGTAGGTGGCGACGTCGTAGTCGAAGTCCGCGTAGCGGCCCTTCAGTTGCGAGCGCAGCGCGCCGGCGTCGAAGATCGGCAGATGGATCGCGGGCGCCGCCTGCAGCGTCCGGCTGCCCGCCGTCAGGAAGCGTCCCCAGCCAAATGCATCGAGGCCTGCGGCCAGCGACAGGTTGACGTCCGGATAGAACTCCGCCTTCGCTTCCTTTACGTCGTGAACGGCCGCATCCACTTTCCAGTACGCAGCGACGATGTCGGGGCGGCGCGACAGCAGGTCAGCCGGCAGGTTGTCGGGCAATGCGACACGCGCGCCGGTGCCGAGCGACGGCTTCGCGATCTGCAGGCCGCGATCCGGACCGGCGCCGAGCAGCGTGCCGAGTTGGTAGCGCACCGTCGAGATCTGCCCGTCGAGATCGCTGACACTGGAACGGCTCGTCGCGGTTTCACCGTAGGCGGTCTGCCGCTCCACGTTGCTGTCGAGCCCGGCGTTCACGCGGCCGTTCGTGATGCGCGAGATCGTCTCGCGGTTGCCGACTTCGCGGACCTGGATATCGCGCAGCGCGTAGAGCTGGGCCAGCCGGTTATAGGTGCTCGCCACCGATGCGGCGAGCGTGATGCGCACCTCCTCGGCCTCGGCGTCCGCCACCTTTTCCGACGAGACCGCCTGGCGCAGTCGTTCGCGATTCTTGCCCCACAGGTCGAGATCCCACGATGCGCTCGCAAGCAGCGTGTTCTCGCTCTGCCACGAGCCGCCGTACGGCGGCGGCACGATGCCGTTTTCCGTATAACGCTGGCGCGTCCATGCGTAGCTGGCCGTCGCATGCGGATAGAGCGTCGACTTTGCGCTGCCCACGTACGCCGTGGCGCGCTCGATGCGGGCGCGCGCCTGGTCGATTGTCGGGTTGCCCTTTAATGCCTCGTCGATCAGCGCGGGCAGTTGCGGATCGCCGAACTGGCCGGCCCAGTCCATCGCGGGCCACTGTCCGCCTTCGGCCGGCAGGCTCGCTTTCGTCTCGAACTTCGCAGGGGATGCGATCTGCTTGTCGCTATGGATGCCGGCGAAATTCACGCATCCGGCCAGGCTCAACGCCAGCGTCATCGCACCGATCGAGGCCGTCAGCGCACTCGATCGCGGCTTGGGGCGGGAGGGGTTCATCGTTTCCATTTCTTTACGCTCGTCAGGTTAGAAATTCGGCAAAACCATTTTGTGCATATGCACTTATCGACATCAACGGATTCGCATGCCGGTACGCCGGTCTGCACGAATCGGTTATTGCGTGATTACGGTTCGGACTCGTCGCGCGTCATTCGAAACAGTTCGCTGCGCAGATGCGCCGCCTGCTGTTCGCCGAAGCTGCGTTCGAAGCTGTCCTGCGCGGCGATCCAGTAGGCCGTCGCCTCGTCCAGCTTCCCTGCGCCTCGCTCGGTCAGCACGAAGCGCAACCGACGCTGACCCTCGCCCTTCCCCGACGCAACGACCAGCGCGCGCTTGAGCAACGGCTGGAGCGCCCGGACGACCGTCGTCCGGTCCATCACCATCGCCCTGGCCAGCTCGGTCATCGTCGAATGCGGATGACGATCCAGCATGCCGAGGATGCTGAACTGCGTGGGCGTGATGTCGACTTCGGACAGGTGGCGCTCGTAGAGCCTCGAGATATGTCGGGAGGCCTGGCGCAGCGCGAAACAGTCGTCATCGGGGAATTCATTCGAGTCCATGACCCGAAGCGTAATGACCGCGGTGCCGACTTGCGATGGCGATCGCGCCATGAATTTATTGTCGTTTTGCGCAAGGATCGGCGGCCGGAGCAGTCGGTGCGTCAGACGTGCCCTTTTGACGAACGGCTCGGCGGGTTGGTCAGTCAAGGGAAGGCACCGCATCGGCACTTTTGTCCAAAGCGGAATATTGAATTGGAGCGACGCGCATTTATCGGGTCCACGCCCGCTCCTAAGCTCCGGTCAACGGCCTCGACATACGTGGCGTCGCCCAATCTCCGGAGGTAATCGCAATGAAATTCCTGATCCGAATCATCGCCGTCGCCTCGGCACTCGTCGCACCGGCATTCGCGCTTGCGCAGTCGAGTCAGCCGCTGACGCGTGCCCAGGTCCGTCAGGAACTCATCCAGCTCGAGCAGGCCGGCTACAACCCGATGAATTATTACTACATTGAAAGCCTGCAGGCCGCCGAAGCGAAAATTGCCCGGCGGCGGGCTGCCCAGGGCGTCGATGCGGCCGGCGTCGGCGACCAACAGGCGCTGGCTCAGGCCGAAGCGCGCGCTCCGCTGAATGTCGTGCGGAAATGAACTGCGTGCGGAACATGGCCGCCGGTTGCCGCCGATCCGGCGTGGCGCTCGCGCGTCACCGCGGCGCGATCCGGCCCGACTACTCGAATTCGCGGTGAATCTGTCTTTGCAAGGGGGCGGAAGGAATCAAGGCAGCGCATTACCCGCGCGCCGTCAGTGGCGGCTGAGGTAGGCGCCGTCGACGGCGATCACCTGGCTAACGGCGTCGCGCCATAATTCGTTAGAACCCTTGGTCATATGGCGCTGGCCTGGAGTTGGACTTCATCGAGTCACACCCGGGCATGTCGGCCGACGTACTCGTGTTCGTGTTCATGGCCGCGGTTTGCGGCACCGGACACTCCCCTGTCGAGCTGCGATGAATTCGCGATCGTCGACATTGCCACGAATTCTCCCGTGTCCGGCAGGAGATGCTGGCTCAGGAAATCGACGAACACGCGCGTCTTCGGCGCCATCATGCGTCCCGAGGGCCAGAGGGCGCGAAAGGGAACGCGGTCAGCCGTGAAGTCTCGCAGCACGGCCACGAGCGTCCCCTGGGCCAGTTGTTCGCGCACCGAGAATTCAGGCACGCTTGCAAGGCCCAGCCCCTGCTCGGCCAGTACGATCAGAGGCTCGACGGTACTCACGGTCGCCGTCGAAGGAAGCTCGACCTCGAACGTGACGCCGTCGCGTGCGAACGACCACTGCCGCAAGCGGCCGGTTCGCGGGAAACGGTGCTGCAGGCACGCATGCATGACGAGATCTTCAGGCACGACCGGCACGCCGTGCTCCAGAAGGTACGCCGGCGAGGCCACGATCACATGCGAAAAATGGCCGAGCGTGCGCGTGGTCAATTGCGAATCGGCGGCATCGCCGGTTCGCAGGACAACATCGAAGCCGTCCTCGATCACGTCCACGATACGGTCGCTGAAGTCGACGTCGAGCTGTACCTCCGGGTACTTGCGCATGAACGCCGCCAGTACCGGCGTCAACAGCATGCCGACCAGCGGAACGCTCATGCGCAGGCGGCCCGCGGGCATCGCACGCGAGACGGCCAGCTCCGATTCCGCTTCGACGATCTCGTTAAGAACGCGTTGGCAGCGCGCCAGAAAGAGTTCGCCTTCAGGTGTGAGACGCACACTGCGCGTGCTTCGGTGAAACAGCCGAAGGCCGAGGCGTGTCTCCAGCCTCGCGATGGACTTGCCGACCGCCGACGCCGAAATCCCGAGCTGCCGCCCTGCCTCGGAAAAACTCAATACTTCGGCTGCACGCGTGAAGATGGCGATGCCGCTCATGCGCTCCATCGCGCCGCTCGACCGTCCGTTCTCGACGGGCACGTCGAGCGGCATTGAACGCTTGGCTGGCGTGTCCATCCTGATCATTGCATGGCTCCTCGATCACGCCTCGTCGCGCAACGACCGCCGGAACCGTAGCGCTGCTTCGCATCGATCCGCTCGCAGTCGAATTTCATCCTGGCTTCGTCGCCCGAGGGCATGTGTGCCGAACCGGCGTCGTTCCGGAACCGAGGTTCGGCACAAACGCGCGTTCCGTTTCAGTGGCTGACGTGCGCGCCATCGGCTCGACATACGGGCGAGCGAAAGGCGCATGCGAGTCGCGACGCGATGCGCGCCGCGTCCTTCGAATGGCTGAATTATCGGAATGATCGCTTGCCGGATAAAGGCGCGAAAAAAGACATGATAGTTCTCCGCGCCAGAACAATGGCCTGCGAACCCATCACGGTCAGCCCGGCTCCTGCCCGGCTTCGCTGCCGGTGCCAAGGAGCCCCGACGCTTGCAGGTCGTCCGGATCGGGAAGCGTCGAAGAAAACGCCGTCAATTGCATCGCGCGCTGTGCGAGCGCAGCCAGTTCAGGGAACGCTGCGCTGTTGACCGCGTGCGGCACCACCACCATGGCGCTCTGGAACGCGACCACGGTCATGATGTCCGCTTGCGAGATGTGTGCTCCGAGCATCCATGGTGCCGCGCGCGTGTCATTCAATATGCCGAACCCGATCTGCATCTGTTCCTGGTAGCCGGCCTGCAAATGCGCCAGCCGAAACGATTCGGGGCGCAGCATCAGTTCGTCGCAGTAACGAGCCAGTTTGTCGTAGCAGGCCGTGGCATAGCTCACCAGTTGCATCGCATGCACACGAGATGGGCCGCCCGCCGGCATCAGGTGCCGGTCAGGCGGCACGAGGCTGTCCAGATAGTCGACGATCGCGCTGCTGTCGATGAGCACCTGGCCGTCGTCCAGTTGCAGCGCGGGCACCCGCTTCATCGGGCTGAACGCGCTGACTCGTTCGGGCTGAAGGTAGGCGTGATATGGCAGATGCTCGAACGCAATGTTCAGAAGATTCAGCGTTACGCCTACCCGGCGCGTATAGCCGGACAACCACGGGCCCACCAGTTTCATCGGAATTCTCCAGCGGTATGGGTCGGACAGCGGAACCGCTCAAGTCTAAGCCCATTCATGCACGGATTCGCGGATGCACGCGTTGCGACCGCCGCCCGACATCGGCGATTGCGGACACACGTGTCCGAAGTGTGTCAACCGCGCGGCTGTTTTTCTCGCAGTTGCCAACGTCTACATTGCCGCCAAGCGAAGCCGTTCGCCGGCCTCTCCCGGCCGTGACCCATCCGGTTTCTTACTGAATTCCCCATTTGTGGAGATAGAAAATGTCGAAGCTCTTTTCGAAAATCGCGGTCGGACCATACGACTTCGCGCATCGCGTCGTTCTGGCACCCCTCACCCGCATGCGCGCTGAAAGCGGCGCGCGGCCCGGCCGATTGATGGCGGAGTATTACGCGCAGCGCACCTCGCCCGGCGCCTTCCTGATCGGCGAGGCCACTATCGCCGCGCCGAACGGCAACGGCTATCTCGGTGCGCCGGGCCTCTACGACGACAGCCAGATTGCGGGCTGGAAAACCGTGACCGATGCCGTGCACGCCAAAGGCGGCCGGATCTTTCTGCAGCTGTATCATGCAGGCCGCCAGTCGAACGCCGAACTGCAGCCCGATGGCGGCCGCCCCGTCGGGCCGTCCGAAGTGCCGCATGGCGGTGTTGCCCACACCGACGCCGGATGGGTGCCCAATACGCCGAACCGCGCGCTGGAAACGGCGGAAGTCGTCGGCATCGTGGAGCGTTTTCGTGCGGCAGCCGAACGGGGCGTGAAGGCGGGCTTCGACGGCGTGGAGCTCCACGCCGCGAACGGCTACCTGCTCGATCAGTTCCTGCAGGACGGTAGCAACAAGCGTAGCGACGAATACGGTGGCTCGATCGCCAACCGCGCCCGCCTGCTGCTGGACACGACACGCGCCGCCATCTCGGTGTGGGGCGCGGACAAGGTCGGCGTCCGGCTGGCCCCGAGCGGCTCCTTTGGCGACATGTTCGATAGCAGCCCGCGGACGTTGTTTACCTACGTCGCTTCGGAGTTGGACAAACTCGGCATTGCATACCTGCATCTCATCGAGCCGCGCATCGCCGGCGCCGCGGAGAACGACGCACGTGACCAGCGCCCCGTCGCTGCCCACATGCTCCGGGCGCACTTTCACCACCCCATCATCGCCGCGGGTGGTTTCGACGGCGACAGCGCGGAAGCGATTCTCCAGTCCGGCGACGCCGATCTCGTCGCTTTTGGCCGGCACTTCATCGCCAATCCCGACCTGCCCGAGCGCCTGCGTCGCAACTTGCCGCTGAACGCGTACGACCGCTCGACGTTCTTCGGCGGCACCGACGCGGGCTACACGGACTATCCGTCCTACGACGAGGAATCCGTCGCGGCATGAAACCGCGCGCCACCTGCGAACAGGCACCGGGCGACCGGCATCCGGGCCTGCGTGTGGCGGCATTGACAGCGTCGGTTTAGACTGCGCGCTGGGTGTGACCGGTCGATACCGCCTCGAACGCTGCGCCGCGGCGTCGACCGATGCGTCTTCCGCTCGCCCGTTTTTCCGGCCTCCCACGCGCCTGACGCGCGTCGGGGGCCGTCTGCATTTTCAACGTGTGATTCCGACGAGGTGCAGCCAATGGATATCGTGCTGGCGATGAGAGTCTTCACGCGCGTCGTGGAAACGAAGAGCTTCACGCGCACGGCCGACATGCTGGACCTGACACGGGGACGCGTGACCGTGATCATCCAGAGCCTCGAGGCGCATCTGAAAGCGCGCCTGCTGCAACGCACAACGCGCAGCCTCAACCTCACGCCCGATGGTGCGGCGTATTACGAGCGATGCATGCGCGTCCTCGCGGACATCGACGACATCGAGAATTCGTTCCTCGGCAAGGAGCGATCGCCGCGTGGCAGGCTGCGGGTCGATATGCCCGGCGCGCTCGGGCGCCTCATCGTGATGCCCGCGCTGGGCGACTTTCACGAACGCTATCCGGAAATCGACCTGATGCTTGGCCTCGGCGACAAGCCGCTCGACCTGGTCCAGGAGGGTATCGATTGCGTGGTACGTATCGGCACCCTGCAGGATTCGTCGCTGGTGGCCAGGCGTGTCGGCGTCTATCAGGGCGTCACCGTCGCGAGCCCCGGATATCTCCACAAGTCGGGCACCCCGCGCACGCTGGATGAACTCGCCAATCACCGCACTGTGAACTACTTCTGGGGGCGTACGGGCCGAATCATGCCCCTGACGTTCGAAATCGACGACAAGGTCGTCGAGGTGAAGATGCGCGGCGCCATCGCCGTAAACGACGCGGAAGCCTATCTGGGCAGCGCGCTGCAGGGTCTCGGCATCGTCCAGGGCGCCCGCTTCATGGCATTGCCGTACCTGGAATCGGGTGCGCTGGTCGAGATTCTGTCGCAATGGAAGCCGCCGCCGCTGCCCATTTCCGCGGTATATCCACACAGCCGGCATCTCTCCGCCACCGTGCGCGCGTTCGTCGACTGGATCGCCGAGCTCTTTCGCACCAGCCACCTGATGTCCAGCACGCCGGAGACGGATGCGCGGTGCCGCCCGACGAGCACCGACGTCGAGGAAGACGACGTGATCGACCTTTCCGGAGATGACGTGGAGCCGATCGCATAAGCGGGCCCCGCCAAAGCAAGACGAAATATTGTTCTCTTCGAGAGAACACTGTTGAGGCAAGCCCAGGATTTATCGGCCCGGCGTCAACGACCAGAATTCGTGCATTGTTCATGTGAGTGAGAACGCTGCGCGTTGAATGGTATGTCTACCGTTTCCCATTCAGGTGTGCTGGTCGAAGAAGTTCGCATCAACGGCTATAGCCAGCCGATCGCGATGCGCAGCTTCAGACCGTCGTCGACACAGAAGCACCCGTTGTCGATCATCCTCTATTTCCACGGCGGTCGGTTCACCGCCGGCTCGCTCGACGAGACAAATACGGCATGCGAGACGCTCGCGCTGCACGTGCGCGCATGGGTGCTCTCGGTCGGCTACTCGCTGGCACCGAGGTTTCCCTTTCCGAATGCCGTCGAAGACGCGCATCGCGCCCTGCAGTGGGTACGGGCGGAAGCCAGCGGCGTGCGCGCGGACAAGCGGCAGATGGCGGTCGCGGGTCACGATGCCGGCGGGAATATCGCCACCTGTGTCGCCGCCATCGCGCGCGACCGCGGCGATGCAGGCATCCGCGCACAGGTTCTGTTCGCGCCACTGCTGGATCCCGGCATGACGCGAGTCGGTCGATACGCGGCGAAGGCAGCGCCCGCCATCGACGCACTCACCGCCAGCTACCGGGCGTACCTGCCGATGCTTTCACAGCGCGTTCATCCCTATGCCGCGCCGCTCGAATCGCGCCGCCTTGCCAACTTGCCGGCCGCATTCATTGCCAGCGTCGAGCATGACCCGCTGCATGTCGAAGCCGAACAGTACGCCGCCTCGCTCATCGCCGCGGGCGTGCCCACCGAATGCGCACGCTACGCCAATACGACGCGCGCCGGTATCGCAACTCACGCGCCCACGCTGCTCGCGGCGAGCAGCTTCCTCCAACGGCATCTCGCGGGCGGCTGATGGTCACCATCACCACCGGAAAATCCCCAGGACACAACCCCTATGAACACGCTTCCCGCATTCAATGAGTTACCGGACGGGCTGCAAACGGTGCGCACGCGCCCACTGTTCGTCATGCAGCTCGATGTGAAGCCGCTCGTCATGGTCGGCGCGACGCCCGGTCCGTTCCGCCCGGTCGGCATCGTGCCTTCGGGACGTTTCGAAGGCGACAGGTTATCCGGCCAGGTGATCGACGGAAGCAGCGACTGGCTCAATCGCGTGATCGCCGTCGGCACTGGCCACCGCTTTCGCGACGGTCCGGTTTACAGCGCATTCGAAGTGCTCTGAACAACCTCTCCTCAATCGGGAAACGTCATCATGAAACTCACTGGAAACACCATCTTCATCACCGGCGGCACGTCCGGCATCGGCCGCGCACTGGCGCAAGCGCTTCATCATCGCGGCAACAAGGTCATCGTTGCCGGCCGGCGCAAGGCGCTGCTCGATGAAATCGCGCAGCAAAACCCCGGCATCGATACCATCGAACTCGATATCGGCAACGCAGCACAGATCCGCACGGTTGCCGCGCAACTGACCGACCGTTATCCGACGCTGAACGTCGTGATCAACAACGCGGGCATCATGCCGTTCGACGACGCAGGCGGCCCGCTCGACGACGAGCAGGCCGTGCGCCTCGTCGACACCAACCTGCTCGGCCCCGTGCGCGTGAGCGCCGCATTCGTCGAGCATCTGAAGCGGCAGCCCGCTGCGACGATCATCAACAACAGTTCGGTGCTCGCGTACGTGCCCCTCGCGGCGACTGCGCTCTATTCGGCGACGAAGGCCGCGATCCACTCGTACACGCTGTCGCAGCGGTTCGTGCTGCGCGACACCAGCGTGCGTGTGCTCGAAATCGCGCCGCCGTGGGTCGACACCGATCTCGTGCACAAGAGCGGCGACCCGCGCGCGATGCCGGTCGACGCGTTCATCTCGGAAACCATGAAGCTTCTCGAAACCGCGACGACCGAAGTCATCGTCGAAGCAGCGAAGCCGCTGCGCGATAACGCCGGGCCGAACGAGCACGCGTTCGTCGAGCAGTTCAACCAGTTCATCGTCGATAACCCGATTCCCGTGGAATGACGCCGCACGCACGCCGCGCAGATGCCGACGCGCGCCGACCGTCCCGGGAAAACCATTACAGGAACACACATCATGACCACCCCAGCCGAAGAGAAAAATATCGCTTTCGTTCTCGAAGCACTCGATACGCTGTTCAACCGGAAGGACTACGATCGCGCCGCGCAATTCTGGGCGGACGACTATGTGCAGCACAGCCAGCTTGTGCCGGCGGGCCGCGACGGGCTGTTCGGCCTCGTCGATTCGATGCCCGATCTCCGGTTCGAATACGACATGGTCGCCGCCAATGGCGACTTCGTATGGATACACAGCCGCTACACGAATTCGGCGAACCCTGTCGCACTGGTCGCAATTGACATCGTGCGCATCGAGAACGGCAAGCTCGTCGAGCATTGGGACGTGTTGCAGAACGAGGCGAAGCGCAGCGAATCGGCGGGCGGCCACCCGATGTTCGGGCATGCGTTTCCCGGCGAGCAGTGACGCGCGCACCAGGAGAATGCGATGAGCACGTTACTCGAACACGCGTTGGCCGCTCACGGCGGGATCGATAACTGGTCGAGGCAGCGGATCGTTTCGGCGGCACTCGATATCGGCGGTGCAATCTGGCATGTCAAAGGTCAACCGGGCCTGTTCAACGATATCGGGTTGTGGGCCGATCTTCGAAGCCAGCACGTTGCGATCGCGTCGTCGGGTGGCTGGCAAGGCAGCTTCGCACCTGACGTCGTCCGCATCGATTCGTCACACGGGGGAGCCGCCGAGATGCTGCGCGATCCCCGTGAGTCTTATCGGGGCCAAACCCAGATGACGCCGTGGGACCGACTGCACGCACTGTACTTCACCGGCTATGCGCTCTGGACGTATCTGACGATCCCGTTTCTCTATACCTACCCAGGCTTCCGAACGGAAGAACTACCGGATTGGGAAGAAAACGGCGAGGTCTGGAGGCGCCTGAAGGTGACGTTTCCAGATTCCATCGCCAGTCACAGCCGCGAGCAGATTTCCTACTTCGGCAAGGACGGCTTGCTGCGGCGGCACGACTACACGGTCGACGTGATGGACGGCGCGCCCGGTGCCAACTATGCGTCGAACTATCAGGAAGTCAACGGCGTCATCGTCCCGATGTCGCGCCGCGTGTTCGCGTACGACGGTGCGGGACAAAAAGTGGCCGAGCCGCTACTCGTATCGATCGACTTTCGTCGCATCGATTTCCACACCGAATAAGCGTTCGCGCTGGCCATGCGTTGACCGCGCACATCCGACAAGACTCACGGAAAACCATGCAAACCGACAACCACCAGCCCCTGCTCAAGCCGATCCGGCTCGGCATGCTCGAATTGAACGCGCGCTTCGCCGCCGATGCGCCGCTGGCGGACATCGACTGGCCGAATGTCTATGGGGCGACCGCCACGGGCTATGTCGATTACCCCGCGTTTCAGCCGGTTCCGGCCTGAGCCGACGCGCCGAAGAAAGCGACCGCATGATCGATGAACGCACGCACCTTCGCTGGCAGCAGCGTGCGATTGCTGTAGGCGAGCTGGAGCTCGATACTCTCGTCGGCGAGCGGGAAATCGGCCAGCAGTTGCTGCAATGTGCCTGATGCCAGTTCTCGATCGATCAGTGCCAGCGGCGCGATGCCGATGCCGAAGCCCCGCAATACCATTTCCCGGTTGAACGCGGAACTGTTGGACGACACGTCGAAGCGAAGCGCGACGGTCACGTCATGCCCGTCCACCAGGAAGCGCAGGTCGGGACGACGGATGGACGGCGACAATGGCACGAACAGGTGGTCGTTCAGATCGGACGGGTGCCGAGGCGTCGAGGTTCGCTTCAGATAGTCCGGCGAAGCGACGATGACGAAAGGGATTCGCTCGAGCCGACGGACGACAGTCGTCTCGCTGATCAGCATGAACGGCACGACGATCCCGAGGTCATAGCCTTCTCCGACCAAGTCGACCGGGCGTTCCGTCAGCGTTATGTCGAGCGCAACCTTGGGATGCGCCTGCTTGAAGGCCGCGATCAGCGGAACGAGCCGGTGGATCGTCGCGGTCGTGTGCGCGACGAGGCGCAACACGCCGCTCGGCTCGCGCGTCTGCGTGGCAACTTCCGCCTCGACCGCGTCCACCTCGTCGATGACGTGCACGCAGCTTTCATAGAAGCGCTCGGCGGCCTCCGTGAGCGACACGCGGCGCGTCGTGCGGTTCAACAGCCTGCAGCCCATCTTCTGCTCGAGCGCCGAAATCGTCCGCGACACGGCAGGTGGCGCCATGCCGTGATGTTCCGCGGCACGACTGAAGCTCTTCAGTTCGACCACCGTCCGGAAAATCCGCATGCTTTCGATGTAATCCATGGCCGCATCTCAAGGACGAGTTGAAATGGAATTGTCAGCATCTCGTCGCGGATGTCAGGCGGCAACCGACAATGTCCGGCTTGTCGCTGGCGGCTGATTTCATCGCAAGCCAGCATACGCAACCGGCCACATCGTGCCATGCAACGCTGATTCGGTGAACTCGGGTTGGACATGAGATTGCGGGATCCAGGTGGCACCACACCATTTCCATCGCACGCGCGTCTCGATGTGGCAGTGCTTTCGCGCTCTCCGGAAGTCATCGCCAGCACCGCGACCCTCTGCTTCAACCCGCCGCTTAGCTGATCGGCCATTGCAAGATGACGATGCCATCGTTGAAGTCGGCATCGACACCGTCCTCGGCGCCGAGCCAGCCCAGCCAGGCCCGATCACCTGCCGACAACGGCGCCAATCGCGCATCCACTGCGGATTTTTTGCCATTGGCCGACGCCTCGATCCGGATTTTTCCGCCGCTCGAGTTCAAGATGAACAGCCTGACGCCATCGTCGCTGTTCCCCAGGAACGATGCAGCCGGTTCGGTCGCGTCGTCGATGAACAGTTTGAGGTCTTGCTTGAACGCGGCATTCGCGTAGAAGATCGCCTTGAAGCCGGTATTGGGCGGCAGGTTGAAATTGCCGTTGCGGTCCGACGACGGCTTGAAGTCCGGTTGCTTGGAATCCGGCTTGCCCCCGTCGATCTCGATCGACGTCTCCCAGCGGAAATAACCCGAAACGGCACCGTCGCGGTCAAGTACGGCGAAATCTGCCGTACATGAAGTGGCGCCCTCAGCCAGCACGTCGCTGCGCCAATAGTGGTCTTGCCTCGGGCCGCATTCCGGTTGGAGCGGATCATCGGCATTCGGCACCGGCATCGTGGCGTCGCGCAGCTCCGCGACGATCGGCGCGACGATGCCCGCGTCCTTCAACGTGAACCGGATGAACAGGACGCTCACCTCGGCGCGCAGCGCCAGCGCCGTTTCGCGCAGGTTGATCTGGTCGCCCGGCTGCAGGCCGGCAAAGAGCCGGCTGTCGTTGTGGCCGAGCTGTCCGGTGTCGCCGGGGCTCACGACGTAGATGTGCCGGCCGTCGATCACAGTCGGCTCATCGGCGTTCCGGCTCGCATCGGGGTAAGCCGACAGCAACGTGACGGCGTCGACGATCGCGAGTACATCGCAACGAAGTCCAGACATGGGCGCTTCCTCCGGAACAAGAAAATGACACGGGCGACCGCCGTGCGGCCGCCCGCCTGCCGCGATCAGTTGTGGATCGAGATGAACGGATCCCACTGATAGCAACCCAGCGACTGGCAATTGCGGTCGATGATCTGGAAGTAGAAGTGGTAGGTGACGCGCCCTTCCGACAGCGTTTCCGATGACCAGTAGTAGTTGTCGACCTTCTGGCAGGTCGGCGTCGACGGCGAACTCGGGTTCGGAATCGGGATCGATGCGGTGGCCTTGCGCGGCGTCGGCGTCGAAATCAGGTCCTTGCCCTGATTGGCGATGAAGCCATAGAAGATCACCTGCTTCTCGAAGCCCAGCGACAGACTCGTTTCGCGCCAGCGGATCAGGTCGCCGACCTGCGCTTTCAGATCGAGTTCGCCGCCTGCCTGCCCGGAAACCACATTGTCCTGGTTCGTGACCATGTACACGTGCTTCCAGTCGATCAGCGTCGGATTTTTCGGATCCCGGCTGGGGTTCGGATATTTCTGGAGAATTGTTTCGGTATCGATCGAGACGAGCACATCGGTAACGCGTGACATAGACGCTCCAATTGAAATAAATGGGCCTGCCATTGCGCGGACTTTTCCAAACGACCTTCGATCACCGAGCGGTTGACGATTCGCATGGAAACTTGAGCCCTCAAGTTGTCCCGCGATTTGAATCTACACAGAATGGTTAATCGAATAAACCTGTAAACCCTGACAGCCAATCGCTTGACTTCATTAATTTTAAATCCAGAAAACAATACCTCAAATTGAATCAATATTTATCTCAATTTTCAGAAAAATAAATCCATTCGTTTGAATGAAAAATCGCTGCCGAGCCGAACCGGAGTGCCGTCTGGAATGGCGACATTATTTCAACTTTCGCTCCATCAGGCGTAATTGAAACGAAATCCGCACCCAAACACCCAGAGTCTGACCGTGCAAACGCCGGGTGCGGACGTTCAAGACCGGTGCCGGCAACAGATCAAGAATCCCGATCCCCATGACCGCCTGGCCAGGCGTCAGAGAATAGTTCAGTCAACCGAAATATTCGCGCAGATATACGTCGACCTATCACGGAATTAGTGAGATTCAATTGGCCTGCCCCATGCCGGCAAGATTAAATTTCGTCGGCATTCCCCCTCAGCCAAGGAACCTCATCGATATGTCCTACCCCGCGAATCGTTTTTTGCAGAGCATGATTGCCGCGGCCTGCGTCGCACTGGCCTCTTCCTCGCATGCCGCCGAGCTGACGCGCGACAACGGCTCGCCCGTCGGCGACAACCAGAATTCCCAGACGGCCGGACCGAACGGGCCGACGCTCCTGCAGGACTCGCATCTCATCGAAAAACTCCAGCGCTTCGATCGCGAACGCATCCCCGAGCGTGTCGTGCATGCCCGCGGCACAGGCGCGTTCGGTGAATTCGTGCCGAGCGCCGACATCAGCGACCTGACGACGGCCAAGGTCTTCACGCCCGGCACGAAGACGCCCGTGTTCGTACGCTTCTCGACCGTGATGGGTTATCGCGGCTCGCCCGAGCAGGCGCGCGACCCGCGCGGTTTCGCAGTGAAGTTCTATACGGAACAAGGCAACTGGGATCTGGTCGGGATCAACCTGCCGATCTTCTTCATCCGCGACGCAATCAAGTTCCCTGACTTCGTTCATGCGAACAAGCCGAGCGCCGTCACGGGCGTACAAGACCCGAACCTCGCGTTCGACTTCTTCGCGCATGCGCCGGAGGCGACCAGCATGCTGACGCGGCTGTATACGACCGAAGGCATGCCCGATTCGTACCGGCACATGGACGGCTACGGCGTGCACGCGTTCAAGTTCGTCAACGCCGACGGCAACTTCACGTACGTGAAGTTCCACTGGAAGAGCCAGCAAGGGATGCACGGGCTGCGCCCGAAGGACATCGCGGGTTCGATCGGCGCCGACTGGAACCTGATGACGAACGATCTGTATGGCGCGCTGAAGGCCGGCAACGCGCCGAAGTGGGATCTCTACATTCAGGTGTTGAAGCCGTCCGAACTCGACGCGTTCGATTTCAACCCGCTCGACGATACGAAGGTGTGGGCCGGCGTTCCCGAACGCAAGGTCGGCACGCTCACGCTGAACCGCGTGCCGGACAACTACTTCGAGTCGACCGAGGAATCCGCGTTTGCCCCGTCGCGGATGGTGCCGGGCATCGAGCCGTCGGAAGACCGGATGCTGCAGGGCCGGATGTTCTCGTACGCGGATACGCAGATGTATCGCCTCGGCGCGAACTTCAACCAGTTGCCGATCAACCGTCCCCGCGTGGCCGTCACGAACAACAACCAGGACGGCGCGATGAACTTCGGCGACCGCAAGGGTGAAGTGAACTACGAGCCGTCGACACTGAACGAACTCGCGCAGAACCCGCGCTACAAGTCGGTGGCGACGCCGCTGTCCGGCACGACGCAGCAGGCCGCCATCCACAAGACGCTGAACTTCCGGCAAGCGGGCGAGTATTACCGCATGCTGCCCGCGCAGGAACGGCAGGACCTGGTGACCGCGCTGTCGGGCGACCTGAACCACGTGACGAACGACGCGAACAAGTACGCGATGCTGTCGTACTTCTACAGGGCCGATTCGGATTACGGCACGCGCCTGGCGCGCGCGACGCACGCCGACCTGTCCCGCGTGAAATCGCTCGCCGACACGCTCGTCGAGAACTGATCGGGCAATCTCGCGAAGGCTGCAAGCGCGGCCTTCGCGCCCTGACCTACCTGATTGCGCCGCGCGGCCACGCGCGGCGCGCATCGCTGATGAAGAACCGACTCCGAACCGCCCTCTCCCGCACGCTCGCGATCGCGGGTGCCGCCGTGCTCGCGGCCTGCGCGCAGACTGCGCCGCCCGCGGCCGTTCCTCGCCCCGACGCGCACACCGACCTGCGCCGCTACGACGATGCGTGGTTTGCCGCCGCGCGCGTCGGCCGCATCGACATCCTGCAGTCGCTCGTCGACGCGCGTTATCCGATCGACGCGACGACGCGCGAAGGCTATACCGCCGTCATCCTCGCAGCCTACCGCGACCAGCCTGCCACGCTCGACTATCTGCTGCGCAACGGCGCAGACCCGTGCATCGGCGACCGTCACGGCAACACGGCACTGATGGGGGCGCTGTTCAAGGGCGAGACTGCGATCGCGAAGCGGCTGGCCGATACGCACTGCCCGATCGACCAGACCAATCACGCCGGCGAAACGGCACTGTCGTTCGCCGCGCTGTTCGGCCGCCTCGACATGCTGCCGGTGCTCGTCGCACATGGTGCGAACCCGGATCACGTCGACGCGCTCGGCCGCACCGCGCTGCAGAACGCCATCCTGCAAGGTAACGATGCGGCGGTGGCGGCGCTCGAAAAGGTTGGCGCGACACCGAATGCCGATGTGACGTTGCGATCGAGGCCGTAAGCGCCTGATCTTGACGTTGCCTTCAAGGTTAGCCGGCTCGATCGTCGCTCATCGCGCCCGTCCCCCTGGTTCTCACGCTCGCTGGCACAGCCATCCGGAAGCTGCCATCGTCTCGACGTCGTTCACGTTCGTCATGCTGATTTCGAACAGATCGCGGCCGGGCATGACCGGAATCCTGACGGTCATCCCGCAGCGGTCGTCGGCCAGCGGCTTCAACAGCTGGTAGCTGGTGTGGACGCCACCGTCGGTGCTGTAGGCGAACACGACATAGCCCGGCAGCGCGTCGAGACTGCCGAGCGAGACGCGCAGCTTGCCGCCAGAGAACACCGACTGCGCCGATTCGTTGATCACGTTCCACGACGTGTTCACGCGCGCCTGCCATGCGGCGTCGAGCGCCGGCAACGCCTGCAGTTGCTGCGCGTACGGCGTGACGCGGAACACATAGCCGGAGCCGTCGACGACACGCTTGGTCAGATACCGGTTGCTCACCGCGTTGCCCGCGTCGTCGGTGCCGGGCAGGATATCGAACCGGTACGACACGGTATCGCCGTCACTCCACCACCAGCCGTCGCTGCGGTACACGTACGGCGCGGTACTCGGGCCGACGTCCGTCCACGTCGTGCCGTTCCATTTCGTCAACGCCAGGGTGCCGTCCGCGTTCACGGCCACCTTCATCGGAACCGATTCGTTGCCGTAGATGCCGCTGACCGCGGACACGTCCGGCGACGAAGCCGCCGCCGGCGCGCCGACATTCACCCTTGCGGGGGCGCCGGCGATGCTGCCGTCCTCCCGCAATGCCTGCAGCAGGATCGCGGGCGCGATGCTGCCCGCGTCATAGCCCGTGTTGCCGGTGATCATCAGCGCCATTTGCGCGGCCGGCAGCACGTAGAAATGACTCGAAAAGAACTGCGTGCCGCCGCTCTTGTACGCCCCCGCCGCGCCGGCAGCGCGCAGGACCGGATCGTCGACGTCGTCCCAGCCGAGACCATACGCATACGAATAACCGAGTTGGGTCGACTTGATCAGCCACCGGTTGGTCTGGTCCGTCAGCATGTCGGCGATCCCCGCCGCCGACGCGATCTGCTGCCCCTGGAACAGGCCGTTGCCGATGAACAGTTGCGCGAGGTTCATCATGTCGAGCGGCGTCGTCGACAGGCCGCCCGTGGCGTACGGATTCGCGAATTCCTGTCCGTACTGCGTGCCGTTCGCGTACGCCAGCGCGAATTGGCCGCGCGTCGGCACGCTGGTCAGAAAGCCGGAGTTCGTCATGTTCAGCGGCGCGAGGATGTTGCGCTGAACGAAATCGGTGAAGCTCAGTC
Organism: Burkholderia sp. Bp9140; assembly: GCF_003853425.1. Taxonomy (NCBI): domain Bacteria; kingdom Pseudomonadati; phylum Pseudomonadota; class Betaproteobacteria; order Burkholderiales; family Burkholderiaceae; genus Burkholderia; species Burkholderia sp. Bp9140. The sequence continues at coordinate 32,263 of NZ_QTPQ01000003.1, forward strand.
CCGTGACTGCCGCGACCACCTGTTCGAATAGCGTGAAGCCGTCGTTGCAGTACACCGCGAACTGGCCCGGCGGATGATTCAGATGCTCGTTGGCGAGCACCTTCTGCGCGGCCGCCGCATAGCCCGGAATCGGCGCATACCCGAACATGTCGTCGACGTTCTGGCCGGGCAACCCCGACGCGTGCGACAGCAAATGACGCGACGTGATCTGCGCGTACTGCGGCGACAACATCGAAAACGACGGCACGTACCGGACGATCGGCGCGTCGAGGTCGATCAGCCCGCGATCCTGCAGGATCACGCCGGCCAGCGCCGCGATCACCTTGGTGACCGAGCCGATGTTGTAGCGCGTCGTCGGTGTGGCAGCCACCGCCGGGTTGACCGCGGCATTCCCGAACGCCTGCGCCCACACCACCTGATTGCCCTTGAGCAACGCCACCGAGATGCCGGCAAGGTTCTGCGGCTGTGCGTCGAGCGCGGCCTGGATCGTTTGCCGCCCCGCCGCGATGGTCGCGCCATAGGTCGGCTGCTGGATCGTGTCCGCGCCGCCGCATCCGGGGAGCACCGCGGACAACAACCCCGCGCCCGCGTATTCGAGGAATTGCCGGCGGCCGGCGCTGGAGGGCGCCGCGTCGTGGCGCCGTTCGTGTGGGTCGCGTGTATGGGCCATATCGCCTTCTCAGGAAACCTGCTGTGCGGCACGCCGCGCATCGCGCGTCGTCAGGGAACTGCCGTCGGGGCTCCAGCCCGGCGGCCGGATCAGGTATTGGATCGCGGTGTGCACGCTGTCCGCCTTCGCGAGATCGCGCGCGATGTTGCGCCACTCGTAGAACGCGATCCTGAACGGATTGTCGGTGCCGATACTCGACGTCAGCCCGTAGTGCGGCGTGAATCGCTCGGGCGTGTACGACCGGAACAGCCGGTCCCAGATCATCGTGGTGCCAGCGTAGTTGGTATCCAGATAGTCGAAATCGCTGCCGTGATGGACGCGATGCTGCGACGGCGTGTTCAGCAGCGCCTCGAACCAGCGCGGCATCTTGCCGATCGCTTCGGTGTGGATCCAGAACTGGTAGATCAGGCTCACGGACTGCATGAACAGGATCATCTTCGGATGGAACCCGACCCAAGGCATCCACGCCCAGAACAGGAACGCTCCTGTGATCGTGCCCGTCCACGTCTGGCGCAGCGATACCGACAGGTTGTATCGCTCCGACGAATGGTGGACCGAATGCGACGCCCAGAACCAACGCACCTCGTGACTCAGGCGGTGGAACCAGTAGTAGCTGAAATCGTCAGCGAAGAAGCACAGCACCCACGCCCACCAGACGTTCGTCGGAATCGTGAAGATCCGGTGCGCGTACACCCAGCTCAGCACCGCCAGCACGAGTCCGCCGGTCAGCACGCTGGCGACGAACGCGCCAATCGCGAGCGCGAGATTCGCCAGCGTGTCGCGGGTCCGGTACAGCGACCGGCCGAGCACCGCCGCGAGACCGATTTCCACCGCGATCAGCACCGCGAAGGCCGGGAACGCGGCCACCATGATATTGGGCAGATTTTGCATAACCGTTGCGCTCCAGGCCGGCGGGCGACGAGGCCACGCCATGACCGTTCAGGAATTCGACCGCGAGAAGCCGGTCGGCTCATGCGCAAGGTGAGCGCGATTCAGGGTGCAGGCACGGCACCCTGTCGCGATGCTTTCAGAAAGGACGACGCCCGGAAAAGGATCGGCCGCATTGTGACCGATCGGTTTTTCCGCGATGTCAGGCCGTGCCGGCGCCGTGCCGATTCGATCGGACGTGCGGCCCGAACCGTGGGTTGGTCTCCCCGGCTGTCCAGGCTTTCTTCGATACCCCGCGCAACTGTTCTTTTACGATTGCCAGCAGGTGCGAAGGTACTGCACCCGTTTCGTTTGGGAAATACCGCATATGCAGTAGTGCAGTCGTCGCCGCACCGGCTGCCGTCGCGAACGCGTCGCATTCGCGTGTCGGCGCAAACGGGCACGATGCCATCACGCCATCACGCCGACGCATCGATCAAGGTCTGCATTTCCTGCGGGTCGAGCGGCTTGTGCATCACGCTGAAGCCGCTCGACGAAGCGGCATGGATGCCCTCGGGCGACGTATCGCCGGTGATGATGATGGCCGGTATCTCGCGTTCGATGACACGAAACACACCGTGGACGACATCGGCGCCGGTCACGTGCCCCGCCAGCCTGAAGTCCGTCACGATCATGTCCAGTTCCGTGCGACGGGAGGCGGCAAGCTCGATCGCGCGCTCCAGCGATGGCGCGGCGATCACGGCATGCCCCCAGGTCTGGAGCAGCGTCTGCATGCCGGCCAGCACGTCGCGATCGTCGTCGACGACCAGGATGGTTCTGCGCGTCCGCCCGCGCCCGATGTCCGCGCCCTTGCCCGGCCGATTCGCATCGGCGTCGCGCGACCGCACCGGTTCGGCCATGGCCAGCCGCACCGAGAACAGCGAGCCGCGGCCCGCTGTCGAATGCACCTGGACGCTCGCATGGATCAGCGCCGCCGTGCGCTGCACGATGGCCAGCCCGAGGCCCAGCCCCTGCTCCCGATCGCGCGCCGCATTGCCGATCTGGTAAAACTCCCGGAAGATGTTCGGCAGTTGATCGGCCTCGATGCCGATACCGGTGTCGAAGACCTGGATCTCGACGTCGTTGCCGCGCCGCCGGCAGGCCAGCAGGATGCCTCCGCTCCGGGTATAGCGCACGGCATTCGACAACACGTTCGACAGGATCGTGTGCAGCAGCACCGCATCGGTTTCCAGCCAGATCGCGGTCGGCCGGATCCGGAGCGTCAATCCCTTGGCCTGCGCGGCCTGACGAAACTGGTTGTCCAGCGCATCGAGTTCCTGCTGCAGCGGAAAGCGGCGCGGCTCGACGTCGATCACGCCCGCGTCGAGCCGGGAAATGTCCAGCAGCACGTTCAGCAATTGCGACATGCCTTTCAACGCGGTCCGAAGCCGTTCGGCGATGTCGTCGAGCGCGGTTCCGTCGACGCTCGGCGCGCGTGCCATCGCGCGCAGCGTCGCGATGTAGAGGCCGAGCGCATGCGTCGGCTGACGCAGGTCGTGGCTGGCGGCGGCGAGGAATTGCGATTTGCTGCGATTGGCGAGTTCGGCGCGCTCCTTCTCCTGCGTCAGTTGCCGGATCAGGTCGACGTTCTCGAAGCGTAGCGATACGGCATCGCGCACGGTACGCTGCAGCGTCCGGCTGAACGCGAGATTGACCGCGAGCAGGAAGAGCGACAGAAAGCCCAGCACCGAAAACAGCGCACTGCCGTACATGAACGACCGGATCGCGAACGGCAGCACCGTCGGCAATGCGTAAGCCACGTAGGTCGGCCACCACGACGAGAGCGACGCCACCGAGCCGCCGGTCATGCCGGCCAGCACGATGCAGATGAGCGCCGTCACGATCGTGTTGTCCGGCGAAAAGAACAGCACGCCCATGGCGCCCCACAGGCAGCCGGACATGCCCGCGAACAGCATGTATTTCCGGGCGCGGCGCGTGGCCGTCCCGGCAGGATGCTCGCCTGCGCGGCGATCCCGCCAGACCATGACCGTGCGGATGGCGGTCAGCACGCAGATCGCCGCGGCCCACGCGAGCAGCGCGTGCCGCGACACTTCGTTCCACAACAGAAAGGTGGTCAGGCTGACCACGGCGATGTTGCCGAACAGGATCGGCGGAGACTGTCGGTACAGCGTATTGACCAGCTCCAGCTGCACATGGGCACGATATTCTTGCGCTATCCTTGTTGCCATTTCAAAATCGCGTAGCGGATTCGACGTTGGACGGGTCGGGCGTCGATCTTGCCCGCCGCGTGACCCGTCGCAACGGGGTTGCATCGTATTGTCGCAAAGGAATGAGCTTCCGGGTGCCCCGGGAGAAGGCGAAAGAAAAATGAAAAAAATCGTGCTTGCCGAAGACCACGCCATTATTCGCGACGGGCTGAAGTTGTTGCTGAAGACGCGAGCGAACTGGACCGTCGTCGGGGAAACCGGTGACGGCCGAATGGTCGATCAGCTGGTGCGCGACACGCAGGCCGATTTGCTGCTGCTCGACCTCGATCTACCCGGCGTCCCCGGCATCGACCTCGCGAAACGAATCAAGGCGCAATCGCCGCAGACCCGAATCCTGGTGGTCACGGGCAGCCAGAATCCGGCCACGGTCCGGGCGGCCGTGGCGATCGGCGTCGACGGATACATGCTCAAACACGAAGATGGCGACGAACTAATGCGTGCGGTCTCGCTGGTGCTGTCGGGTATCCGCTATGTCAGCGATTCGCTAGCCCATGTCCTCGAGAACACCGGCGGTAGCGCCGTGCCACCGGTGACCGCGCGAGAGAAGGAAATCCTTGTGCTGATTGCCAATGGACACTCGAGCAAGGAGATCGCCATCAAGCTGAATCTCAGCGTGCTGACGGTACGCAAGCATCGACAGAACCTGATGTCGAAACTGTCGTTGCACAACGTCGCCGAAGTGATCGCGTATGCGCTGCGCGACGGCATGACCGTGCTGCCGCTCTCCGACGATGTCGGCGCGGAGGAAGGTGTGATTCGTGCGCTCTCGCCCGCGCCGTGACAACAACGCGCCGGCGGAACAGCGAACCGTTCCGCCGGCCAATCGTTCGCCGGCCGTACCCGGCCAGCCGCCCGTTACCGGTCGTATTCGAGCGATTCGGTGAAGAGCGTGTCGACCGTGTCCGTCCAGTTCAGGTTCATGAACGAGAAGTCGGTGCTCCCCGTCCAGCCGGCCACCGCCGGGAACGCCACGCCTTGATCGCCCGGCACGTCGAGCGTGACCGCGGCGCCCGGCTGCGCCGGCAACGCTCGCGCGGAGCCGTTGACGAACACCGGCGACGGCTGCCCTGCCGCGGTTGCGCGAATCTGCACGTTGCCGCGCTTGACGAACGGCAGCCCCGCTTTCGACGTCCAGCTCAACCGGAACGTCGTGCCGCCCGCAAACGTGCTTGCGGTGCCCGGCGTCAGCGCGTCGCGGGTCGACTGCGCGACGTCGTGCCACGCGTACTGGCGCAACGCATCAGGCAACGGCGACGGCGTGCGCAGCCGGACCGTATAGTGCCTGGCCGGCGCCGCGGTGTTGCCGTTCTGGTAAACGTCGATCGTGTAGGCGCTGAACGGCTTGATGTCGGCGAGCTCGGCGGCGCTCAACTGCGGCTTCGCCCAGGCGGTATTGTTGCGCGGCGCATCGCCCGGCCACGAAAACAGGCCCTGGTTGGCCGGATCCTGCGCGACGCCCGCCAGGCGGAAATTGTTGCGGCACTGCGCATTCTTCGCCAGCGCGGCAAGCTGGGCCGGCGTCTGCCCGCTCGCAATCTGTGCACGGATATTCAGCGTGTCGCAGGTGCCGCTCGACGGCTGCAGGAACACGCCATTGCGCAACCCCGGGCCGTTGACGATCGCGAAGTCCACCGCGGTGCCCGCCGCATCGACGGTTCCTACCTGCAAGTTGAGCGAATCGACGAACGCGTTCGTGCCCGTCGACGGATTGGCCGCATTCAGCCAGTCCCACTTCTGCGCGTTCGCGTTCACCTTGCTCAGCACCGCGCGTTGATTGCCGACCACGCGCCAGCCGGTATCGCCGCTCGCGAGGCTGCCCGCCCGGACGGCGAGCTGCACATGCTGCTGCATGCCGTCGCGAATACCGTCGGTGCGCGTCCATGCAAGCTTCACCCACATCGTATCGCTGGCGACGACGCGGATCACCTCCGGCACGCTGAAGCTTGCGTTGTTCATCGCATCGTCGGCGACGATGCCCGGCGTGCCGCCGCCGGCCGGCGCGCCGAACTCCTGATCGACCGACATGCCGTTGTTGAGATAGGCAGCGGGCACGCCGGTGTTCAACGCGCCCGCCGCGACGTCATCGACGAAGAGCAGCCCGCACGCCGACACCTTGCCACCCGTGCGCGAAGCACCGGTCGAGCCGGCAAAGCACTGGTTGAGGGCGCTCTGCAGTCCAGCCAGATCGCTGGCGCTCGGCAGGTTCGACACCGCCGCGCCGTTGATGGTCGCGACGGCCGGCAGGCTGGCCTTGTCGCTGGCCTGCGGCGCGACGCCCGGCGCGAGCTCGAGTTGCACGGGCGTATCGCTGGACGCCCCTGCCACCGAACTGATCTGGACACCGCCATTCGGCAACACGCTGATCTTCACCTGATCAAGCAGCCGGTCGAGCCCCGGCGCACCCGCGGTCAACGGACCGGAAATCAGGTCGACGCCCGTATTGCCGGTCGCGGCCAGCAGGTCGGCCAGCACGGCGGAATACGCCTGCACCGTGCCCGCAACGGCCTGCGCCGTGACCTTGCTCTGCAGCAACCCCGTGTCGCCCAGCAGCTTCGTCGGGTTGTCGCCGACGATCGTCGCGGCGATCGCGTTCGTGATCGGCGTGATGTTGATCGTCTGCGTGCCGCCGGTGGCGCTGAGCGCGATCAGGGTGGCTTGCGAATCGGCGACGTTGCCATACGCGGACAACGCGAAGGGCGCGGTCAAGCCGGTCACGGTGCAATGAAACGCACCGGTCGCGGCGTCGGCCGGACAGTCGACTGATTTGCCGGTCGCGTCGACCAGCTTCACGGTCGCGGCCTGCATCGCCGCGCCGGCCGCCGCGACACCGCTGACCGTCTGCGCGGCAGGTTCGGGCGGCGACGAGGACGAACTGCCTCCGCCTCCACAAGCCGACAGCACGAGCGCTGCAATACCGGACATGACAGGTTTGAGTTTCATTGCTTTTCCCCGAGAGTCTTCTGGTTGTCAGGTGCGCTACGCACCGCGCATGCACGCTGTTGTCGGGGATTCTCGCAAAGGCGTTTTCTTCGATCATCATTCAGGTGAATGAAAATCGCAAAACAATGCGACCCTGAATGCAATCGACCTGTGTTAGCCTGAAAAAAATTCGGCATTCAAAATAAATATCATCAGACAAAAACGCCATATACGAAGACCACGATTCGGCGGGGGTGTGCATGCTACGGGACCAACTTATCGGGGACCTCTATGAGGCCGCGATGCAGCCTGACGGTTTTCTCGAGACATTCCATCAGGTATCCGAAGCGCTTGGCGCAAACGTTTTTCACATGTTCAGCTGGGATACCGCACGCAACGCGCCGAAGTTCTCGATCTACTCGCCGCGCGCGGAGCTGGACGGCGTCGTCGCACTCTACGACCAGTACTATGGCGCGCTCGACCCGCGCCGCGGCTTTGTCGAGAGTGCCCCGCTCGGCGAATTCGTGTGCTGTCAGGATCACCTGACCGACCGCGACGTCGAGCGCAGCGAGTTCTTCCAGGACTACCAGATTCCGTCGGGCATTCGCTATCTGATGGGGGTGCGCCTCGCGCGTCCGGGCAGCGACGACATTCTGCTCGGGTTACTACGCGCCCACGGCCGACCGCCCTATTCGTCCGACGAACGCGCCACGCTGGCAGGCATGGCGGGACATCTGCAACGCTCGATCAACCTGTGGCAGGACGCGCGCATCCTGCATCGCGACGCCATGCTCGGTGCCGAACTGATGGAGGAACTGGGCTTGTCCGTCTTCGCGCTGGACCGGCATTCGCGCGTCGTATTCGTCAACGGTGCGGCCGAAGCGATGCTGCGCGCGACCGCCTGCCTCAAGCTCGAACACGGGCACCTGAGCGCCGCGGGCGCGCCGCAGAACGATGCGCTGAAGGCCGCGCTGTCCCGCGTCGCGAAGACCCGAAAGAGCGAGAGCCTCGCGCTGTCCGGCACCCTGAGCGACGCGCACGAAATCTTTCTCGGCATCGCGCCACTGTCGGGGCAAGCGCTGCAGGCGACCTTCGGCGACGCGACGATGCTGGTCACGGTCAGGCAACGCAGCACCGCCCCGCTCGTCGTCGCGCAACAGTTGCGACAGGCGTTCGGCTTGTCGAGCGCCGAAGCAGCCGTCGCGGAAGCGCTGCTCTGCGGCAAGACGCCGGACGAATGCGCGGCGAATACCGGCGTAGCGCTCACGACCATTCGCACCCAGTTGCGCGCGATCTACGAGAAGACACATTCGCGGAATCAGGCCGAGGCCGTTGGACGCATGCTCTGGGTGCTCCCGCAGCGCAAGCGCGAAGGCTGACCCGCCGATGTTGCGGGCTAGGGCCTGTTCACGCTAATAACGGGCTTGCGAACGTGCCTTTCCGCCCGCAGTGCAAGGAGAAAGGAGGCGCAATAGCCGTAGCTATTGCAACGACGAACGACGCCGCAATGCGGGCGGAAAGGCACGTTCCCCTGTTTGGAAAAAATCATTCGTGGGGCTGGCCCCCAGAAGGGCCGATCGCCGCGTCATGCTCCTCGCGAATACGTCGAGTATTCGCTTCGTCGCATTCCTTGCGCTCGGCCCTTCTGGGGGCCAGCGCAAGCCCGTTATTAGCGTGAACAGGCCCTAGCCTTCGCCGCACCGCGCTCACCCGACAATGACCTGCTGCCCGGGATCGATCTCGCCCGGATGGCTCGCCAGGTTCCGGTTGAGCTGCAGGATCTCGTTGAACGCGGCGTTGATCCGCTGCCCCTCCGACATCCGCTGCTGTTCGTCAGCCGGCACCTGGGCCGCGGCAAGCAGCGATCCTTCGTGACTTTCGGCGATCGTCCACAACGAATCGCCGGCGACCACGTTCACCGTCAGCGGCGTCGGCGTCGGCGTTGGCGTCGGGCTGGGCGAGCTCGTCTGGGTCGGCGCCGGTTGCGATGGCGCGCTCGACGGCTGCGTGCCTGCCGTCGGCGTCGCGGACGCACTCGGCTGGGCCGGCGCCGTCGTCGTGCCGGGCGACGGCGCGAACGATGCGCCCGGCGCCGGTGTCCCGGGATTCGAACCCGACGGTGTCGGCGGCGAACCCGGCGGCTTGTGCTGATCGTCCGGCGCGGTCGCCGACGTGTACAGGTTGATCCCCTGCATGATCCCGAAGATCGCCACCGGCGCCAGCGCGATGCCGGTCGGCAAGCGCTCCATCCACGGCGTCGCATTCGGGAAATGCGAATGCAGCCGCCCGGCGCCGAGCAGCGCACCGGACATCGCGGTCAGCGAGCCGGTCACCGGATCCTGCGTCAGCGCGGTATGAACGCCGGTTGCGATGCCGACCGCCGATGTCAGATAGTCGCCGGTCGCGCTGGCGATCCGCGCGAGTTGACTGCGGTTCTCGGCATTCACGCCGCGCAGGCTGCCCCTGTAAACGATGCCGGTGTAGGCGGCGCTGAACACGCCGCCGATCGCCTGTCCGCCGGCCAGCCAGTCGCCGTGCGTGAACGCCCTGAACGCATTCATCGTGATCGACCCGCCGTACCCGCCGAGCGCCAGCACGCGGCCGACCCGGCCGATCGAATGCCGCGGGCTGCCGTGGTGCAGCAGCTTCAGCGACGTCCCGCCGACCACGCCCTGCATCTGCGCGAGCATGTCGGCGGCGATCGCCTTCGTATGCGTGACGGTGTCGTCGAACGACAGCATCCCGTCGTCGTTCAGCGCACGAAGCTGCGCGGCCATCGCCTTGCCTTCGTGCGCGATCTGCTCAAGCTGCGTGCCGCGTGCGGCCACGTCGAAGCCGTTCGCCTTCAGTTGCGCCTGCAGCCCGCGCACGAGCCGGTCGACGACGCGGTCGAACACGCGCGGATCGCCGCTCTTCAGGCTCGCGACCGCGCCGTGATGCAGCGCCTGGAACACGCGTCCGACCCGCAGGCCCGCATACAGCGAGTTCGTCGCGGTGCGCACCGACTCCCGGCCGACCGCGACGAGCACGCCCGCGCCCGCGCCGCCGGTCACGGTGGCCGCGGCGATGTCGCCGGCAATCCGCCTGGGCGACGGCGGCGGCGTGTTCTCGCCGATCGGCGCGTCGTGCACCCGCAGCGCATGCAGTTCCGCCTGCGCGCGCTTCGCGTCGGGAATGTCGACCTTCGCGAGCTGGGCGGCTTCCCGGCGGCTCGCACCGATCGGCTTGGTGCCGTCGTTGATCAGCGCCGGGTCGCGCACGACCGCGCGCCAGTGCTCGACCGGGTCGGCGGTGGACGGCCGCTTGCCGGTGGTCACCCGGTCGGGCACGCTGCCGCCGTAGTCGGCCAGCCAGCGTCCGCCGAACGTGCGTGCGCCCTTGTCCGTCGTGGTACGCGGCTGGTTGCCGTCGTCGTCCCACAGCTTCGTCGCATGCTCGATCGTCGCCTTGCGCGCCTGGTTCAGCCAGACGGTCGTGTTGCCTTCGTAGAGCTTCTGGCGCAGCGCGGCCAACTCGGCGGGCGCCATCCCGTCCGCGGCACCGAGCCGCTCGACTTCCGCGAACAGCAGTTGATGCTGGTTCGCGAGCGTCTGCCGGTCGACGCGCTCGAACACGCGCGTCAGCGCATCGGCGCCGTGCAGGCGGTTGATGACCTCGGGCCGGTTGCGGTTCTCGACGATCAGCTTCGCGAGCGCGCCGGTGAGATCCTGGTTGCCGATGAAGTCCGCGCCGTGCGTGCCGTACGACAGCCCCATGTGCACCCATTCGAGCCCCTTGTGCTCGAGCACCGCGCGCAGCAGCTTCTCGTGCCCGCCGCCCGGCACCGATTCCGGCACCGCGTCCCAGCCGTGGAACGTGATCATCACGTTCGGCGCCGTCGTGTCGGGATGCGCGTTCGACCAGCTTTCGAGCGCGCTCATGACCCGTACGTAGTCGTGATACGTGTCGTTGGTGCCCGACTGGAACCGGTAGTCGGTGCCGGACACGAGCGCGCGCGACGGTGCGGTCTCGAGCCGGATCGCGAAACCGGTCCGGGCGGCCTCGTCGAGCCAGCGATGCAGATGGGCGAGATCGTCGAGCGGGAGCGCGGTCCCGTCCGAATCCGGCGCGGGATGGATCATCCCGTTCTCGCCGTCGAACACGGCGCGCTTCTGGTCGCCGAGCGCACGCACCGCGCTCAGGAAGTCCGGATCGTGCGCCTTGCCGAGCACCGCGGCGAGCGAATGCGGATCGATCACGAGCGTGGCGACCGGCATCACGCCGCCGTACCGCTCGACGAGCGCACCCATCAATGCCGGATCGTCGCTCAGCGAGAACGAGCGCGCCATCGGCACCATGCGATCCTGCAACGCCGCGTCCGAGCGCGTGAAGATCTGCCGGATCCGCTTGTCGGCGACGGTCGCCGCGCCCAGGTTGCGCGTCCGCGCGCGCAGCTTGCCCGGCACCGGCAGGAACCGCGACGCCGACGTCGACACGTCGCGCGCGACGTACAGCTTGTTGAGCAGCGTGCGCCACATGCCCACGTCGACCATGACAGCCTGCGGCTCGCCCTTCAGCACGAGGTTCACGTGGCCCGGCCGCTGCGCCTGCTTGTTGTACGCCTCGATCTGCTCGTGCGTCGGTAAGTACTGCTCGGGCTTCGCCGCGCCGTTGCGCAGGCTGAACGCGACGGAGGTCGCCGACGACAGCCCCGGCTGGTACGGTTCGATCGACAACGGCTCGGGCGCGGCACCCTTGCGCCTCAAGCGCCGCAAGTCCACGAGCACCTCGTTGTAGCCGTGCCGCGTGCGGGCCGCGAGCGCGCGGAACGGCGCCGAGTTCAGGCCGCGCGCTTCCGCATCCTTCCATTGATCGTGCAGCGCCTTCGCGCGCGCTTCGAGCGCGGCGACGCGCGTCGGCCGCGCGCTGCTCAGGAAATCGCCCGGCGACAGCTGCGTGAGCAGGAAATGCACGTCCGTCCCGAAACGATCGTTGCCGATCGGCATTTCATCAAGCGGCAGGCCCGGATGATTCTGGTTGCCGGCCTGCGGGAGCTTGTCGAACCAGCGCATCTCGCCGTTGCGCGCGGCGATCACGCCGAGCGGGTCGCCGAGCGCCTCGGCCACGGCGCCGTCGGTCCTGAACACGTAGATCACATGGCGGCCGCCGTCCAGCGCGCCGTTCCGGATCGCGGTCAGCAGGTGCGGCACGCTGTTGCCGCTGAAGTCGACGGCGTTGAGCGCGGACTGCTCCGACGGCAGCAGATGCGGGTCGACCGGCGGCAGCGGCGCCGCGTTCGCATCGTCGCCCTGCTCCGCGCGCGCCAGCGGCCGGCGCACCGGCACGATCGACTGGAACAGGTCGCCGGCCGAGCGGAATGGTTTCTTCTCGACGGCCGGGGCCTCCTTCGCCGGCCGGAACCCGCCGATGCGATCGACGGTCGCGGGCGCCACGTCGCTGACGATGAAGCGAATCCCGCGGCGCGGCGACCGGCCGACCGGAATGCCGCCGCGGCGGCGTCGCCGGAACACCGTGCGCAGATCCTGCTCGGGAATCTCGGTATCGCCGAGCGGCGCCTTCTCGACGTACTTCCACTCGTGGTTCGTGTTGCGCTGCGCGTAGCCGAGCACCTTGCCCGTCTCGTCCTCGACCACGTGAATCCAGCGCTGCTCGCCGGAGACCGCACGCACGGCCTGGCGCGGCCGCTTGAAGACCGGCGCGTCCTGCAGCTTCGACACGTCGGCCGCGAGCGTCTTCTCGATCGCCTGACCCGTGGGCGTCACGGACCACGACGTCTTGCCGTCCGGCGTCTCGATCTTCGACGGGCCGCCGAACGCCACCAGTTCGTCGTGCGCGACCGGCGACACATGGAAATCGAACTTGCCGCGGGCGCGTCGGCCGCTGTTGTCGGCCCGCTCCAGCGCCTTGCTCAGTGCATGCGGCACGCGCTTGCCGTCCAGCATCCGCACCGGGCCGAGCACACCGTTCGCGTCGGTCTCGAGCACCGCGATGAACGCCGGTGCCGCGTGAGCGCCGGTGCCGGCGGGCGGTTCCGCATGCGCGGCGACCAGCACATGCGCGTTGGGGCCAAGCTGGCGAGCGAGCCCGTCCAGCGTCGGCACATGCCGGCCGTCGACCCGCGTGAGCGTGCGCCGTCCGAGGGTGTCGAGCCAGGACGCGGCGCGCGTCTGCTGTTCCGCCTCGACCACGGCGGCACTGCGCGGCGCGGCGGGCGCGCCCGCATGGCCGGAAACGGCGGCGGGCGGCGTCGCACCGGACGGGTCGCCGGCCGTGCTCGCGAGGCGGCCGGCCGGCCCCGCCGGCCCGAGCATCGGCCAGGTCGGGCTGCCGTCGACCGCGCCGACAGCGCGCGTACCGCCGGCATGCACGGCCGCATAGCCCTCCGGCAAGCCTGAACGATCGATGCCGGCGAGCCGGTACGACACGTCGCCGGTCGCCGCATCGCGGGTTCGCACGACATACATGTCGACGCCGGCCGGCTTGAACAGCGTGCCGCCGTCGGGCGTGGCGATGCGCAGCGCGCTCGCCGGATCGTGGCCGAGCGCCGACAGCAGCACGACGTCGGTCGCTGCCGCGGCGTCGACGGCGGCCAGGTTCGCGGTGGCGCTGGCCGCGACGCGATCCGCCGGCGTGAGGTCGCCCTGCGCGAACGCGCTGTCGGCCGGCAACGTCTCGGCCGGCACGTACGCGTGATTGCGCGGCCCGGTATGCGCGGTATCGAGTGCCTGCGCAAGCTCGTCGTGCGAGACCGTCCGCACGCCTTCCGGCAAGGCGAGCCGGGCATCGACACCCGCGCGGCCAGGCGCGTGCGTTGCGGCCGCCGCCGTCGCGTCCGGCACCGTGCCGCTGAACCGGAACCAGCCTTCCTCCGGGTCGAGCGCGCCGAAATCGGTGCCGCTGCCGAGCACGACGCTGCCGTCCCGCGTCACGAATTCGACGCGCAGGTTCGTCAGGCCCGCCGCGTCGAACGCCTGCATCACGTCGTCGATCACGCGGGTCGGTTCGGGGCCGTCCAGGAAATAGCTCGGCCAGTGCTGGCTCACGGTGCCGCCGGCTTGCGTCACGCGCGCGGCGTCGCCGATCACGCCCGGCCGGTCGGCCAGCGCGGTGCGGAACGGATGGTCGAGCGTGACCGATTCGAACGTGCCGTCCGGGATCGCGCCGAAATCGTAGCCGGGATCGGCAAAGGTCGGATCGGCCACACGCGGCACCGTGGGACGCGGCGGCGGATCGGCGATCGGCCGCGACGCGGTGCGGGTGGTCGTCGGTGCCGGTTCCGCGTCCGGCCCTGCGGGGAGCGCCGGGCGGCCGGCGCGCGCCGGGTCGCCGCGGAAACTTTGCATCGGCAGACGATCCTTGTCGACCTGGCCCGTCAGCCGCGTTCCGCGTACGGTGGTCGAACCGTCGGGTTCCACGAGCAGGATATCCGGCGGCGCCCAGACCGAGGTCGGCCGTCCGGTGATCTCCGACAGACGCTGGGCCAGCGCTGCCGCGAACGTCGTGCTCGCGGCCCGCACCTGGCCCGGCGCAACGCGCAACGGGTCATGCTTGTTCGACCCGCCGAAACAGGAATACAGCGTCACGTCCTGCCCCGGTTCGAGATGCGGCGCGACACGCTCGGCCACGTCGTCCGGCGTGAGCGGCCGGCCTTCGGGGCCCAGCATCGCGTCGGCCGACATCCCGTGACCGAACACCACGTGATGACCGGGCGGCGACATCAGCCCGCGCGCGCCGATCGCATGCAGCGGGTCGGTGCCAGGCATCAGCAGCGTGTCGGCCGGACGCAGGAATTCGGGATGCTGCGTCGCGTCGACGCCGGTCACGTCGTCGAAACCGGGCTGCAGCACGGACTGGCCATGAATCGTCGTCGTGACGACGCCTCCGTTGGCGATCTTGCGGTCCGTATAGACCCGGCTGGTCTTCGGATAGATTTTCTGCGTTTTCCCCGACAGGCCGTCGTCGGCTTCCGCCTCGGCGGCCTGCTCGGCGCGCGCGGCCCATTCGTCCGCCGTGAAGATCCGCCCCGGCTCGACCTCGACGAGCGGGGCCGGCTCGTAGACGGGCGGCTCGCCCGCGTCCGGCTCGGGGGCGAGCCGCGGATGCGCGGGCACGCCGGACGTCACGCCCTGCCGGCCGGCCTCGCCCGGCGCACCGCCATCGCCGCGCCGGCCGCTGTCCGCGTCCGGATCGATCTGCGTGTCGATCGGCCGCACCGGCTCGACCGGCGCATCGCCATGCGCGGCCGTGCGCGCCACGGGCTCGCCCCGCTGCGCGAACACCATCGGCGGGTCGCTGGCATCGGGCGCCTCGGGCAGGTGCAGATAGAGCCGCGTCGCGACGTCTGGATCGTGTGCCGGCAGGACGATGTCGTCGTCGATCGGATACAGTTCCAGCGCACCCGTGCCGCGCACCGAGTTGGACGTGATCGACGCGATCACGGGTACCTGCAGTTCGTACGCAAGCTCCTGTGCGAACGAATAGCCGCCTGCGCCGAGATAGCATCCGGTCAGCAGCACGCCGTTGCCTTCCGTATAGGCCGGATCGTCGAGCAGCTTGCGCGCGAATTGCCGCGGCGAAATCGTGCCGCCTTCGGTGATTGCGGCCGCGCTATCCAGGCTCACGTCGCGCGGCTTGGTGCCGTGCGATTCGGCGATGTCGAAGCCGGACACCTTCAGGAACTGCCGCGCGGTCGCGTGGCCGAGCAGGTTCACGACGTTCGAACCCGGCACGGGCCGCAGCTCCAGCGGATTGATCCGGACCGGTTGCGCGCCGCCCGGCGAGAACTTGCCGTTCACGTCGGGCTCGATCTCGAAGCGCGCGAGACGGCGGCCCGGATTGGGGAGCGCACGCCGCCATCCTGCCGCGTCGTCGTCGCCCAGCCGGCCGAATACCGGCGCCTGGATCAGGTCCGCGAATTCCTGCAGCAACTCGGGATTGGTGCCGCTGTGCGGCCCCTCCAGCGCGATCGGCGTGCCCGGCGTATAGCCCTTCCACGCCAGCTCTTCCAGCGCGTGCGTCATCTCGAGCGCGCTGGCCGAACGGCCGCTGCGCGGATTGATGATCGACCCGCGTTTCGTCAACAGGCGCCACACGTACACGCCGATCGGCACGCGCGCGTCGCCCGTCGTCGCGCTGCCGCCCCAGTGATTCGACACCGGGCGCGGCGCGACGCCGCTCCAGTTGACCGGATGCGCTCCCTGGTCGATGACCGCCAGCGCCGGCGAGAACCGGTAGGTGCGCGGTTCGCCGCGGACCGAATGGTCGGGCACGCCGGCCTGGTCGGGCGCGCCGGGCTCGATCAGGATGCCGCTCGTATAACCGGAATCGGGACTGCCGTCGGCGCGATAGCGCGGCGAACGCCATGCGACGAAGCCGCTTGCGCCGTACACGTCGACGCCCAGCACGTTCGCGAGCAATTGCGCGAGCGGACTCACGCGCGTGCCGGCGCCGCACGCGTAGAGGATGACCGGCGATTTGCCGTCCCAGCCGCTCTGGCGCACCATCTCGGCCAGGTCTTCCGCGCTCATCGCCTTGCCGGTCGCGCTCGCGAATGCATCGGCCCACGCATGCGCGTACACGGCGAAGTAACCGGGCGGCACCGGCATCAACGGCCGCTCGCCCGGCGGCAGCCGGTTCTCGGGCTGGTCCGGGTGGTTCGAATAGATCGCGAGGTCGGCCTCGCGGCGCGGATAGGCGGCCCACTGCGTTTCGCTCATGCCGAACGACGCGTTGATCACGTCGACGCGCCGGCCGTCCTCGCCGCGGATCAGCGGCTTCTGCGGATCGAAGCCGCGCGGGTACAGCACGCGCACCGTGCGGTCGTACGCATCGTTCATCGACAGCATGAACGCATCGCCGGCGTCGGTCAGCCCGACATGGCCGACGACCGCTTCGGGCGGCACCGTGCCGTCCGCGGCGAGCGCCCCGTGATCGACCAGCGCGATCCGGTAGCGGCCCGCCGCGACGCCGTCGGCGCCGACCATCAGCGCGTCGTGGTACGTCGAGTAGCGCGTCACGCCGATCGTGCCGCCCTCATCCGGCGCAGCGGCCGCGCGCGCCGGCGCATCGTCGAGCGCATTCGCGCGCCGCCCGTCCGCCTTCGCCGCGTTCATGTCGTCGAGCAAATCGCCCTTTTTGGTCGCGGGCAGCCCGTCTTCCTCGGGGTTGCGCACGTTGCCTTCGGCATCCTCCAGCGCATACACGTAGTATTCGACGTCCTCGAGCCGATTGCCGCTCTCGATGATCCGCCCGACCACCTCGCTCAGCATCGCCCGATCGGCCGCGATATGCGCGGGAATCGCCCACGACGCGGGGTGCGCGCCATTTGCCGGCCCACCGGCCTTGGCAGGCGACGCCGCATCCTCGCCTGCCGATGCGGCGGCGACGGCCGGCGTCCCTTCGCCGTCGATCGGTTCACCGTCGGGCGCGAGCCGCAATGTCACCGCGTCGTCGTCCGGCGTGCCCTGCGTGCGGCGCCCGCGCAGCCACGCGGAGACGCGCGCTCGCAGCCCCTCGTCGGCCGGCGCGACCGCGCCGCCGTCGTCGGCCGGTTCGCCGAAACTGTTCGCCTGCTCCTCCGCGTGCCGCCACGGGTTGCCGATCTCGCCGACCGCGAGACGCTGGTTCGCCAGCCCGTTGCCGAACATCGTGTCGACGACGTCGATCGCGACCGGCCTCGGCATCGCCGGCGGCGCGGGCGTCCTGGTGATCGCGCGGATCGGCCGCTCCATCAGCGTGCGCGAGCCGAGCCCAATCTGCGCGATGCCGATGCCGAGGTTCAGCAACTGCTGCGCGCGGTCGGAATCGGTCATCGCATCCCAGTTACGGATCAGCGACACGCCCTGGTCGGCCATCTGATAGCCGCCGATCACGCCGCCGCTGACATTGAGCACGCCGGCCGTGCGGCCCGTCGTCTGCGCGAGCGACTGGAACGCGTCGGCTTCCTGCGTGAAGCGGCCGAGACCGGCCACGTCGGCCGCGGCGCCGTCGCCGCGCGATGCCACCGTGAGCAGGTCCGAGACCTGCCCCGTCGTCCGCAGCAGCGACGATGCCTCGGCGAGCGACTTCGCCGCCACGCCGAGCCCGCCGCCGGCGATGCCCGCGCCGCTGCCGATCAGGCTGATCCAGTCGCCGCGCGCCTGGGCGTTACCGAAACCGATCGACTGGCCGTGATCGCTGAGGTTCTTCAGATCGCCGATCGCGGCCGGCACGCCGACGGCCATGCCCGCGCCGACCGCCGTCCACGCGGCGCCGAGCAGCACGCCGCCGACCGGCGCCCCGATGCCGCTCGCGACCAGCACGACGCCGCCGGCCGCGGCGAGAATGCCGGTGCCGATCTCGAGGTAGTGTTCGACGTGCTGGTACCACTCCGTCTTGTGCGCGTCGATCGGCTCGTATTGCGAGAAATCGCCGGACGCCCCACCGCTCGTCAGGCTCTTCGGCACGTACAGCTTGCCGTCGTCGGACAGCGCGTTGTTGTGCTGGTAGTTGTCGAGGCTGTCGTACTGCCAGCCACGATCGTCGATCAGTTTGTACTGGTCCGGATGGCCCTCGACCTGCACCTTGAACAGCGCACTCGGCGCGGTACCCGTTCCCTTCGACACGTAGTAGATCGGCACCAGCGACACCACGGCATGATCGCCGCCGACCTTGCGGATCTGGTCGACGACGGCCTGGATCATCTGCGACGCCGCCGAGTTCTGCGCGTACAGCGATCGGCTGTTGACGGCCGTGCCGTTCTGCAACTGGCCGTTGCTCACGATCAGCTGCTCGAGCAGCGCCATCGACGGCACGTCGTTCCGGTCGGTCGGCACGGCGCCGGGATCATCCGGCTGGATCCCGAGCCCCGCGCCGACGAAATTCCTGAGCTGATCGGAGCCGGTCGTGAACGTGTAGGACTTGTCGCCGAGGTTCTTCTGGAAGTCGTTGAAATACGCGCTCAGCTGCTTGCCGGGATCGGCCTGGAACAGCTTGTAGCTGACGCTGGCGGCGTCCTTGTTCTGCTTGTCCTGCGCATTCTTCGTGCCCTGGTCGTAACGCAGCTGGAAGTCGTTCGCGAAGCCCGAGCGGAACCGGTCGTCGTTCTGCATCTTCGACAGCAGCGCCTTCGACAACGCCGGATCGACGCCCGACGACAGCGCCTGGCGCACGCCGTCGAACCCATAGCCGGCGTCGCTGCCGCGCAGCGTGTAGATGAGCGTCTTCGCGTTGCCCTTGTCGTCGAGCAGCCAGTTCGCGACGTCGTCCTCGCGTTGCACGGGCACGCCGCTCGCGGTCGGCTGCTGGTCGGCGAGCCCGACCGCCGTGCTGAGGCCCTTGTAGAACTCGATGCCGTCGCCGTAGGGCTGCGGCGTGCCCGTGTTCGACTGCGTCCACTTGTTGCTGAAATCCTTCTCGACGGTGTCGAGCACGACGCCGGCGAATTCGGGCGGTGCATTGGCGAGGATGTCCTGCATCCACTTGCCGGCCTTGTCGGCATTCATCCGGCCGTCGTAACGCGCCTGCATGCTGGCCTGATCCGTCGCCTGCGAATCGGGCTTCCGCATCAGCGGATCGATCTGCGCATGGATGAACTTCGCGTCGAAATGCGGCTGGCCGGCCTGCGTCCACAGCGCCTGGCGCTCGTCCAGCGAGAACGACGCGTTCATGTTGGTTTTCAGCACCTGGAGCGCCGCCCCCGGATTGCTGCCCGGATCCTGCATCAGCTGCGCGACCTGCTGCTTCGTGTACTGCAGCCGCACGTCGGGCGCCGCCGCGAGCAGCGTCTGGATCTTCTGATAACCGGGATTGTTCTTGTCCGCCTGTGCCTTCGCCATCGCATACGCGAACACGCCGCCGGCCTGGTCGATCTGCGCGTTCAGCGCCTTCGCGTCCGCGTCGCTCAGGCCGTTCGTGCTCACCGGGATGCCCGTCATCTTGACGAACGCTTCCGCGAGCGGATTCTGCTGCGCGAGCGCCTTCTCCTGCGTCGACAGCTTCGGGTCGTTCGGATCGACGCTCACACCGGTGTCCTGCAGCAGCGCGAACGTGACCGGATCGGACTGCGCGAGCTGCTTCATCTGCGGCGACAGCGACGGATCGTCGGGATTGATCGTCGCGATCGTGCGCTTGAGCTGGCTTTCCTCGCCCAGCGCGTCGACGAGGCCGGTGTACCACATGCCGTCGTGATTCTGCTTCACCGACGCGACGACCTGCTTCTGCTCGTCGGCCGTCACGTAGGTCAGCGCGGTGTCGTCGCCGCCCGTCACGACCTTGTCGTACTGGCTCTGCGCCTGCGACAGCTCCCGCGTGATGTCGGCCTCGTCGGCACGGCGCAGTCCGCCCGGCTCCTTCTGCCACGCCGCGTAATCGGCCTTCGCGTCGTTCAGGCGCAGCGTCGCGGCCGACGTGCTGTATTCGTGGCGCAACGCGGTGGTGAGCGCCGTGTACGCGTTGTTGGCATTCGTGTCCGCCGTGCCGGCCGCCTGGCGCAGTTGCGCGCCGACTTCGGGATCGGCCCGCCGGATGCCGCCCGGCAACGCGTTGTACTGTTGCACGTCGGCGTTCGCGGCCTGGTCCTTCTGCATCGCCATCGCGAACTGGAACGCCTTTACGTTGGTCGCCCGCTCGGGCGCCGATTCGGCCGACACCGCCTTTTGCGCATCGTCGAGGACCGAGCCGAGCACCGGATCGTTCGGCGACGCATTGCGCAGGTCCGAGGCCACGCCCGCGATCGCCTTGTTCGTGTCGCCGCCGCCGTCGGCCGCGACGCGCATCTGGTTCTCGACGGCCGCCTGCACCGCGCCCCATGCGGCTTCGGCCTTCTTCACCTGGTTGTCGAGATCGGCCTGCGACGCGCCCTGGTCGTGCAGGCGCTTGAGCGTCGCCATCTCGGCCTGGGCAAGCTTGAGCAGGCGCTGCGTCTCGGCCTGCGCGGCCGCGAGGGCCTGCTGTTCCGGCGTCTGCGCCGGCGGGGCGCTGCCGGCCCCGTTCCCGGGCGCCGGATCGTTGTCATCCTGCGGCTGCGGCACGTTTACCGGTCCGCCCCCGCCCACAGCCATCAACACCATGTCCGTTCTCCCGCGGCATGCGTGGCGTGCCGGCACAGCGGCAGTCGGGCCACGCGCAATGGTCCATTGTGCCGAACGCTCGCGCGTGAAAAAGTCGCGCATTACGTAGTCGTCGACCGGGTTGCGGCGGCGCGGGGAGACGCATGCTACGAACGTGCCGCCGGCCGCGATTGCCTTCAGCGGCAAAATTTGCCGGTTGCGCCGGTGCGCGTCATAAATACAGGCCGTGTTCAATCGGCAACCCGCGATCCGCGCGATGCACGACCACCCCGACGAGCTCCGTCGCATGCTGTCGAGCGTGCCGACGCTCCCGCTGAATCGGCCCGGCCCTGTGGCATCGCTCCTGCGTGCCCTCGTCGACACCGGCGCGGCGCCCGCACACGTGCCACGCGACAATCCGCGCGTGAGCGGCCAGCCGCTCGACTTCCACGACGTCTGCCAGCAAACACGCGCATCCGTGCAGGTGTTCCGTACGTTCGCCGTACCCGGGCTGCGGCGCGAGGCCGCGATTCCACGCGATTTCGCAGAGGACCTTTCCTGTGCAGCGCCTTAATCGACGGTCGCACGATCTCCAATAATGGCCGCTCGATCCGTCGGCCCGCGCGCCGACGCGCCCCACCGGCGATCGAGCCGGAGACCAACGATAAAAAATCCTATGCATTCCTACCAACCGGGCCAGCGCGCCGGCGCGCGCGCTGCCGCGCCGCATGCCGTCCGTCGCGGCCGCCGCACCGTCGCACTCAAGCCGGCCGTGATGGCCGCCTGCGTGGCCGGCTTCGTTCCGTGCGTCGCGCACGCGCAGAGCAACGTGACGCTGTACGGCCTGATCGACACGTCGGTTACCTACTCGACCAGCCAGCGTACGCACGGCGCCGGTTCGCCGGGCAGCGGCAGCGTCGCGCTGACGAGCGGCGCATTGAACGCATCGCGCTGGGGGCTGCGCGGCCGCGAGGATCTCGGCGGCGGGATGGCGGCGGTCTTCACGCTCGAAAACGGCTTCTCGGGCACGACCGGCAAGCTGTCGCAGAAAGGCGTCGACATGTTCGGCCGTCAGGCGTGGGTCGGCGTGAGTTCGCGCACGGCCGGCACGCTCACGTTCGGCCGCCAGTACGACCTGATCCTCGATTTCGTGACGCCGCTCGGCGCGTCGGGCCCCGGCTGGGGCGGCAACCTCGCGGTCCACCCGTACGACAACGACGACTCGAACCGCAACCTGCGCATCAATCATGCGGTGAAGTACACGAGCCCGACGTATCGCGGGCTGACGTTCGGCGCGCTGTACGGGTTCTCGAACACGGCCGGCGCGTTCTCGAACAACGCCGTGTGGAGCGCGGGACTCGGGTATGCGAACGGACCGCTGAAGCTCGGCGCCGGTTACCTGAAGATCAGCCGCGACCGCCACGCGCCGAACCCGGACGGCGCACTGAGCACGGTCGACGGCTCGGCGACGATCACCGGCGGCAACCAGCAGATCTGGGCCGTGGCCGGCCGCTATGCGTTCGGCCCGCACTCGGTCGGCGCCGCGTGGTCGCACTCGGCCACCGACGGCGTGAGCGGCGTGCTGCAGGGCAGCGGCATCACGCCGTTGAAGGGCGAATCGCTCGTCTTCGACAACTTCACGGTCGACGGCCGCTACTTCGTCACGCCGGCGTTCAGCCTGTCCGCCGCATATACGTATACGATGGGCCGTTTCGACACGCGCACGGGCCAGACGCGCCCGAAGTGGAACCACGTGGTCACGCAGGCCGGCTATGCGTTCTCGAAACGCACGGACGCCTATCTCGAAGCCGTCTATCAAAGCGTGAGCGGCGGCAACGGCAATCCCGCGTTCAACGCGACCGTCTGGACAATGACGCCTTCAGCCAGCAGCAACCAGGTGGTGGTCGCGCTCGGATTGCGGCACAAGTTCTGACGACACGGCGGCGCGCGACGCGCCCGCGGGAAAATCGCGCGTCACGCATCGCTGCGCATCCCGCGGCGTTTGCGCAAGCAAGAAGGCGTCCTGCGTCGTTTTCGCGCGAAATAATCGGAGAAACTGGTCACGCAGTGACATTTTTCCTAATCTGGTTGCAGTGGCGCCGTGATTCGGCGGTCCGGCCGAGACAATCTTTCATGGGGCACATCGCCGGCTTACGAAAGCGCATCGAATTGCGCACGGGAGCCTGCACCACTTTCGTGCCGTCTCCGCCGGTTCGTGACGTGCCGGTTCGCACCCGCGACGTATTCCACGCAGTCAACCGCAGGAGACGCACAATGAGCAAAACAAACCGATTTGCGGTCATGGCGGTCTTCGCCCTGCTGGCGGGTTGCCACCACGCGGCGAAAACACCCGAGAATGCCGGGATGGCACCGGCGCCCTCGAGCGAGGCGGTCGCCACGGTGGCGGCCGACGATCTCGACAATCCGAACAGCCCGCTTGCGAAGCGCAGCGTCTATTTCGATTTCGACCAGTACTCGGTGAAGCCCGAATACCAGTCACTGCTGCAGGCGCACGCCGACTACCTGCGCAGCCACCCGTCGCGCCGCGTGCTGATCCAGGGCAACACCGACGAGCGCGGCACGTCCGAATACAACCTCGCGCTCGGCCAACGCCGGTCGCAAGCCGTGATGAGCGGGCTCGAAACGCTGGGCGTTCAGGCCTCGCAACTCGAAGCGGTGAGCCTCGGCAAGGAAAAGCCGGTCGCGCTCGGTCACGACGAGGATTCGTGGGCGCAGAACCGCCGCGCCGATCTCGTCTATCGTTGACCGGATGCCGCCGCGACGGCGGCATTCCGGCCACGCATCACCCGCACCCGCCATACAGCGAATCGCCGGGGCACCACTCGCCCCGGCTGTGCGTTGCCGTACGACCCGGCGCGTCCGGTTCATGCGCACCCTCATCCCGGACGTCACGCACCGGTCGCCGGCGCCCCGCTTCAATTCGAACGCGCGCGTTCGAGCCGTCGATGCAGCCAGCGCGACATCACGGCCGACGTCACGATCGAATCGAGTATCGCGATCACGTTGATCCCGCCGATTTCGTCGTCGTTCAGCAGATGGGATTGCAGCAGCACATAACCGACCATCAGACCGGTGCCGACGATCATGCCCAGCAGCACGAACCAGCGCCGCCCGATGCGCGTGCCGATCGCGCCCATGATGCCGCCCGCGAGCGTCGCCGGCAGGACATAGCCGAACACGAACGACGCGCCAAGGATCATCAGCACCATGCTTGCGCAGAGTTTCAGCGTGTCCCACTGCGGGCCGTTGATCACGGACCATGCAACCAGCATCACGGCCGGCCACACGAGCGCCGCGACCAGCGGCGCGCCCAAGGTAAACGACACGCAGCCGAGCACGACGGGATTGGACAGGCGCGACGATTGGCGCGGTGGGCGCTCGAGCGTGGTGTGCATGGTTCTTGTCGTCGGAATCGGAATGGCGGCGAGCCGGAGTGTACCAAGCCGCAGTGTCGGGCAGCCGATCCGGCACCCACATGCGACGCACGCCGACCCGGGCCGATACGCAAAAACATGGAATAAGCCGCCCACCTCGAACGTTTCGTCATCGCGCGCTCGCCGGTTCACGCGAACCGCGCTGCCGCGCAGCGAAAGGAGTGTGAAATGAAATCGACAAGACTGGCCGCGGCACTGCTCGCGGCGCTGATGCTGGTGCTGTCAGCGGGATGTACGTCGTCGGGCGGCGGCGTATCGCAAGGATCCGGCATGAGCCGGTATGGCGGCGCGGGCGGCAGCGGAGGGGGCGGTGGCGGAGGGGGCGGCGGCTACTGAAGCGCCGCCGGACAGGTTCGGGCGGGGCATCGTGCGCGAGCGCAGCCGGAAGCCGGCCGCGTCGTGCGCGACGCCCCGCTCCACCGCACGCGTTATCGACGCATGGCCGTCACGTCGGCCGGCGTGACGTTCGCGGGCTGGCCGCCCCACGTCGCGCGCAGGTAGTTCGCGAGCTGCGCGAGTTCGTCGTCGCTCAGCGTGTGCGCGAAACCCGGCATCGGCTGCAGGTTTTCGACGCCGGCAAACTTCTGCTCGTCGATGCCGTCGAGCATCGCGACCAGCAGGTTGCGCGAGTCGCCCTGACGCAGCGTCGAATTGCCGTTCATCGGCACCGCCACGTGCGGCTTGCCTTCGCCGTCGAGGCCGTGACAGCCCGCGCACACCGCCAGGTACACCGAGCGGCCGGCCGCGAGCTGCGCGGCGTCGGCCGACACCGGCTTCACCGGCTGCGGCGCGGGCGGCGTATCGCCGAGCAGGTACACAGACAGCGCGCGCAGGTCGTCCTTCGTCATGTATTGCGTGCTCAGGTGCACGACC
Organism: Burkholderia sp. Bp9140; assembly: GCF_003853425.1. Lineage (NCBI taxonomy): Bacteria > Pseudomonadati > Pseudomonadota > Betaproteobacteria > Burkholderiales > Burkholderiaceae > Burkholderia > Burkholderia sp. Bp9140. The sequence goes on from NZ_QTPQ01000003.1 coordinate 57,362, forward strand.
GGATACATTTCGCCGAACGCGGAGCCTTGCGGCGCGATGCCGACGCCGAAGAACGTCTGCAGGTCGGTGCCCGTCCAGCCGCGCGCGGCGAGGCCGGCCGGCGTGATGTCCGGCGCGGCCACGCGGCCGAGCGCGGCGCCCGCGAACGGCTTCGCGCCGTCGAGCTGGCCGGTGAACGCTCGCGGCGTGTGGCATTCCGCGCAGTGGCCGAGCGCGCCCGCCAGGTAGCGGCCGCGCTGCCAGTCGGCGGACTGGCCGGTCGACGCGTCGGGCAGGCTGTCCTTCAGGAACACCATGTCCCAGAACACCATGCCGAAGCGCAGGTTGTACGGGAACTTGAGTTCGTGCGCGCGGTTTTCCTGCGCGACCGGCTTCACGGTCTTCAGGTACGCGTACATCGCGTCGGCATCGGCGCGCGTGAGCTGCCGGTACGACGTATACGGCATCGACGGATACAGGCGCTTGCCAGGCGCCTTGCCGTCGTGCAGCGCCGCGTAGAAGTCGTCCGCGCTCCAGCTGCCGATCCCGTGATCCCTGTCGGGCGTGATGTTCGAGCCGTAGAACGTGCCGAACGGCGATTCGAGCGGCGCACCGCCGGCGAACGGTGCGCCGTCCTTCGCGGTGTGGCACGCCGCGCAGTCCGCGGCCTTCACGAGATAACGGCCGCGCGCGACCGGGTCGGCACCGGGCGCGCCGGCAGCCGCGCTCGCTACCGGCGCGTCCTGGCCGCCGCAGGCGGCGAGCAGCAGCGCGCAGGCGGCCGCGAGTGCGGGCAAGCCTGCGGCCCGCGCGGCACGATGGGCGAATATGCGTTTCATGCGGCGTCCTTCACGAGTCCCGGCGTCGTCAGGATCACGTCCTTCACGGCTTCGTAGTAGCGGACGTAACCCGTGCAGCGGCAGATGTGCGCGTTCAGCGCGTCGGTGATGGTGCGCTCGACGTCGGCCTTCGCAATCGGCTCGCGCTTCAGGCGCTCGATCAGCACCGTCGCCGCGTTGACGAAACCCGGCGTGCAGTAGCCGCACTGGAAGCTGAAGTGCTCGAGGAACTTCTGCTGGATCGGCGACAGTTCGACCACTTCGCCCGCGTCGTTGCGCTTCGCGTGGCCCTCGATCGTGCGGATCGAACGGCCGTGGAAGAAATGCGCGCCGGTGATGCAGGTGCGCATTTCCTCGCTCGTGCCGTCCGGCTTGTCGACGATCACGACGCATGCGTGGCAGATGCCCTGCCCGCAGCCGAGCCGCGAACCGGTGAGGCCCGCGTACTCGTGCAGGAACTCGATCATCATCAGCCCCTCGGGCACCGGCATCGGACCGACGGACTTGCCGTTGATGTTCACCGACAGCGGTTTCTGCTGGAAGCGGACGAGCGGGCGCGCGACGGCGGCCGGCGCAGCCGGTGCGGATGCCGGGGCGGCCGACGCCGCGTTCGGCGCGGACGCGCCGGTCGCAGCCGCGCTGGCACTCGCGGCCGAAGCCGCGGTTTGGGCGGTCGTCATGCGAGCACCTCCTGAATCTTTTGCGGTGTCACCGGCAAATCGGTGAAACGATGGCCGATCGCGTGCGCGATGCCGTTCACGATCGCGCCGACCACGGGAATCATCACCACTTCGGCGACACCCTTCGGCGGATCGGTCTCGGACAGCGGCGGCAGGATGTCGCCCGTCTGCGACCACACGGCGACATCGGTCGCGCGCGGCAGCTGATACCGGTTGAAGTTCCACGTGCCGTTGCCAGGGCCGTCTTCGTAGAGAGGCAGATACTCGTGCAGCGCGTGGCCGATGCCCATCGCGAGGCCGCCCTGCAGCTGGCCCGACACGAGCTGCGGCGAGATCTGGTTACCGCACTCCATGATCGAGTGGTGCGTGAGCAGCTCGACCTTGCCGGTCGCTTCGTGCACGGCCAGCTCGACGAGCGTGCCGACCGCCGTGTAGTACGTGACGGCCGCGTTGTTACGGCTCGTCGGCGGGATGAACACGCGCTTGCGGTCCAGCACGCGATAGCCGTTCGCGGTCGGTGCCAGCGTGCCGCGCATCGCGGTCGCGCCGGCCGGCGCGGCGGTGCCCGGCATCGGCCCGTTGTCGCCGGTCTTCGGCGCGCCGACGCGCAGCGACAGCCCGTCGATCGGCAGGCGATCGACCGCGCCGCCCACTTCGAACTCGGCGTCGGTCCATTGCCAGCGGTTGAACACGTGCACGACGGCGCCGGTCGGCAGGCCGAGCGCATGCGCCTGCTTCGCGAGCTGCTCGAACGTCAGCGGCTCGAGGCCGTCGGCGGTCAGCCTGCCGTCGACCCAGCGCGCGTCCTCGATGCGGATCGCGTACGGCGCGGCCTGGCCGCCGCCGAGACCGCGCGTCCAGATCGACATCGCGGCCGGCCACAGCCCGTAGCGGAACACCGCGCGCGCGGCTTCGCGCGTGCTGTGCGTGAAGTAGTACGCGGAGTTCGTCGCGCTCGACGGCGACGCATAGCCCGGCGACCAGCGCGGATTCGCGCTCAGGCGATCCTGGTCGGCCTGCGACATCAGATACGGATCGCCGCTCGTCTCGACCGGCAGGTCCGGCCATTCGGTCAGCGCGACGCGCACGTCGGTCGCCGGGCGGCCGAGCCACTTCGCGACCGCGACGGCCTGCGACGTCGACATCCCGGTGCCGATCTCGGCGGCCGTGTGATGCAGCGACACCCGGCCGTTCTCGTCGAATTCGACCTTCGCGAACGATGCCTCGGCACCCGTGCCGAAATCCTTCTGCACGCACGCGAAGCCGACGCCGTAGCGCTTGCCCGGGTTCGATGCCTCGAATTCGGCCTTGCGCGCCGCACGACGCGTCCACAGCGGATGCTGCCGCGCGCGCTCCAGCACTTCCTCGACGCGCAGCGCGCCGGCGGGAATCGCGCCCTGCGTGTTCTTCATGCCCGAACGCAACGCGTTGCGCAGGCGGAACTCGATCGGGTCGAGGTTCAGTTGCGCGGCGATCTCGTCGACGGCCATCTCGGTCGCGGCCATGCTCTGCAGCGTGCCGTAGCCGCGGGCCGAGCCGGCGTCGATCGCGCGCGACGCGATCGCGACCGCCGCGAGGTCGCTCTTCGGGAAGTAGTAGATCGATTGCGCGGCCGTCGCGCCGACCATCGCCACCGATGGCGAAAAGTTCGAGCGCCCGCCGCCGTTCGCCTCGAAGTCGCCCTTGAACGCCTGCAGGAGGCCCGTGTTGCGATCGACCGCGATCCGGTAACGCATCCTGAACGCGTGACGCTTCAGCGACGTCTGGAACTGCTCGTAGCGGTCGTTCGCGAACCGCACCGGACGGCCGTCCGCGTACAGCGCGCAGACGAGCCCGTAGAACGGCACGTTGCAGTGATCCTTCGAGCCGTAGCCGACCGTGTAGCACGGATGCACGAACAGCTTCTTCACCGGGAAGCGGCATTTCGCGACCATCGCGGCCGCGTTCTCCGCCACCTCGAGCGGCGACTGGGTCGGCACGACGAGGTGCAGCGACTGCGTCGCGGCGTCGTACCAGCCGTTCGCGTTGTCGGGTTCGAGCGCGGCGGTATCGACCGACTGCGTGTTGTACTCGCGCTCGAACACGAGCCAGCCGGCCGGCGGATGATCGAGTTCGGCGGCGATCCGGCCGGCCAGGAACATCCCCTGCTCGTCGAGCCTGCCGTGCTCCCGGCCGTCCGGCCAGACCGGCAGGTGCTTGCGCATCATGCTCGGGAAGATCGGCGCATCCTTCAGGCTCGAGTAGACATCGTCGTCATAAGCCGTCTTGCCGCCCACGCGTACGTAACGGAACGTGCCCCACGGATCGCGCTCGAGCGGGCCCGTGACCGCGCCGTAGCGGATCACGTCGTCGCGGAACTTGAGCGCGTTCTTCGCGAAGCGAAAGCGCGCGAAGTCGTGGTAGATGAGGATCGCGACCGCATGGCCGAGATACGCGGGCGTCTTGCCGGCGGGCAACAGCATGTCGTCGCCGTAGAACGCCGGGAACGCGACGCCGTCGCGCGCGAGGTCGTCGGCCGTGACGACGCGGTCCGGCTTCAGTTCGTCGCCGAGCAGCGACAGGTCGAAGCCTTCGTACGTGCGGTCGGCCTGCGTGACGCGCAGGATCAGCGCGTGCGACTGCTGCTGCGGCCAGTGCGGCATGTCGGCCGCGCGCACGTCGCGGGCGAACACTTTCGCGCCCGTGACCTTCGCGATGCCGTCGATGCGGAACTGGGGGATGCCGGTGACGCTATCCCATTTGACCGGGGTGAGGCGTTTTTCTTCGAAGAGCGCCGCGAACGCGCGGCTGCCGATGGGCGCGACGTAGACCGCGACGCCCGCCAGCACGCTGGCTTTCAGAAAACCCCGCCGTGACAGGCCGTGGTTTTTCATGTGGGGGGAACCTCCTGATGCCGCCCGGACGGCGATCGGGTGTCGCGGCGTTCGGAGCGGCGCGCATTCTGACATTGTTTTGGATATATCGCCTATAGTATTTCTCACATGAAATACTTACTGGATTTCTTATGACGGGATTCGGACGGGCCGCGGCGCCCGGTCGCGGGCGGCCGATGTTTCATGGTAATGTCGTGCGCATCCGGCTCGCCGGTCATCCCGCCACGTGCCATGCGGGGCGGCCGGTGATGAATCGCATCGTGTCGAGGTCAAAATAGCCATGGCAGTCAAGGCACGCCTCCTGAACGCCGTTCTCGCCACGCCCCCCAGCGGCAATCACCGCGTGACGGCCGCGCTGCGCCCGTCGATGCTCGTCACGCTGTTCGAGGACGTGCGCCCGATGGCACTGTCCGGCCTCGCCAGCGCGTTCGTCGCGGCGATCGCGCTGATCCGGCTTCAGCAACTGTGGTGTTTCGTGTGGCTCGTCGTCGACGTCGGCCTGCTCGCCGCGCGGCTCGCGATCGCACGCGCGTATGCGGTGCGCCGCGACGCCGGCGACGATCGCGCCGAGTACTGGGCGCTGCGTTACGCACCCGTGTCGCTCCTCGCATGCTACGTGCTCGGTCTCGGCGTCATGGGTTGCGTGGACTCGTCCGACCCCGAGCTCGGCACGTTGTCGGTGATGGTCGCCGGCGGCGTGTTCGGCGGAATCGCGTCGCGCAACTCGGCGCTGCCCAGGCTCGCGATGACGCAGGTCACGCTCGGCGTCGTGCCGATCGGCCTCGGGGCGATACTGGCCAACAGGCCGGGCGCATGGCTGCTGCTGCCGCCACTTGCGATCTATCTTGCCGCCATGCGCACGGTCGTCCAGCGTCATTACCGCGTGCTGGTCGCGCTGATCGCCGCACGCCAGCGCAACGCCGAGCTCGTCGCACGCTTCGACGCCGCCCTCACCTACATGCCGCACGGCCTGTGCATGATCGACGGCGAGAGCCGCGTGATCGTCGCGAACCGTCGCACCGCTCAACTGTTCGGCTCGCCGCGCGAGATCATGCTGGACGCGCCGCTGCCCGACGTCATCGCGGCGCTCGGCGCGAATACGGTCACCGACCCCGACGGTGCAGGCCTCGCCGTGCAATGCGACGTCTGGCTGAACCATGACGAACCGGACCCACTCGACATCGCGCTCGCCGACGGCCGCCAGCTCGAACTGACACGCCATCGCGTACCGGACGGCAACGCGGTGATCATCGTCGAGGACGTCACCGCGCGCCGCCGCACCGAGCAGCACATCCGGCACCTCGCGCGGCACGACGCGCTGACGGGATTGCCGAACCGCCACGAACTGCACGCCGAACTCAAGCGCATGCTCGCGCATCGGCCGCGGCTGCCGGGCGCCGCGCTCGCCGTCATGTATCTCGACCTCGACGGCTTCAAGGCGATCAACGACCGGTTCGGCCACCAGGCCGGCGATGAAGTGCTCATGCAGGTCGCCGAGCGGCTCGGCAAGACGCTGCCGCCCGGCGAGCTGGCGGCGCGGATCGGCGGCGACGAGTTCGTCGTCGCGCTCGACACGACCACGATGCACGCATGCTCGCTCCTCGCCGCGCGAATCATCCGGCAGATCTCGGCGCCGTATACGCTGTCGATCGGCGAAACCGTCAGCTTCGGGATCAGCATCGGCATCGCGCTGGACGACGGGCACGGCTCCCCGGACGAACTCATCCGCCAGGCCGACAGCGCGCTGTACGACGCGAAGTCGTCCGGCAAGGGAATCTACCGTTTCTATTCGGCCGGAAGCAGCCGCGTGACGCCCGTGACCGCGAGCTGACCGCACGCACGCCCGTTTCCGCCGGCCGCCGCCGCGCTTCCCTGCCTGCCCTTCGGTGTTCGCGTTTCATTCCGGAAACGCTTTGCGTGGTCCGACGCGTGCGCGCATGTGTTTCGCCTCGCCCCGCCCGTGTCACGTGACGTGTTCCGTAACATCGGCCCGCGCCGCGCGTCACGATCGCCGCAAAAGCCCGCACGATCGCAGCGGTGCGCGGTACTTCACGGCTGGCACTCTTATTGCTCCTTGACTGGGAAACAGGATGTTCAGGGAGGCCACACATGAATACCGTCGAAGTCCTCAGCCGCACGGAAACGATCGATCAACTGGACGTGATCGACGGCGCCTCGCTGATCCGGCGGCTCGTTTCCGAGCGCCGCACGCCAGCCGCACGTGAAGCCGCGTGCGTCGACAACCCGCCGCTGACGCTGTACGGCGCATTTCGCCAGGGCGTCACCGATCACGCGGCGCGACGCGCGAATCCGTATCGTGCCGGCAGCCGTTTCTGGGCGCTTTGGGAAGAAGGCCGTATCGAAGCTGAAACATCGGGTCGTTGACGCGATCACGCGCGCCGGCCCTGTCGCGGCAAGGGGCTGACGCGCCACGCGGCGCGCCCGTACGGGCATGCGTATCAGCGCTGCAACATCGCGCGGCTGCTCCGGCTGCGCATGCCACGCGTTAGCGCGCAGGCTGGTGGACGGTGTTCGGCATCGCCGGCACCGCGCCCGCCGCGCGGCGGGCGTTTCCCGATAAGATGGCGGATTCCCGTTCGTCGAACGATGCCGCCATGACCGCCTCCTCCGCACACCGAAATCCCATCCACTGCGAAATCGATCTCGATGCGCAAGGCAAGCATGCGGGCTACCTGCGCCTGCCGCATTCCGTGCATCGCTCCGCATACGGCTGGCTGCCGATCCCGATCGCATCGATCCGCAACGGCGACGGTCCGGTCGCACTCGTGATGGCCGGCAACCACGGCGACGAATACGAAGGCCAGATCATCGTGTCGCAGTTGATGCGCGAGATCGGCCCGGAGATGGTCAGCGGGCAACTGATCCTGCTGCCGATGGCGAATTTCCCCGCGGCCGATGCGGGCCTGCGCGTGTCGCCGCTCGACGAGGGCAACCTGAACCGCAGCTTCCCCGGCGACCCGACCGGCACGCCGACGCAGATGATCGCGCACTACATCGAGCATGCGCTGCTGTCGCGCGCGCAGTATCTGGTCGACCTGCATTCCGGCGGCAGCTCGCTGCTGTACCAGGGCGGCAACATGCTCGCGATCGACCCGCTCGACGACGACGAGGCCGCGAAGCTCAACGGGCTGCTCGTGGCCTTCGGGTTGCCGAACGCGCTGCTGCATGCGCCGAACCCGGTGCATTCGGCATCGGCCGCGCGCCGGCAAGGCGCGATTTCGATCGTCACCGAGCTCGGCGGTGCGGGGATGGCGGATCCGTCGCTGATCCGGCTCGGCCGCCACGGGCTGCTGCACTACCTCGGCCATATCGGCCTGCTGCGCGGCGCGCTCGTGCCCGACGCGCCGCCGACCGTCACGCGCTTCCTGCGCGTCGACGGCGATCGCCACTTCGTCTATGCGTACGAACGCGGGCTGTATGAACCGCTCGTCGAACTCGGCGACCAGGTGAAGGCCGGGCAACCGGCCGCGTGGGTGCACTTCCCCGATACGCCGCTGCGCGAACCGGTGCTGCATCGCTTCAAGGGCGACGGCGAAGTGGTATGCAAGCGCGTGCCCGCGCAGGTGCGGCGCGGCGATTGCCTGTTTCAGCTGGCGGAGGCGTCGACGCCGCCGCGTGTCATCGGCCAATAGGCCAAATCCGGATCCCTCTCCTTTCCGTGCTGTCTGCCGGTAATGGCGGACGGTACGCGTGCGCCATTAACCAACTTGACAAATTAACCCTTTTGGTTATGATCGCAGATGGAAAAGAGCACGCCTCATTGCAAGCTGTCCCGGGTCAAGGCACTCATCGAAATCGGCAACGTCCGATTGACCACGAGTGCGGTGTTCGGTGCCCGGCAACTGGGTTTCACGGAAAGGGAGGCGATCGGTGTCGTGATGTCGCTGGACACCGCTGATTTCTACAAGAGCATGACGACCTACGCCGACCACACGATCTGGCAGGACGTCTATCGGCGTCGCACAATGAACGGTGACGTGTAGCTGAAACTGACCGTGGTAGACGACGTATTGATCGTGTCGTTCAAGGAGCGATGAAAATGAAGTGCCCTGCGTGCGGTGCCGCGAAGCTGGTCCGTGATACCCGAGACATGCCTTACACGTACAAGGGCCGCTCGACGGTCGTTCGCGATGTAACCGGCGACTTCTGTCCGGCTTGCGGCGAGTCGGTGCTTGATATCGACGAGGCAACCCGCCTCGGTGACGCGATAAGCGAGTTCAACAAGCAAGTGAATTCGACCATGGTCGACCCGAGGTTCATCGCGAAGGTCCGCAAGAAGTTGATGCTGGATCAACGCGAGGCGGCCGAGCTATTCGGCGGTGGCGTCAATGCGTTCTCGCGCTACGAAACCGGCAAGACGAACCCGCCGCTTGCCCTTGTGAAGTTGCTCAAGATTCTGGATCGCCATCCCGATCTGCTTGCCGAAGTGCGCGCGGCCTGACACTCCGTTCGGCATTGCGCATGCATCGAACAGGAAATTCGACGCATGCGCACCTTCCTCATCACCACCCCACTCCCCCTGCAAGCCTTCTGACCTCCCCCGCGAAATCCTTATCGAAATTGCTTCGTTCGCCTTTGCCGTCCGCACCGCTAACGTGTTCCAAACGGCGGCGGCACGCCGGATGTCTCGCAGGATCCCCGGCGGCCGCCGCCATCACGACAACCGCGTCGCGATAACGGAACAGACCGGACGGGCCGTGTGCCCCGCCCCCGCCAGGACCGTCCGCATCGCACGCCTCTCGCGATGCCCATGGCCACGAACGACCGCATCATCGACACGACGCCGCTCGACATCCGCGCCCAGCCGCTGATCGACGCGCTGATCGACGAATACGCGACGCGCTACGACGCGTACCGCCCCGACAGCCGCGCGTCCGCACGCGACGAGCTCGCGCGCTACCCGGCCGAGCTGTTCTCACCGCCCGAAGGCGCGTTCGTGCTGCTGCTGCGCGACGGCGAGACGATCGGCGGCGGCGCGTTCAAGCGCTACGACGCGCAGACCGCCGAACTCAAACGCATCTGGACCCGCGCGGACCTGCGCCGCCAGGGGCTCGCACGCCTGATCGTCGACGCCCTCGAACTGCGTGCCGCGCAGCAGGGCTATCGACGCGTGTACCTGACCACCGGCTTTCGCCAGCCCGAAGCGTGGGCGCTGTACGACCGCACCGGCTATACGCGGCTGTTCGATTCGTCGATCGACCCGGAAGCGTACTTCCACCTGCGCTTCGGCAAGGATCTCGCCGATCCGTCGCGCAGGTCGACGCTCGCCGACCTGTGGGCACCGCTGCCCGAAGCCGTGCTGCCGCGCTGAACCGGCCGCCTCATCCGACTCCGTTCCCCAAGACACGACAACAACAGGACGTATCCATGCAACGAGCCATCCCCTTCACGCCGCGTGCGCTCCGCACGCTGGCCGCCGCGCTGATCGGCGTGACCGCGATCGCCGCGGCCGCCGCGACCTTCGACCTGAGCCCCGAGCAGCGAGGCCGCCCGCGAGGCTCGGCCGACGCGGCCGTCGAGCGCGCGGTGCCCGCGTCGTTCAAGTTCGCCGAAGCCGGCACGCTGACGATCGGCGTCGCGCCGAGCCTGCCGCCGATCAGCTCGTATGCGACCGACGCGCGCACGGTGATCGGCTTCGACGCGGACGTCGGCCAGCTCGTGTCCGACAGCCTCGGCCGCAAGCTGAAGATCGTCCCGCTCGCGTGGGCCGACTGGCCGCTCGCGCTCGAATCGGGGAAGGTCGACGCGGTGATCTCGAACGTCACCGTCACCGAGGAGCGCAAGCAGAAGTTCGATTTCTCGACCTACCGCAAGGACCAGGTCGGCTTCTACGTGCGCAACGACAGCAAGATCCAGTCGATCCGCGAACCGAAGGACGTCGCGGGGCTGCGCATCGTGACCGACGCCGGCACCAACCAGGAAAAGATCCTGCTCGCGTGGGACCGCGAGAACGTCGCGCACGGCCTGAAGCCCGTGCAGGTCCAGTACTACGACGACCAGGCGATGCGGATCGTCGCCGTGCAGTCGGGCCGCGCGGATGCCGTGTTCAGCGTGAACTCGGTGCTCGCGTACCAGAGCGCGCAGCAAGGCAAGACGCGGCTCGTCGGCGCGATCAGCGGCGGCTGGCCGCGCACGGCCGACATCGCGATCGCGACGCGCCGCGGCAGCGGGCTCGCCGATCCGCTGACCGTCGCGCTGAACGGACTGATCAAGAGCGGCCGCTACCAGCAGATCCTCGAGCGCTGGAACCTCGCATCGGAAGCGATCGACCAGTCGCGCACGAATCCGCCGGGCTTGCCGAAGAGCTGAGCGCCGCCCCTTCCACGCCTTGCGCAGGAACGCCGAACACCATGTCTTATTCGCTTTCGTTGCTGGACAAGAGTCCGATCGCCGACGGCGCGACCGCCGCCGATGCGCTGCGCTTCACGACGACCCTCGCACGGCGCGCCGAACAGCTCGGCTACGAGCGCTTCTGGGTCGCCGAACATCACGGCACGCCGGGCTTCGCGAGTTCCGCGCCCGAGATCGTCGTCGCGCACCTGCTCGCGCATACGTCGCGCATTCGCGTCGGCTCGGGCGGCGTGATGCTGCAGCACTACAGCCCGTTCAAGGTCGCCGAAACGTTCAAGCTGCTCGCCGCGCTCGGGCCGGGCCGCGTCGACCTCGGCATCGGCAAGGCGCCCGGCGGGCTGCCGCTGACCACGCGCGCGCTCCAGTGGTTTCACGACAAGGCGACGAAGCCCGACTTCGCGGGCCAGCTCGCGGCGCTCGACGCATTCCTCGGCTGGGGCGTCGCCGAAGATCATCCGCTCGCCGGCGCGGTCGCGATGCCGGTGCCGCCGCACGCGCCCGAACGCATCCTGCTCGGCGGCTCGCCCGACAGCGGCGCGCTCGCCGCGCGCCACGGCTGGCGTTTCTGCTACGCGGGGCACTTCAACGGCGACGACGCGAACCTCGAACGCTCGCTGGCCGCATACCGCGACGCGGGCGGCACGCGAGCGCTCGTCGCGCTGTTCGCAGTCGCCGCACCGACCCGCGACGAGGCCGAGCAACTGATCGGGCCACTGAAGATCTTCAGGCTGCGGTTCGCCGGCGGCCAGAGCTTCAACCTCGCGAGCGCGCAGGCCGCCGCCGAATTCGCGCGGCAAAGCGGCGCATCCGACTACCGGATCGACGAGCTGCGACCGACCGTGCTGGCCGATACGCCGGAGCGCGTGCACCGCGCGCTCGACGCGCTGAGCCGGCGGCTCGACGTCGACGCGTTCGTGATCGACTCGCCGGTGACCGATTACGCGGCGCGGCTCGCGTCGGCCGAATGGCTCGGCGGCGCGCAGTCGATCACGCCCGTGCAGGCGGCCCTGTCGGCCGAACCTTCCCTTTCCCCCGACCAGAACACGTGACACGCCCATGACGACCCGACGATCGATTCCCTTCGGCCTGATGCTGCAAGGCGCAGGCAGCCACATGAACGCGTGGCGGCATCCGAGCAACCCGCCGGACGCAAGCATCAACCTCGACTTCGCGATCGGCATCGCGCGCAAGGCGGAAGCCGCCGGCATCGCATTCGCGTTCGTCGCGGACGGCCTCTACATCAACGAGAAGTCGATCCCGCACTTCCTGAACCGCTTCGAGCCGCTGACCGTGCTGTCGGCGCTCGCGGTCGCGACCAGGAAGATCGGGCTCGCCGGCACGATCTCGACGTCGTACAGCGAGCCGTTCACGGTCGCGCGCCAGCTCGCGTCGCTCGATGCGATCAGCGGCGGACGGGCGGGCTGGAACGTCGTGACGACGCCGCTCGAAGGCACCGCGAAGAATTTCGGCAAGGCGCATCCCGACCATGAACTGCGCTACGAGATCGCCGACGAATACCTCGACGTCGTGCAGGGGCTGTGGGACAGCTGGGACGACGACGCGTTCGTGCGCGATCGCGCGACCGGGCGCTTCTTCGATCGCGACAAGCTCCACACGCTCGATCACCACGGGCGCTTCTTCCAGGTTGCCGGCCCGCTGAACATCCAGCGCTCGCCGCAGGGGCAGCCGGTGATCTTCCAGGCCGGCTCGTCCGACACGGGCATCGGGCTCGCGGGCAAGTATGCGGACGCGGTGTTCACGCATTCGCCGTCGCTCGACGAAACGGCCGCGTTCACGCGGCGCGTGAAGCAAAGCGCGGTCGAGCACGGGCGGCAGCCCGGCGACGTGAGGATCTTCCCCGGGGTCGGGCCGATCGTCGGCCGCACGGCCGCCGAAGCGGAAGACAAATACCAGGCGATTCGCGACCTGCTGACGATCGACGAGGCGCTCGCGTATCTCGGCCGCTATTTCGATCACCACGATTTCACGCAGTACGCGCTCGACGCGCCGTTCCCCGAACTCGGCGACATCGGCCGCAACAGCTTCCGCTCGACCACCGACCGGATCAAGGCCGACGCGAAGCGCAAGCACCTCACGCTGCGCGAGACGGCACTCGCCGTCGCGACGCCGCGCCCGAACTTCATCGGCACGGCCGAGCACGTCGCCGACGAATTGATCCGCTGGCACGACGCCGGTGCCGGCGACGGCTTCATCCTCGGCTTCCCGGTGCAGGCCCAGGGCGTCGACGACTTCGTCGACCTCGTGATTCCGGTACTCGAGGCGCGCGGCCGCTACAGCCGCGACCTGCCGGGCAGCACGCTGCGCGACCACCTCGGCCTGCCGCGCAAGGCGAGCCGCCATGCGGCACCCGGCACGTTGCACAAACAGGACGACGCGGCCGAAGCGCACGCGTAAGACCGATGCGCCGCCGCGCGCGGCGCGCCCGACCGACCCGATCGACGACCTTCACCGACATGAGCGACACGACCCATCTCGGCGGCGCGCTGCCGCCACTCACTTCCCCCGGTGTCCGCGACGCCGGCACGCGCCTGCGCATCGTGCCGGCCCGCCACCGGTCGCGCACGGCCGGCACCGTGCTCGCGCTCGTGCTGATTGCACTCGCGCTGCATTCGATCCTCGGCAACCCGCAATGGGGCTGGCCGGTATTCGCCGAATGGTTCCTGTCGCCGCCGGTGCTGTCGGGACTCGCGCGCACGCTGGTGCTGACGCTGCTCGGCGCGGTGTTCGGCTTCGCGCTCGGCGCGTTCGTCGCGCTGGCCCGGCTGTCGCGCTCGCGCCTGCTCGCCGCGAGTGCGTGGACCTTCGTGTGGCTGTTCCGGTCGATTCCGCTGATCGTGCTGCTGCTGATCCTCAACAACCTCGGCTACCTGTACGAACACGTGCGGCTCGGCGTGCCGTTCACCGACATCGTGTGGTTCGACACGCCGACCACCGACCTGATCAGCCCGTTCCTCGCGGCCGTGCTCGGCTTGACGCTGAACCACGCGGCGTTTTCCGCCGAGGTGATTCGCGGCGGGATTCTCGCGGTCGACCAGGGGCAGCTCGAAGCCGCCGCGGCGCTCGGCCTGCCGAGCGGCCGCCAGACCGCGCGGATCGTGTTGCCGCAGGCGATGCGCGCGATCCTGCCGACCGCGTTCAACGACCTGATCACGCTCGCCAAAGGCACGTCGATGGTCTACGTGCTCGCGATGCCCGAGCTGTTCTATACGGTGCAGGTGATCTATCGCCGCAATCTCGAGGTGATTCCGCTGCTGATGGTCGCGACCGTCTGGTACCTGATCATCCTGACCGTGCTGTCCGCGATCCAGGTGCAGGTCGAGCGCCACTATGCGCGCGGCGCGCTGCGCAACCCGCCGCCGTCGGCGCTGACGTTCGTGCTGGCGCGCGTCAGTGCGCTGCGGCGGCGTGCCGCGGCACGCAACGCGACAGTCGCCGCCACGACCCGCGACCACGCCGCGGCCGCGCCGGTGCCGCACGCCGGCGGCGAAGTTGCCGTGCACCACGTGTCGAAGCAGTTCGGCATGCAGCGCGTGCTCGACAACGTGTCGTTCGTCGCGCCGCGCGGCAGCGTGACGGTGATCGTCGGGCCGTCCGGCTCCGGCAAGTCGACGCTGCTGCGCACGATCAACCATCTCGAACGCGTCGACGACGGCTTCATCGACATCGACGGCGAGCTGATCGGCTATCGGCGCGACGGCGACGTGCTGCACGAGCTGAAGGAGCGCGACGTGCTGAAGCGGCGCACGGCGGTCGGGATGGTGTTCCAGAACTTCAACCTGTTTCCTCACCTGACGGTGCTCGAGAACCTGGTCGAGGCGCCGGTCGCCGTCGCGGGCGTGACGCGCGATGCCGCCGAGCGCACCGCGCGCACGCTGCTCGCACGCGTCGGCCTTGCCGATAAAGCCGATGCGTATCCGCGCCAGTTGTCCGGCGGCCAGCAGCAGCGCGTCGCGATCGCGCGGGCGCTCGCGTTGCGTCCGAAGGTGCTGCTGTTCGACGAGCCGACGTCGGCGCTCGATCCCGAACTGGTCAACGAAGTGCTCGACGTGATCAAGGAGCTCGCGCGCTCGGGCACCACGCTCGTGATCGTCACGCACGAGATCGGTTTCGCGCGCGAAGTCGCGGACAACGTGCTGTTCATGGAGCACGGCCGCGTCGTCGAGTCGGGGCCGCCCGCCGTCGTGCTCGACGCGCCGACCCATCCGCGCACGCGCGCGTTCCTGTCGCGGGTGCTGTGATGCGCGCCGCTCCCCACCTGCGAGGCAACCGGCGATGATCGACCGACGCCAGTTCATGACCGCCGCGCTCGCGGCCGCAGCCGGCCTGCGGTGGCACGCGGCCGAGGCCGCCGCCGCGACGGCGGACCTTGATCCGCGCCAGGCCGGCCGGATCCGCGCGTCGCGCGACGATGCGGCGATTCGCGCGGCAAGCCCCTACCGCTGGGTGCGCGACGGGGCCTTCACGGTCGCGATCTCGCCGCACGCGCCGCCGGTGTCGACCTACGCGACCGACGCGCGCACCGTGGTCGGGGCCGATCCCGACTATGCGCAGCTCGTCGCCGACGCGCTCGGCCGCACGCTCGTGCTGGTGCCGATCGCGTGGGCCGACTGGCCGCTCGGGCTCATGTCGGGCAAGTACGATGCGGTGATCTCGAACGTCGGCGTGACCGAGAAACGCAAGGAGAAGTACGACTTCACGACCTACCGGCTCGGGCTGCACGGCTTCTATGTGCGCACCGCGAGCCCGATCGCGAGGATCGCCGAACCGAAGGACGTCGCGGGCCTGCGCATCATCACGGGGGCGGGGACGAGCCAGGAGCGCATCCTGCTCGAATGGAGCCGGCGCAACGTCGCGCAAGGATTGAAGGCAACCGAGCTGCTCTATTTCGACGACGATGCGGCGGCCCGCATCGCGCTGCTGTCGGGCCGCGCCGATGCCGAGCTGAATCCGAATGCATCGCTCGCGTACGAGGCCGCGCGCGATGGCAAGATCCGCCGGGTCGGCGTCGTCAACGCGGGCTGGCCGGCGAATGCCGATGTCGCGATCGCGACACGTCGCGGCAGCGGGCTCGCGCCGGCGCTGACGCTCGCGACGAACGCGCTGATCGGCAACGGCCGCTACGGGCAGGCGCTCGCGCGCTGGGGGTTGCAGAGCGAGGCGGTCGCGCGCGCGGAGACGAATCCGCCCGGGTTGCCGTCGTTCTGACTGGATTTTTGACTGGCTGGACCGGTGTGTCGATGCGTCGATGCACGAAAGCAACTCGCCCCGGCATATCGTTATCGAAATACCGGGGCGAGTTGAAGGATCGAGCGTCGTCGCCTATGCCGTCACCGCCGCATCTTGCCGGTCGAGTTCCGCCACATGCGCATGAATCGCCGGAATCAGATCGCGCCCGTAGGCCGACGCATCGTCGAGCGGATCGAACCCGCGAATCAGGAAGGTCGACACGCCGAGCCGGTAATACGCACCGAGCGCCCGCGCGACCTGTTCGGGCGTGCCGACGAGTGCGGTCGAATTCCAGCGCGCGCCGGTCAGGTTCGCGACACCCATCCACAGCCGCTCGTCGAGCACATCGCCCTGCGCGGCCGCGGCCATCAACCGCTGCGAGCCGGCATTCTGCGGCGCATGGCCGGCGATCGGCTGGCCGTTCGCGACGCGCGCCGCCCGCACGCGCTCGCGGATCGCCTCGGCCTTCTCCCACGCGGCGGCTTCGGTGTCCGCGACGATCGGCCGGAACGACACGCTGATGCGCGGCGCGCGTCCGAACGGCGCGGCAGCGGCCCGTACGCGTGCGATCTGCTCGCGCACCGCGGCGAGCGGCTCGCCCCATGTCATGTAGACGTCCGCGTGCTGCCCGGCCACGGCCAGCGCGGCCGGCGACGAACCGCCGACATAGATCGGCACGTGCGGCCGCTGCACGCCTTTGACGACCGGCGACGCGCCGCGCAGCCGGTAGAACGCGCCGTCGTGA
The DNA here is from genome assembly GCF_003853425.1 of Burkholderia sp. Bp9140. Lineage (NCBI taxonomy): Bacteria > Pseudomonadati > Pseudomonadota > Betaproteobacteria > Burkholderiales > Burkholderiaceae > Burkholderia > Burkholderia sp. Bp9140. Next base: position 74,097 of record NZ_QTPQ01000003.1, read on the forward strand.
TCGACCGGCGCGTCGGCGAGCCAGATGCGTTTGAGCACGTCGAGATATTCGCCGGTGCGGCGGTAGCGCGCGTCGTGCGGCACGAAATCGCCGTCGCGCTGCAGGTCGGTGTCGTCGCCGCCTGACACCACATTCAGCGCGAGCCGGCCGTTGCTGAAGGCGTCGAGCGTCGCGATCTGCCGCGCGGCAGCCGACGGGACGATGACCCCCGGCCGGTGCGCGAGCAGGAGGCGGATGCGTTCGGTCGCGGCGGCCGCGAACGACGCGACGATGAAACCATCCGCCGCGTTGCTGAAATGGCCGACCAGGATCTGGTCGAAGCCGGCGGCTTCGTGCGCCTGCGCGAAGCGCCGCACATAGTCGTGCTGGACGGCGGCGCCGCCCGGTACGTCGACCTCCGCGCCGGGCGTCGCGGTGATCATGCCGATGATGTCGACGGGCATGTCGGGCTGTCCTTCTGGTGGTTCTGGCGGTGAATCGGAAATGGCGGGCTCGACGGCACGGTCACTGCGCGGCGACCGTCTTCTGCACGGGTGCCGCGAACGCACCGGCATACGAGCGGTCGAGCAGCTTCGCCGTGTCGTAAGCGGCCGGAATCACGCCGGCCTTGTGCAGGAAGTCGGCGGTGTTCTGCGCATCCTTCGCCGCCGTGTCGTCGACGGGGCCCACGCGCTGGTGCGCATTGTCGAGCCAGCGGTATGCGACGTCGGGCTCGAGCTTCGCGCGCTTCGCCCACAGGTCCGCGTACTCGCGCGGATGACTGTCGACCCACTGGCGTGCCGCCACCACGCGCTTCAGGAAATCGGTGATCTCCGCCCGCCTGGCCGTCGCCGCCTGCTCGTTCGCGGCGACGAAGCTGAGCGCGGGCATCAGCCCCTGCGCGGTCGTCACGGGCCGTGCGCCCTGCCGCAGCGCGAGCGTGCTGACGAACGGCTCCCACAACGACACGGCGTCGACCGAGCCGTTCGCGAGCGCGTTGGTCGCATCGATCGGCATCAGGTACGCGTACTTGACCGAATCCGCGCGCAGGCCGGCGTGCTCGAGCGCGCGCAGCACGAGCTGCTGGCTCCACGCGCCGCGCCAGACGGCGATGGTCTTGCCCTGCAGGTCGGCGACGGTGCGCACCGGCGAGTTTTTCGGCACGAGGATCGCGACGCCATCGAGGCTCTGCCGCGACACCGCGACGACCTTCACCGGCGCGCCGCGCGCGGCCAGCGTGAGCAGCGCGGAATCGCCGAGGAAGCCGAGATCGATCGCGTTGCCGTTCAGGCTCTCCGCGACGGGCGCGGCGGCCTGGAAATGCTTCCACTCGATCGTGTAAGGCAGGTTCTTCAACACGCCGGACGCCTCCATCGACGCCTGGATGTTGAAGTAGTTCTGTTCACCGACGCGCAGCGTGACGGTGTCTTTCGCGATGCCCGGCTGCGCGGCGAGCGCGAGCAGCAGCGTCGTAACGATTCGGCTCAACAACGTGATCTCCCCGGAGGTTGGCGGGCAGCCGCGCGACGACGGCGCCCTTGGGTCCGCCTGGCCCGACGGCCGGCGGACGGAATGGAACCGGTGAAGATACGTCGATCCGCTTCATGAGACAAACGCAATATTCTGCTTTGCAAAGATGCAAATATTTTATGGAAACGCTGCCGCGAAACAGTGCCGTCCGCCGGATTGCGGGGACGCCGTTCGAATGATTCCTCGACAGATATTTCGTACGCGAAATACATCGCGAACTATATTTCGCATACGAAATAATTACCCGAAACGAGGACAGCGATGAGCTCAGAACCCATCGAATTTTCCGCCGCCGACGGCTATACGCTGCACGGCACGCTGTGGTCGCCGGGCGTGCCGCCGCGCGCGCTGGTGCTGATCCATCCGGCAACCGCCGTGCCGGAGCGGCTGTATGCGGGCTTCGCGCGCTTCCTGACCGGGCGCGGCTTCGCGGCGCTGACCTACAACTATCGCGGCATCGGCGCGTCGCGGCCCGCGCGGTTGAGCGCGCTGCCGGCCCGCATGCGCGACTGGATCGAGCTCGACGTGGGCGCCGCGACCGCGTGGGCGCGCGAGGCGTACGACGGGCTGCCGCTGCTGGCGGTCGGGCATAGCGTCGGCGGCCACGCGATCGGGCTGTCGGCCGGCACCGCGCACCTGCGCGCCGCCGTGCTCGTCGCCGCGCACGCGGGCAGCACGCGGCTGATTTCCCGCGCGGCGGAGCGGCTGAAGGTGCGGCTGATCCTGCGCGTGCTCGGCCCGCTCGCGTCCGCGCTGCTCGGCTACGTGCCCGGCAAGCGGCTCGGGCTCGGCGAGGATCTCCCCGCCGGCGTGTTCCGCGAATGGAGCCGCTGGACCACGCTGCCGCGCTACTTCTTCGACGATCCGACGCTCGGTGCGGCCGAGCGTTTCGCGAAGCAGCGGTTGCCGATCCTCGCGCTCGGCTTCGACGACGATCCGTGGGCGAACCCGCCTGCGATCGACCTGCTGGTAAGCTACCTGACCCGGGCGGCCGTCGAACGCCGCCAGATCGATCCGCACGCCGCAGGCAGCGGGCCGGTCGGGCACATGGGCTTCTTCCGCAGCCGGCCCGGCGCCGTGCTGTGGCCCGCGGTCGCCGACTGGCTCGCGCAGGCGCTCGATGCGCCGCGCGAGGCGGGCCGTCCGTCCCTTTCCATTGCTGCCGGGAACCGAGCTTGAGCGAACACCGACGACTGTTTTTCCTGTTGAACATCGGCCAGCGGCGCGTGCAGCGCTGGGTCGACCGCAAGGCCGAGACCGATGCGCGCGCCAGTGCCGCGCAGGCCGGCGTGCTGTTCTGCCTCGCGAAGCAGGATGGCGCACTGATCGGCGAAGTCGGCACGGTATTGCAACTGGCGCCGTCCGCGATGACGGGGCTCGCCGACCGGATGGCGAAGGCCGGCCTGCTCGCGCGTCACGCCGATTCGGACGACGGGCGCGCGACGCGCCTGTTCCTGACCGACGAAGGTCACGCGGCGCTCAAGCGCGCGCGCGTGCTGCTGCGCGAGCTGAACGGCAAGCTGTGCGACGGGTTTTCCGACGACGAACTCGACGTCGTCGCGCGCTGGCTGCACGCATTGCAGGAACGCTTTCCGGCGGAGCGCTGAACCGCGCCGGCGGCGCAGCGCATCGATCGCAGCAGACAGCGCCGCATCGACACGGTGCGACGCGATCGTCATGATCGAAAGCGATTGTGATTCGCGCTTCCGATTCGTCTCGCGCGCACGCGCCGCGGCAAATTTTGCGTTCCGCGCGCACCGTTTTTCGGCAACGCTTTCCGACTACGCTCTGTTACAAAAAATTACCTCCCGCGCCGCATAGGGTCGCCTACATTGCAATCCACTTCGACGCATTCGTCATATGCACCGACCGGCCTTCCTGTCGGGTCCGCATCGCCTGACCCACCCGACAAGCAATGAAAACGAAGAGGAGTCTTGACCGACGTGCTGGCGGCATCCAGCACACGCGGATTGCGATGACCGTAACGGCCCCCTGAACGACCCGCCCCGGCGCGTGCACGGCATCCGTGCCGCCGCGTACCGGTGCGCGTCGCGCCGCCGTGCCGCGCCATCGCCGCCGCACGTCAACGAGGAGCAGTCCATGCGACGCACGATCGTGTCCCACTTGCTTGTCACCCGCCTGTCCGCCGCAATGGCGATGGCGATGGCCGCCACCGCGGCGGCGCATGCCGACCCGGTGGTCGTTTCGGGCCCCAGCCCGTTTGCCGCCTGCACCATCGGCGGCCCCGGCACGAACTACGTCAATGCCGAGGTCGAACCGTGGCTCTCGGTCAACCCGGCGAACCCGACGAACATGATCGGCGTGTGGCAGCAGGACCGCTGGTCGAACGGCGGCGCCCACGGGCTCGTCGCCGGCTACACGTTCGACGGCGGCGCGACCTGGGCGCGCACGCCGCAGCCGTTCAGCGCCTGCGCGCCCGGCGGGCTCAAGTACGAACGCGCGTCCGATCCGTGGGTGTCGTTCGGGCCGGACGGCACCGCGTACTCGGTGTCGATCTCGTTCAACCAGTCGAACAACGCCAATGCAGTCGGGGCGTCGGTGTCGACCGACGGCGGACAGACGTGGAGCAGCCCCGCCGTGCTGATCGCGAACGACGAGCCGACGACGCAGTTTTTCAACGACAAGGAATCGGTGACGGCGAACCCGGTGAAGGCCGGCACCGCGTATGCGGTGTGGGACCGCCTCGAGCTGCCGAACGGCAACCCGTACGCGAACCTGCACACGGCCGCATTCCGCGGACCGACGTTGTTCTCGAAGACGGTTGACGGCGGCAAGACCTGGAGCCGTGCGAAGGTGATCGTCCACGTGCCGTCGCGCCAGCAGACGATCGGCAACCAGATCGTCGTCGATCCGAAGACGGGCACGCTCTACAACTTCTTCGACCTGATCCAGCCGCCGTTCAGCAAGGCGGCCGGCAAGGTCGCGTTCATCAAGTCGACCGACGACGGCGCGACGTGGACGCAGCCGCAGGTGATCGCCGGGCTGCAGACGGTCGGCGTGACCGATCCGAACACCGGCGAACCCGTGCGCACCGGCGACATCATTCCAGAGCCGGCGATCGATCCCGCGTCCGGGCAGCTCTACGTCGTGTGGCAGGACAGCCGCTTCAACGGCGGCAACTACGACGAGATCGCGCTGTCGACGTCGAAGGATGGCGGCGCGAGCTGGAGCGCGCCGCTGCAGGTGAACACGCCGACCGGGCGCCCGGCGTTCAATCCGTCGGTGCGCGTCAACAACGCCGGCTCGGTGATGGTCAACTACTACGACTTCCGCGACCTGCAGGCCGGCAACACGACGACGCTGCCGACGGGGTTCTGGCGCAAGATCTCGCAGGACGCCGGCGCCACGTTCGCCGACGAGCGGCGCGTCGGCGGCCCGTTCGACATGAAGCTCGCGCCGAATGCGGGAGGCTTCTTCATCGGCGATTACCAGGGGCTCGACGTGGGGCCCTCGTCATCGTTCCATCCGTTCTTCGTCCAGACCAGCGCAGGCAACCTGACGAACCGCACCGACGTGTTCTTCGCGCCGTGATGCGCGCATGAGCCCCGCGCTGCCGCGACGTCCCCCGCGTCGCGGCAGCGTGCCCGAGTGCGCGTCAATGCATGTCGGTCAGCACGACGCGACCGTCGATCTTCCCTTCGCGCAGCCGCGCGAATATGTCGTTGATGTTGCCGAGCCGGTCGCGATGAATATGCGCGCGCACCAGCCCATCCGCCGCGAAATCGAGCGATTCCTGCAGGTCGCGCCGTGTGCCGACGATCGAGCCGCGCACCGTGATGCCGTTCAGCACGGTCGAGAAGATCGGCAACGGGAAATCGCCGGGCGGCAAGCCGTTGAGCGCCACCGTGCCGCCGCGCCGCACCATCCCGAGCGCCTGCGCGAACGCGCCGCGCGACACGGCCGTGACCAGCACGCCGTGCGCACCGCCGATCTCCTTCTGGAGGATCGTTGCCGGATCGTCGACCGACGCGTCGATCGTCAGTTGAGCACCGAGTTGCCGGGCAAGTTCGAGCTTGGCCGGGGAAACGTCGATCGCCGCGACGTGCAGGCCCATCGCGCGTGCGTATTGCACGGCCACGTGGCCGAGCCCGCCAATGCCCGAAATCGCGAGCCACTGGCCCGGACGCGTGTCGGTGACGCGAATGCCCTTGTAGACCGTCACACCCGCGCACAGGATCGGCGCGATCTCGTCGAACGCAACCTGTGCCGGCAAATGGCCCACGTAATCGGGATCGGCCAGCACATATTCCGCATAGCTGCCGTTGACCGAGTAGCCGGTGTTCTGCTGCCCGTGGCAAAGGGTTTCCCAGCCGGTGTGACAGTACTCGCAGTGGCCGCATGCCGTGTAGAGCCAGGGCACGCCGACGCGGTCGCCCTCGCGCACGTGCGTGACGCCCGCCCCGACTGCGGCGACGATGCCGACGCCTTCGTGGCCGGGAATGAACGGCAGCGTCGGCTTCACGGGCCAGTCGCCGTCGGCGGCATGCAGGTCGGTATGGCAGACGCCCGACGCCTTGATGTTGACGAGGATCTGGCCGGGGCCCGGCGTCGGGACCGGCACTTCCTCGATGCGCAACGGTTCGCCGAACGCGTGTACCACGGCCGCTTTCATGGTCTGGGTCATAGGTCGCTCCTGTCTGGTCGATGACCAGGCCAGTATCCGGCCTCGAAACCGGAACGCATTGATACGCATCAACGGGGCAGGAAACGCGTGCGACGGCGGCGGATTCATCGCGAGACATGTTGCGCAGGCCGTCGGTCCGGGTTCGACTGCCCGCCTCTGCTTTCGCAGCCATTTCAGCCATTTGTCGGAAACCCTGCGGCGCGCCGCCGTTTCGCTTGGAATTTGAAATGATATAACATATCATTTCGCGACCTCGTCCATCCGAAACCGTTCCATCCGGGTGGCCGGGCTACGCCGAGTCATCTCCCAACGGGTCACTACGCGCCGCAGATGCAACAATATATCGTATCCAGCCTTGACCCGCATGGCTCGCTTTCCGATCCGATTCCAACGATTCACCGACCATGCGCGACCTCCCTCGTCTACCGCTTCGCCCGCTCTCGCCCGTTTCGCTGATGCTGTTCGCCGCCGTCGCGCACGCGCAGGCCGATACGCCCGCCCCGTCGACACCGGCGCAGACCACGCCGCTCGCGCCGATCTTCGTGACCGCGAACCCGCTCGGCGACACCGAGCTGATCGCGCCGACCGCGCAACTGTCCGGCGACGCGCTGACGCGCCGCCAGGCCGACTCGCTCGGCGAGACGCTCAACGGCCTGCCCGGCGTGTCGACCACCACCTACGGGCCGATGGTCGGCCGCCCGATCATCCGCGGGATGGACGGCGACCGGATCCGGCTGCTGCAGAACGGCGTCGCCGCGTACGACGCGTCGTCGCTGTCGTACGACCATGCGGTGCCGCAGGACCCGCTGTCGATCGAACGCGTCGAGATCGTGCGCGGACCGGCCGCGCTGCTGTACGGCGGCAACGCGGTCGGCGGCGTCGTCAACACGATCGACAACCGGATTCCGCGCGAAGCGATCGAAGGCGTGACGGGCGCGCTCGACGCGCGCTACGGCGGCGCGAACTCGGTGCGGGCGGGCGCGGCACAGGTCGAGGGCGGCAACGGCCGCTTCGCGTTCCATGTCGACGCTTTCGATCGCGAAACGAGCAAGCTGCGGATTCCCGGCTACGCACGCAGCAGCCAGCAACGCGCGATCGACGGGCCCGACACGCCGCAACCGTCCGGCAACGTACCGAACAGCGACGGCCGCGTGCACGGCGGCGCGCTCGGCGCGTCGTACACGTGGGCCGACGGTTTCGCGGGCCTGTCGTACAGCGGCTACGAGTCGAACTACGGCTCCGTCGCCGAGGACGACGTGCGCCTGCGGATGCGCCAGGAACGCCTCGCGTTCGCGTCCGAGGTACGCAACCTGAGCGGCCCGTTCACGAAGCTGAAGTTCGACTTCGCGTACACCGACTATCGCCACAAGGAAGTCGACAACGGCGAGACGGCGACCACCTTCCGCAACCGCGGCTACGAGGCGCGCATCGAGGCGCGGCATCGCAGGATCGGGCCGTTCGAAGGCGCGATCGGCGTGCAGTTCGGCCAGAACACGTTCTCGGCGCTCGGCGACGAAATGCTCGTGCCGTCCACGCGCACGAACAGCGTCGCGCTGTTCGGTCTCGAGGAATGGCAGGTCGTCCCGGCGCTGAAGCTGAGCCTCGGCGGGCGCTTCGAGCACGTGAAGGTCGATCCCGATCCGGCCGGCGTCGAGAAATTCGCGGGCGCGCAGCCGCGCGACTTCAACGCCGGCAGCGTATCGGCCGGCGCGCTGTTCTCGCTGACGCCCGTGTGGTCGGTCGCGGCGAACGTCGCCTACACGGAGCGCGCGCCGACCTTCTACGAGCTGTACTCGAACGGGCCGCACGATGCGACCGGCCAGTTCCTGATCGGCAACCCGAACGCGTCGAAGGAAAAGGCCGTGTCGACCGACCTGTCGCTGCGCTACGCGAGCGGCCCGAACCGCGGCAGCGTCGGCGTGTTCTACAACCGCTTCTCGAACTACCTGGCCGAGTACAACACGGGCCGCGTCGTGAACGACGACGGCGAGCCGGTCGCGCCCGGCGCCGACGGTACGCTCAACGAAGCGATCTATCGCGGCGTGCGGGCCGAGTTCTACGGCGTCGAACTCGACGGCAAGTGGCGCGCGTTCTCGCGGCGCGGCCACACGGTCGACCTGGAACTGACCGCCGACTACACGCATGCACGCAACGTCGACACCGGCCAGCCGCTGCCGCGCATCGCGCCGCTGCGCGCGACGCTCGCGGCCGACTACGGCTACGGCCCGTTCGGCGCACGCGCGCAGGTCACGCACGCGTGGTCGCAGCACCGCGTGCCCGACAACGACTTCTCGACGGACGGCTATACGACGCTCGGCGTGATGCTGAGTTACAAATTCCGCGTCGGCGCGACGCACTGGCTCGCGTATCTGCGCGGCGACAACCTGACGAACCAGGAGATCCGCTATGCGACCTCGGTCGTGCGCGGCTTCGCGCCGGAAGGCGGCCGCAGCGTGATGGCCGGCCTGCGCACGACGTTCTGATCGCCGGACGGCCCGCGGCGCGGTCGCGGGCCGGTTCTGTCGGGCGAAGATCCGCACGCCCGTTTCACGGAGTCGAATCGCGCACAAATAAAAACCAATGACCAGACAATTTGAGTGGCCGCCCCGAATTTATTAAATTCCGGCAAAAAATCGGTTTCCAAATCCGCGTATGAACGCGAGAATCATCGGTGATTCCCGAGCCTTTATCCGAATCTGAAATACTTTCCTTCTCGTGAATGGGCCCGGACTTGCGCCGCGCGGCGCTGCCCTGGGTTCCTTCGCGACACGCCCACGTCGTCATGCCCAGTACGCCGAGTGGCAAACCTTCCGGACTGACCGCTAGGAGGCTGTGCATCAAGAACCCGCGTTCATTGCCACCGGAACAGCGCCCCAAACCATCTGTGGCAGGCAGATGCGTCAAGTTGAATTCGGTTGTGGGGACGGATAGCGCGGACGCCGTAGGCGTCCTTTCCGGCGGCTGAGTGCGGCGCTTTCTGCTGTTCGATGTATTTGCGGACGATTTCGATAGGCGTTCCGCCACTGCTTCCGGCAAAGTAATACGGAGACCACAGCGCACCGCCCCACAACTTTTTGCGAATGCTGGGGTAGCGCTTCTGCCGGATCATGCGACTTGAGACGCCTTTGAGGCTGTTCACCAGCGACGACACAGAAACCTTGGGCGGGTAGTTCGCCAGCAGGTGTACATAGTCATCCTCACCATCGAACTCCACCCGTTCGGATTCGAAATCCCGGCATACGCTGGCGAAAATGCCGCGCATGTCGTTCAGAATTTCCGTGGTGAACACGTCGCGCCGGTATTTGGTCACGAAGACCCTATGCGCATGCATCAGAAAGACGCAATGGCGACCACGTCGAATGGCTTGACTCTCGATTGTAGGCCAAGCATACAATGGCCCGATGCAACGACTCCAGGCTTTCAAGTTCGAACTGATGCCAAACGGTGAGCAGCAGCGCAAGATGCGCCGCTTCGCCGGGGCATGCCGGTTCGTTTTCAACAAGGCGCTGGCGTTGCAGAAGCAGAACTACGAGACGGGCGGCAAGTTCATCGGGTATGTGGCAATGGCAAAGCACCTGACGGCGTGGCACAACGGCACGGAAACGCCCTGGCTCAAAGATTCCCCGGTGCATCCGCTCCAACACGCACTCAAGAATCTGGAGCGAGCCTACAAGAACTTCTTCGCCAAGCGTGCGGCGTTCCCGCGCTTCAAGAAGAAAGGGCACAGCGACAGCTTCCGCTACCCCGACTCGAAGCAGATCAAGCTCGATCAGGTCAACAACCGCATCTTTCTGCCCAAGCTTGGCTGGCTCCGTTATCGCAACAGTCGGGATGTGTTGGGCGAAGTGCGTAATGCCACCGTGTCGCGACACGCAGGCAAATGGGTCGTGTCGATTCAGACCGCGCGTGAAGTCACGCAGCCGGTGCCACTGGCCACCAGCGCGATCGGCGTCGACCTGGGCATCGCACGGTTTGCCACCCTGAGCGACGGCAGCTTTCTCGCGCCGCTCAATAGCTTCAAGCGGCACGAAGCCCGGCTGCGCCACGCGCAGCAGGCGATGAGCCGAAAGGTCAAGTTCAGCAACAACTGGAAGAAGGCAAAGGCCCGCATCCAGCGTATCCATGCCGGCATCGGCAACGCTCGCCGCGACTACCTGCACAAAGCCACGACCACGATCAGCAAAAACCACGCGATGGTGTGCATCGAGGACTTGCAGGTACGCAACATGTCGAGGTCGGCGGCTGGCAGCCCCGATGCGCCGGGCAAAAACGTTCGGGCCAAGTCCGGCCTGAACAAAGCCATCCTCGATCAGGGGTGGTTCGAATTTCGTCGTCAGCTGGACTATAAGCTGGCGTGGAACGGCGGCTGGCTCATCGCCGTGCCGCCGGCCAATACGAGTCGCACGTGTCCGGTCTGCGAATACGTGAGCGCGGAAAACCGGCAGACGCAGGCCGTATTCCGCTGTGTCGGGTGCGGGCATGAGGACCATGCCGATGTGGTCGGTGCGATCAACATACTGGCGCGGGGACACCGCGTTGCAGCCTGTGGAGAGCTGGTGCAGTCGGGCCGCTCCGTGAAGCAGGAACCCACCGAGGCGATCTGAGATAAGCATCATCGTTTCAGACGCGGTAGGAATCTCCCGCCTTCAGGCGGGGGAGGATGTCAACCCGGTCATGCACTTTTAAATCAGCCGAATGACGAGTATGCTTAAAAAAGCACTCCATGTTCGAACGGCGAATCGCGTGCCCTGATTCCCGTCCGCTCGTATCGCGGCCCCATCGCGCCTCGCGTCGATGGTGGCGTCCGCCTCGCGCCCTGGCCGCACGAACCTTCCCCAACCATTCGCAGGAGAGCTGGTGAGCCGACTCGTCGTCGTATCCAATCGCATCGCAGATCCCCGTAAAGCCGCGGCAGGCGGGCTTGCCGTGGCCGTGAAAGACAGCCTGCAGGAATCGGGCGGCGTCTGGTTCGGGTGGAGCGGCAGGCTGCGCGGTGAAGGCGAGCATCCCACGCACGGCGATGATGTGCAGATCCAGAACGTCGGCGGCATCCAGCTCGCGACGATCGATCTCGATCCGCAGGATTACGACGCGTACTACCTCGGCTACTCGAACAACGTGCTGTGGCCGGTGTTCCATTACCGGCTCGATCTTGCACAGTTCGACCGGCGTTTCGCGGACGGCTACCGGCGCGTGAACCAGCTGTTCGCGCGCAAGCTGAGCACGCTGCTGCGCCCCGACGACACCGTCTGGGTCCACGACTACCAGCTGATTCCGCTCGCCGCCGAGCTGCGCGCGATGGGTTGCACGAATCCGATCGGCTTCTTCCTGCACATTCCGATGCCGCCGCCGCCGATCATGGCCGCGATTCCGGAGCACGAGTGGCTGATGCGCTCGCTGTTCGCGTACGACCTGGTCGGCTTCCAGACCGAATCGGACCTGCTCCACTTCGAGCACTACGTCGAAGCCGAAGCCGGCGCCGCGCGGCTGCCGGACGGCCGCCTGCGTGCGTTCGGCCGCACGCTGTCGGCCGGTGCGTTCCCGATCGGCATCAACGTCGACGAATTCGCGGCGCTCGCGGAGAATCGCGACGGCATCGACATGTTCGAGCGCATGCGCGACGAGTATTCGCGCCGCCAGCTGCTCGTCGGCGTCGACCGGCTCGACTACACGAAGGGGCTGCCGCAGCGCGTGCACGCGTTCCGGCAGTTGCTCGAACAGTATCCGGAGAACCGCGACCGCGCGACGCTGATCCAGATCGCCGCGCCGAGCCGCGAGGATCTCGGCGCATACGACGACCTGCGGCGCGAGATGGACAGCCTGTGCGGCGCGATCAACGGCGACTACGGCGAACTCGAATGGATGCCGATGCGCTACATCCACCGTACGGTCGCGCGCAAGCGCTTGCCGGGGCTCTACCGCGCGAGCCGCGTCGCGCTCGTCACGCCGCTGCGCGACGGGATGAACCTGGTCGCGAAGGAGTTTCTCGCCGCGCAGGACGAGGCCGACCCGGGCGTGCTCGTGCTGTCGCGTTTCGCTGGCGCGGCCGAGCAGCTGAAGTCCGCGCTGCTCGTCAACCCTTACGACACGCAGGGCACCGCGCAGGCGATCCAGCGCGCGCTCACGATGCCGCTCGAGGAACGCCGACAGCGTCACGACGCGCTGATGGCGATCGTGCGCAAGACCGACGTGCACTGGTGGCGCACGCGCTTTCTCGACGCGCTCGCCGAAGCGGCGGAAGTCGCCGCCGCGACCGAGTCCTGACGCACGCTCACACGCCGGTCCGCTCGCGGTCGAGCACCGCGCCGTTCACGTCCTGCACCACCACCGAGATCGGAATGCCTTCGCGCATGCTCTCGGTCACCACGCAATAGGCATCGAACCGGTCGAGCACGCGCGTCGCCGCCGCGAGATCGGCCCACGCCTTGCCGACCGACAGCGTCACGGCCATCGCGCCTACCCGCACTCTACCCGCCTCGTTCTGCACCATGTCGACGTCGATATGCGCGGTGACCGGCTGCGGATCGGCGCGCTGTTTCTCGAGCGTGAACAACAGGCTCGCCGCGAGGCAGCTCGCGACCGCCGCGGCCAGCAGCCGGACGGGGTTCGGACCGCGCCCGGCGCCGAGCGGCGGCGGTTCGTCGGTGAGCACCGGCGAAAGATCGGTGCCGGCAAACGTGACTTCGAAACTGAAACGCGCATGCTGCGCGACATCGACCGATACGTGCGCCTCGCTCATGGCGACTCCGGGACGGGAAAGCGGAACAGGACGGCCGGCGCAACACCGCTCCGGCAAGGTTGAATCGCAGCGACGGTGCGACCGGTCGCGGCCGCCCGCGGCTGCGCGCGCGATCCGCGCTTCAGCGCTCGGGTTCGCGCGGCGGCCCGTATGCGACGAAATCGCGCTCGACCGCCGACGCCTGCTCCGGCGCATTCGCGCCCGCGCACGGCGCGCGATCGGTCATGGACGGCACGGACGCGGGCTCCTCGCGTCCGTCGATCAGCGCCTGCAACGCATCGCGTTCGAGCACCTCGCGCTCGAGCAACCGCCGCGCGATCCGCTCGAGCGCGTCGCGACGTTCGCCGAGCGTCGCCGCGACGCGCGCATGCGCATCGGTCAGCAGCGCATGCACCTCGTCGTCGATCATCCGCGCGGTGTGCTCGCTGCAGCGGCCCTCGCCTGCATGCCATACCCCCGGGATGCCGGTGCGTGCCTCGCCGTCGTCGAAGCTCACGAGCCCGATCTTCTCGCTCATCCCGTACTGCATGACCATGTGGCGCGCCATCGCGGTCGCGCGTTCGAGATCGTTCTGCGCGCCCGTCGACACGTCGCCGAACACGAGCTCTTCGGCAACGCGCCCGCCGAGCAGCGCATCGATGCGATCGAGCAACTCGCTGCGGCGCAGGACGTAGCGATCCTCGGTCGGCACCTGCTGCGTGTAGCCGAGCGCCGCCACGCCGCGCGGAATGATCGACACCTTCTTGACCGGATCGCAGTGCGCGCGGCTTTCCGCGACGAGTGCATGGCCGGCTTCGTGATACGCGATCGTCAGCTTTTCCTGCGCGTTCATCACGCGGCTCTTGCGCTCGAGTCCCGTGATCGCGCGATCGATCGCCTCGTCGAAGTCATCCATCCCGATCGCCGGCTTGCCGAGTTCGGCCGCATGCAGCGCGGCCTCGTTGACGACGTTCGCGAGATCGGCGCCGACAAAACCCGGCGTGCGCGACGCGAGTTCGCCAAGGTCGACGTCGGCCGCGAGCTTCACGTGCTTCACGTGCACGCCGAGGATCTGGCGGCGCCCGTTCACGTCGGGCCGGTCGATCGCGATGTGCCGGTCGAAGCGGCCCGGGCGCAGCAGCGCCGGATCGAGAATCTCCGGCCGGTTGGTCGCGGCCATGATGATCACGCCGGAGCCGGCCTGGAAGCCGTCCATCTCGACGAGCAGCTGGTTGAGCGTCTGCTCGCGCTCGTCGTTGCCCGACATCGGGCCGACGCCGCGCACCTTGCCGAGCGCATCGAGCTCGTCGACGAACACGATGCACGGCGCCTTCTGCTGCGCCTGCTCGAACAGGTCGCGCACGCGCGCTGCGCCGACACCGACGAACATCTCGACGAACGCCGAGCCGCTGATCGAGAAGAACGGCACGGCCGCCTCGCCGGCCACCGCACGCGCGAGCAGCGTCTTGCCGGTGCCGGGCGCGCCGACCACGAGCACGCCTTTCGGGATCTTGCCGCCGAGACGCTGGTAGCGATCGGGGTTGCGCAGGAACGCGACGATCTGCTGCAGCTCGGCCTTCGCTTCGTCGATGCCCGCGATGTCGTCGAACGTGATGCCGGTTTCCTGCTGCACGTACACGCGTGCGCGGCTCTTGCCCATCCCGGTGAAATCCTGCAGCCCGCCACGCTTGCGCAGCATCAGGTTCCAGATGAACACGAACGCGACGAGCGGCACCAGCCACGACGCGAGCGACGTGATCCAGCCGGTGTCGGACGTGCCGTGAAAACGGATGCCGGCGGCGGTCAGCGTGTCGATCAGCTGCGGGTCGGTCACGCGATTGGTGGCGAAGCGCGACGGCGCGCCGTCCGCCTTCACGGCCGCTGCTTCGGATGCCGGCAGCATCGCGCCGGCCTGCGGCATCGTCAGCGTGCCCGTGATCGACGTCGCGCCGATCTCGAGATCGTCGACGAGCCGCGCGGCGACGAGCCGATGGAAGTCGCTGTACGCGATCAACGTCGACGCCGGACGCAGCATCAGCAACTGCGCGGCGAACAGCACGAAGAAGCCCGCCGCGATCAGCAATCCTGCGTAGTCGAATTTCCTGTCCATGGCATCGGGCCGGCCGGTCACGCCGTGCGGCGCGCGCTTATGCGTGCCCGCGCGCGCGACCGGCGCGCGGCATCGGCAGCCACGCGCACCCGGAATGCATCCGCGCCATCGTCGCCTCGTTTCGTCGCATGAAAGACACCGCGAAGGCGCCGCCGGGCGCCATTCGCGCGGACAGCGCGCCGTAACGCGCCACCCGTGATTCAAGTCTAGTTCGCGCGCACGCGTCGCGCATCGTCCGACAAATACCTTTCATCGACGCCGCCGTGCGCGTTATAGTCGCGTTCGTGACATTTTTGTGACAACCAGCATCGCCGCCCCCGCGCGCGACGCCGGCTGTTGCGTCCCGTCCCCTCGTCGCGGCAGGCTGTGCGACGCGGCCGCGCATCGAACGACAACCGCCCATTCGAGGAGCACACGACGTGAACGACATCCCCGATCGCCCCGACGACCTTCCCGTTGATCCCAACCGCCGCCGCATGCTCGGCGGCCTCGCCGCGCTCGGCGCGGGCGTCGCGCTCGGCGGCTGCGAGACCACGCCGGGCAGCACGCCGCGCTCCGCCGCCGATCTGCGGCTCGACGAAGCACTGCACCGGCAGGTGCGCCACATCGTCGTGATCTATGCGGAGAACCGCAGCTTCACGAACCTGTACGGCGATTTCCCGGGCGTGCAATATCCGCTGAGCGAGGTGCGGCCCGAGCACGCGCGGCAGCTCGATCGCGACGGCAAGACGCCGCTGCCGGTACTGCCGAAGATCTGGGGCGGGCTCGTGCCGCGGGCGCAGGAAGTCGACGGCAAGCGCTACGCAATCGCCGAGCGCGACCTCGACACGCTGCCGAACGCGCCGTTCCGGATCGCCGACGCGCAGGGCAAGCCGCTGCCGAACAGCGTGATCACGCGCGACCTGTGGCACCGCTTCTACCAGAACCAGATGCAGATCGCCGGCGGCCGCAACGACCAGTTCGCCGCGTGGGCCGATTCCGGCGGCCTCGTGATGGGCCACTACCGCAATTCCGCCGACACGCTGCGGCTGTGGAGCCTCGCGCGGCAATACACGCTGTGCGACAACTTCTTCATGGCGGCCTTCGGCGGCTCGTGGCTGAACCACCTGTTCCTGATCTCCGCGCAGCCGCCGCGCTATCCGGACGCGCACCGGCATCCGCATGCGGTGAAGCTGCTGTCGAAGCTCGACGGCGACGATCCGGCCGGCACGCGGCTGGCGCTCGCCGCCGATTCGCCGGCGTCCGCGCTCGACGGCCCGCCGAAGTTCGCGGTCGACGGCCCGCTGACGCCGGACGGCTACGGCGTCAACACGATGGCGCCGCCGTACCAGCCGAGCTACGTGCCGCCGGCCGATCCGGGCAACGCCGCGTATGCCGATCCGGCCGACCATCGCGTGATGCCGCCGCAGGGCTACGCGACGATCGGCGACCGCCTGTCGGAGAAGAACGTCGACTGGGCGTGGTACAGCGGCGCGTGGCAGTACGCGCTCGAGCACCGCGACACGGGCACCGTGCCCGATTTCCAGTACCACCACCAGCCGTTCAACTACTTCGCGAACTACGCGCCGGGCACCGACGCACGCCGCAAGCACCTGCGCGACGCAGGCCTCGGCGACGAACCGTCGACCAACCGCTTCATCGCCGACATCGACGCAGGCCGCCTGCCGGCCGTCACGTTCTACAAGCCGCAGGGCAACCTGAACATGCACGCGGGCTATGCGGACGTCGAATCCGGCGATCGGCACATCGCGAACGTGATCGAGCGCATCCGGCGCGGCCCGCAGTGGGCGAACACCGTGATCGTGATGACGCACGACGAGAACGGCGGCTGGTGGGATCACGTCGCGCCGCCGGCCGGCGATCGCTGGGGCCCCGGCTCGCGGATTCCGGCGCTCGTGATCTCGCCGTTCGCGAAGCAGGGCTACGTCGATCACACGATGTACGACACGAACTCGATCCTGCGCTTCATCAGCCGCGTGCACGGGCTCGCGCCGCTCGACGGCGTCGCCGCGCGCGACAAGGCGTTCGCGTCGCGCGGCGCAACGCCGCCGGGCGACCTGACGCACGCGCTCGATCTCGGCTGACGGCTCATTGACGACCACCTGACGTTCGCCTGCAACGACGCCGCCCCGGTGCAACGCGGTTGCCCGGGGCGGCGTCGTTTTCCGCACAAAGCAGCGCAACGTTACGCGGCGCTGCGCAACACCTCGCTCGCCGCACGCGCGGCGTGACGGCCGGCCTGCCGGCCGAAGAAGGTCGCATCGGCCAGCGACAATCCCGAGCTGTACCCGGCGCCCCAGCGCGGCAGCCCGCAGGTCGTGCGGCCGGCCGCGTAGAGGCCCGCCACCGGCGCGCGCGCCGCGTCGAGCACCTGCCCGGTCGGCCGTGTATCGAGCCCGCCCAGCGTGAAATGCGGGTAGAACGCGAAATCGATCCGGCAATCGAGCGCGACGAACGGCGGCTCGATCAGCGGCTTCAGCCACTTTTTCGCCTTGTGGAACAGCGGATCGGCGCCTTCGGCCGCGTGGCGGTTGTAGACGTCGATGGTCGCCGTCAGCGTGCCGGCCGGCATCCGCAGGTCGCGCTCGACTTCTTCCCACGTCTCGCCCGCCGCGGCGATGCCGATCCGCGCGATCACGGGCGGCTCCTGGTAGACCGCCTGGTCGACCAGCAGGTAGATCCGGTCGTCGGCCTGGTGGAACGCGTGATGGCCGGTGCGGCCGTGATAGCCGTCCTCGTTGATGAAGCGCTGGCCGCGCGCGTTCACGAAGATCCCGTGGATCAACGATTCGGGCGCATAGAACGGCAGGCTCACGAAGCCCTGGTCCATGTGGATCGCGGCACCGCCCGCGCTCTGGCCGAGCAGGATGCCCGAACCGTCGTCGCCGGGGCTGCCGATCGGCTCGTCCGAGCGCAGGAACTGCGGCGCATGCCTGCGCACCATGTCGCGGTTCATCGCGAAGCCGCCCGCGCACAGGATCACCGCGCGGCGCGCGCGCACGCATGCCGTCTCGCCGTACGCGCGCAGCACGACGCCGCGCACCGCGCCTGCATCGTCGACGATCAGCGCCAGTGCGCGCGTGTCGTAGCGCGTCGATACGCCGAGCGCCTGCGCGCGCTCGGCCAGCACGCGCATCAGCATCTGCCCGCCGCCCCAGCCCGGCCATTGCGGCGTGTGGCCGCGCGGGCACGGCTTCGCGGCCTCGCTGAACGGCCAGGCTTCCTCGCTGCCCGACCAGATCAGGCAGTCGTCGGTTTCCGGTTCGACGATCCGTTCGGCGATGAACGTGTTCTTGTACGTGAGGCCCTGCGCGACAAGCCAGTCGTGATGCGCGAGACTTTCGTTCGCATAGAGGCGCACCTTCGCTTCGTCCGCGTCACGGCCGCCCGCGAGCATCAGGTAGCGGTACAGGTCCTCGGTGTCGTCGCTGAAGCCGGCCTGCCGCTGTGCGGGCGTGCCGCCGCTGCCGCCGAGGTAGATCTCGCCGCCGGACAGCGCGCTCGTGCCGCCGTAGCTCGACGCGCGCTCGACGATCAGCGTGTCGGCGCCGGCGCCCGCGGCTTCGATCGCCGCGCATGCGCCGGCCGCGCCGAAGCCGACGATCACGACGTCGTGTTCTGCGTCCCAGCGATGCACGTCGCGGACGTTCAGGGGGCGGGTCAGGGAATAGTCGGATGACATGTGGCCAATGGGTCGGGGTGAAGGGAATCGGTGAAAGGCGGCGGCCGGGGCGCTGCACCGCCGGGCAGGCAGCCCGACACGGACAGCGGCGCGTGGCCGATGCGAACGCTCGAGGGCGCATGCGAGGCGCGCTCGGTGTCGTGGGCGGGAAAGTCGAACGACAACCGGAAACCGGACGGGCAGCCCGCACGCGCCGGGCGACACGCAGCGCGTGTATCGCGGCGCTCGACCAGGGCCGTCCGTCCGGACGCCGCCGCACGACAGCTTCGAGGCGGCGTCGCAGTGACGTCGAAGCGGCCGCGCCCGCGTTACATGCCGCGCAACGCGGCGAAGCCGAAGTGCGAAGGATCGATCGGCACGCAACCGGTCGGCAGGCCGTTCGGGTCGACCGAACGGCATTGGAGGATGCCGGCCGCATACGGCGGCGACGGGACCTGATCGGCTCCGTATCGCGCCATCGCCATGGCCGCGAACGTGCCCGTCGCCAGTACGCACAGCTTGCGAGTCGTCAGTCTCATGATCGTCGTCCCCTCCGGTTGGCCGCTGTCGCGGTTCGTGTCCGGCGTGCTGGCCACAGGCAAACAGGCGGCGGCACCGGATGACTGCACGGTAGCCAGCGCCGGCCCGCCGGCCATCGTCCATTTCGATTAGGGGCAAACACGAAGCGGGCTTCGCGCGACGTGCCGCGTCGCAGCAACCCGCCATGATCGAGCCGCCGGACGGATCCGGAAACTGCCTGCCGCGGCCGGTCGCGATTGGCCATGCCATCGTCGGACGAATGCCGCACCTTCGTCGCCGCATCGCACCATCGGGCGATGCGACGCCGTCGATCACGGTGTTTTCCCCGATCCTCACCCTGCTCCGTATGGATGATGAGGATCGATCGGTCCGATGCGAACCTGCGCGTCGACGTCGCAATGCCGCCGTGTCCGCGCTCGCGGCGCGGCCGGGTCTTTCCGTTCATTCACGGGAGTACGCATGACCGATTCGAATCCCCGCCACGCGCTGTACGAACTCGCCTGCCGCTACGCGCAAGCCGTCGACCGGCGCGACTGGCCGCGCCTCGCCACCCTCTTCACCGCCGACGCGCAGCTCGACGGCCCCGGTTTCCGCTTCGACGACCGCGACGCGATCGTCGCCGGGATGAGCGTGATCGAGCGCTACGAGACGACCCAGCATCACGTGCACAACCAACTCGTCACGCTCGATGGCGGCGAGGCCGCGGTCGAGACCTACGGCGTCGCGTGCCACGTGTACGTGCGCGACGGCGTGAAGCGCAAGCTCGACTGGGGGCTACGCTATCGCGACCGCTGTGTGTTCGACGGCGGCACGTGGCGCTTCGCCGCGCGCACGCTGCACGTCGACTGGTCGCAGGACCTGCCGCTGGAGGGCTGAACGATGCGCGCTTCCCTTCCCCTCGCCGGCCGCACCGCGCTCGTCACCGGTGGCGCAGGCGGCATCGGCGCAGCATGCGCGCAGGCGCTCGCCGCCGACGGTGCGGCCGTCGTGCTGATGGGCCGCCGCCGCGACGCACTCGAACGCACGCAGCGGCACCTGACCGACGCGGTGCCCGGCAGCCGCGTCGCGATCCACCCCGGCGACGCGTGCGACGACGGCGACCTGCAGGCCGCGCTGGATACCGCGTGGGCGCTCGACGGCCGTCTCGACATCGTCGTGCCGACCGTCGGCGGCGCCGGGTTCCGGCCGCTGCTGATGCACGACGCCGACAGCTTCCGCACCGAGATCGACCTGAACCTGCACAGCGCGTTCACCGCGATCCGCCGCGCCGCGCCGCGGCTCGCCGACAGCGGCGGCGGCACGATCGTCTGCATCTCGTCGACGGCCGCGCACATCAATTTCCGCTGGCTTACCGCGTACTGCACCGCGAAGGCCGCGCTCGAGGCGCTGGTGCGCGGCGCGGCCGAGGAGCTGGCCGGCGCCAAGATCCGCGTAAACGCGGTGCGGCCGGGCCTCACGCGCTCCGAAGCCACCGCGCCGATGTTCGACAACCCCGCGCTGGTCGACAGCTTCCTCGAACAGATTCCGCTCGGCACGCTCGGCGAACCGGACGCGATCGCGCAGGCGGTGCGCTATCTCGCGGGCCCCGAGTCGGGCTGGGTCACCGGGCAGAGCTTCGCGGTCGACGGCGGTCACGAACTGCGCACCAACCCGCGCGTCGACGACACGATCGCGCGGATCTACGGCACGGCCGCGCTCGACGCGGTCAAGGCCGGCCGTGCGCCGGGTGCCGCATGAGCGAGCGCCTTTCCTTCAACCACAACGGAACACGACCGACCATGAATCGAGTCGCAAACAAGGTCGCGCTGATCACCGGCGCGGCGAGCGGCGTCGGCCGCGCGGATGCGCTGCTGCTGGCCGCCGAAGGCGCGCGTGTCGTGCTGACCGATATCGACGAGGACGCAGGCCGCGCGCTGGCGCGCGAGATCGGCGACGCGGCGCTGTTCGTGCATCAGGACATCGCCGACGAGGACGGCTGGCGGCACGCGATCGCGTCGACGCTCGAGCGCTTCGGCCGCCTCGACGTACTCGTCAACAACGCGGCGATCTGCCCGGCCGGCTCGATCGAGGACACGAGCCTCGACACGTGGCGGCGCGTGCTGCGCGTGAACGCGGACGGCTACTTCCTCGGCTGCAAGTACGCGATCGGAGCGATGAAGCACAACGACACGCCGGGCTCGATCGTGATGATGTCGTCGGTCGCCGCGCTCGGCGGTTTGCCGATGATGTGCGCGTACACGGGCTCGAAAGGCGCGGTGACGGCGCTCGCGCGCAGCGTCGCCGTGCACTGCAGGCGCAGCGGCTACCGGATCCGCTGCAACTCGATCCACCCGGACGGCATCTGGACGCCGATGACGCAGGCGCTGATGCCCGGCCTCGATCCGGCCGAACTTGGTATCGGCAACGATCCGATGGCGCGCATGTGCGATCCGCAAGACGTCGCGAATCTCGTGCTGTTCCTCGCATCCGACGAATCGCGCTTCGTGAACGGCGCGGAACTGCGGATCGACAACGCGCAGCTGGTGTCGTCGCTGTGACGCGGCTCACGGCTTTCCCGTTCGAAGGAGTGTTCAGATGATTTCATTCACCGGCAAGTCCGTGCTGGTCACCGGCGGCGGCGCAGGCATCGGCCGCGCGTGCGCGGAAGCGTTCGGCGCGGCGGGCGCGCGCGTCGCGGTGGCCGAAAGCGACCCCGCACGCGCGCAGGACGTGCGCCAGGCCCTCGAAGCCGCCGGCGTCGACGCGCTCGTCGGCACCGTGGACGTCACGCGCCGCGACGCCGTCGACGCATTCGCGCGAACCATCGACGCGCGCTTCGGCGGCCTCGACGTGCTCGTCAACAACGTCGGCGACTTCCTGCAGATCGCGAAGCCGTTCGACGACCATACCGACGACGACATCGCGCGGCTGTTCGACGTGAACCTGCGCCAGGTGTTCGTCGTCACGCGCGCGATGCTGCCGTTGCTGCGCAAGCGCGGCGCGGGCAGCAGCATCGTCGGCGTGTCGTCGATCGAGGGCTTCCGCGCGATTCCGAACTGCACCGTCTATGCGTCGTTCAAGGCCGCGCTGACCGGCTTCACTAAAAGCCTCGCGCTCGAACTCGGGCCGGCCGGCATCCGCGTGAACCAGATCGCGCCGGAAACCACCGAGACGCCGCAGGTGCCGGTCAGCGCGATGGTCGCGGCCGAGCATCGCGAGCACATTCCGCGCTGGATTCCGCTCGGACGCTTCGGTGCGGCCGGCGACATCGCGGGCGCCGCGCTGTTTCTTGCAAGCCCGCTCGCCGCGTGGGTCACCGGCACGACGCTGCACGTGGACGGCGGCGCACTCGCCGCAGCCGGCTGGTATCGCGACCCGAACGGCTTCTGGACCAACCTGCCGGTCGTCACCGGCAACGGCTTCAATTTCTGAGCCGCGGTCGATCCGCGCGGCTTCATTCGTTCAATCATCGGTTCAATTCGAGCGGCGCACCTGCGCCGCCACCGGAGACATCATGAAGATCCTGATCATCGGCGGTACCGGCCTCATCGGCGGCCACACCGCCTTGCATCTGCGCGCGCAAGGCAACGACGTGACGCTCGCCGCGCGCAAGCCGCCGGCGCCGGGCAGCGCGCTCGCGCCGTTCGACCTGCTGCTGCGCGACTACGTGGCGGGCAACTTCACGCGCGACGATCTCGCACCGTTCGACGCGGTCGTGTTCGCGGCCGGCAACGACATTCGCCACCTGCCGCCCGGCACCGACGAAGCCGCGCACTGGGAACGCGCGAACGTCGCCGCGGTGCCGCGCTTCTTCGCGCTCGCGCGCGACGCGGGCGTGAAGCGCGCGGTGCTGGTCGGCAGCTTCTATCCGCAGGTCGCGCCGGCGCTCGTCGACACCGTGCCGTACGTGCGCTCGCGCCATCTCGCCGACGAACGCGTGCGCGCGCTCGCGTCGGCGTCGTTCGCCGTGTGCAGCGTCAATGCGCCGTTCGTCGTCGGGTCGGTGCCGGGGCTGCGCAACGAGATGTTCGCCGCATACACGGGCTATGCGCAGGGCAAGCTCGCCGGGCTGCCGGTGTACGGGCCGGCCGGCGGCAGCAACTTCATCTCGACGCAATCGCTGTCGGAGGCGATCTGGGGCGCGCTGCAACGCGGCGAATCGGGCAAGGCCTATCTCGTCGGCGACGAGAACCTGAGCTTCGCCGACTACTTCGCGGCCTTCTTCCGCGCGGCCGGCAATCCGCGGCCGGTGCCGTCGCTCGACCAGGAGCATCCGCTGCTGCCGGACATCGCGATCTATACGGGGCGCGGCAACGTCGTGTCGTACGAGCCGGATCCGGCCGATCTCGCGCTGCTGCGCTACCGGCGCGGCGACGTGCAGCGCGCGGTCGACGAAGTCGTCGCGCAGTGCGGCGCGTAAGCACACGGCCAGCGCGGCACGCGCCACGCTGAAACCGGGCACAAACGACAACGTCCCGCCGCCGGCGAGGCATGCCGGCGGCGGGACGTCGATGCCGCCACGTCGTGACGTCGATGCGGTGCGTCAGCCGCCGATGCGCTGTTCGATCTTCTTCATCGTATCGGTCAGCTCGGTCGGCAGACGCAGCTTCAGCATGTCGAACAGCGCCGCATGCAGCTTCAGCTCCTCGCGCCATTCGCCGGCGTTCATCGACGTCACCGCATCGAACTGCTCGCGCGTGAAGTCGAGCCCGTCCCAGTGCAGGTCGTCATACGCCGGCGACACACCGAACGCATGTTCGCCGCCGCCGCCGTTGCCTTCGAGGCGATCGAGCATCCACTTCAGCACGCGCATGTTCTCGCCGAAGCCCGGCCACACGAACTTGCCGTTCGCGTCCTTGCGGAACCAGTTCACGCAGTAGATCTTCGGCAGCGTTGCGCCCGCGCCTTCGAGCTGCTTGCCGAGCGTCAGCCAGTGCGCGAAATAATCGCTCATGTTGTAGCCGCAGAACGGCAGCATCGCGAACGGGTCGCGGCGCACGATGCCTTGCTGGCCGACGGCCGCGGCAGTCGTCTCCGAGCCCATCGTCGCGGCCATGTACACGCCTTCGACCCAGTCGCGCGCCTCGGTCACGAGCGGCACGGTCGTCGAACGGCGGCCGCCGAAGATGAACGCGTCGATCGGCACGCCGGCCGGGTTTTCCCAGTCCGCGTCGATCGACGGGCATTGCGACGCCGGCGCCGTGAAGCGCGAGTTCGGGTGCGCCGCCTTGCGGCCGGTCTCCTTGCCGATTTCCGGCGTCCACGGGTTGCCTTGCCAGTCGGTCAGCTTCGCAGGCGGCGTATCGGTCAGGCCTTCCCACCACACGTCGCCGTCTTCGGTCAGCGCCACGTTCGTGAAGATCACGTTTTCCTTCAGCGTCGAGATCGCGTTCGGATTGGTCTTCACGCCGGTGCCGGGTGCGACGCCGAAGAAGCCGGCTTCCGGGTTGATCGCGTACAGACGGCCGTCGCGGCCCGGCTTCAGCCATGCGATGTCGTCGCCGATCGTCGTGACCTTCCAGCCGTCGAAGCCCTGCGGCGGAATCAGCATCGCGAAATTGGTCTTGCCGCACGCGGACGGGAACGCCGCCGCCACGTGATACTTCTTGCCGGCCGGCGACGTCACGCCGAGGATCAGCATGTGCTCGGCGAGCCAGCCCTGGTCGCGGCCCATCGTCGACGCGATGCGCAGCGCGAAGCACTTCTTGCCGAGCAGCGCGTTGCCGCCGTAGCCGGAACCGAAGCTCCAGATCTCGCGCGTGTCGGGGAAATGCACGATGTACTTGACCGGGTTGCACGGCCACCGCACGTCCTTCTGGCCCGCCTCGAGCGGATGGCCGACGCTGTGCACGCACGGCACGAATTCGCCGTCGTCGCCGAGCACGTCGTAGACCTCGCGGCCCATGCGCGTCATGATCCGCATGTTCACGGCCACGTACGGGCTGTCAGACAGCTCGACGCCTACATGCGCGATCGGCGAGCCGAGCGGCCCCATCGAGAACGGCACGACATACAGCGTGCGGCCGCGCATCGCGCCGCGGAACAGGCCGTTCAGCGTCTCGCGCATTTCTTCCGGCGCGATCCAGTTGTTGGTCGGGCCGACGTCGTCGGGCGATTGCGTGCAGATGAACGTGCGATCCTCGACGCGCGCGACGTCGGACGGATCGGACTGCGCGAGATACGAGTTCGGGCGCTTCGCCGGGTTCAGGCGCGTGAGCGTGCCCTGGTCGACCATCGCCTGGCACAGCGCGTCGTTCTCTTCCTGCGAGCCATCGCACCATACGACGCGCTCGGGCTCCGTGAGCGCCGCGATGCGCGATACCCAGTCGATCAGTTTGCGATGCTTGACGAAGGCCGGGGGAGCGATCAGCGGGCCGTGCGTCGCTTCGGCCAAGGAGTTTTGCGACATGGAAATGTCTCCAGATTATCGGGCGGGGATGGGGGATGCGGGGCGGGCCCGCGAGATGGGGAATGCGATCGGAGCGCAGGTTGAAGCGACGCGCAAGGCGGGACGCGCGAGCGGAGCGCGTGTCGATGCCGCGATGCGGGCGAGAGAATGTGATGTCTCGTATGAACGTGCGAACGCGAGTTTCGCCATGCAAGCAACCTGCCGTACAACTCCATGCCGGCCAGCATACCATCGCCGATATCGGGCGGGCGTTGCGTTGCAACAAGAAACAACTGTGACGATGCACCGGCATGCGGCTTGCCGGCACGTCCGTTTTACTGCGCCTTCAGGTGCGCTTTGGGGACGAAACCGCTGGAAGGTCCGTCCGGCAAGGGTTTCGCGAACGCGGAAATTTCGGCGCGCCGCGTTCGCATGCGAGGCACCCGAACGGTCGCGGCCCGAATTCGCGTTTTCGCTACTCAGGCAAACCCTGAATTAGGTTGCGTACACAAACATCCGTCGCGAATGCGTTGTGTGCGCTACCGCTCAAAACGGCGCGCCCGGCAATCCGGGGTAATACGCGCCTGCCGCCATCCCGCCGTCGACGGACAGCTCGGCGCCGTTGCAGTACGACGCTTCGTCGCTGGCGAGGAACAGCGTCGCTCGCGCGATTTCGTCAGGCAAGCCGACGCGCTGCAGCGGCACGTGCGTGTAGTGCCGGTTGACCTCGTCGAGCTGTGCGCCGGTCGGGTTCGACATCGCCGTGTTCACGCCGCCCGGATGGATCGAATTCACGCGCACGCCCTGGTGACCGAGTTCGAGCGCCGCGACCTTCGTCAGTCCGCGCACGCCCCATTTGCTCGATACGTAGGCGGCCAGCGCATTCACGCCGCGCAGCCCGTCCACCGACGAAATGTTGACGATCGACCCGCGCTTTTGCGCGATCATGCGCGGCGCGACCGTGCGGATGCCGACGAACGTGCCGACGAGATTGATCGATACCGCACGCTCGAAATCGCGCTTCGACAATTCGGTGATGCTGCCGAACATCAGCACGGCAGCGTTGTTGACGAGCACGTCGATGCGGCCGAACTGCTCGACGGTCGCATCGGCGACGCGCGCCCAGTTCGCTTCGTCGGCCACGTCGAGCCGCATGAAGCGCGCCGCGTCGCCGAGCTCGCGCGCGAGCGACTCGCCTTGCGCGTCGAGCACGTCGCCGATCACGACGCGCGCGCCCTCCTCGACGAACAGCCTGCATGTCGCCGCGCCCATCCCGCGCGCGCCGCCCGTGACGATCGCCACCTTCCCTTCCAGTCGACCCATGTCGTTCTCTCCTCGATGCTTTCCGATTCCGGTTTGCCGGCCGCGACGCGCGGAATGGCGCATGCGTGCCGGCTCTCGATTGGCGATGCCGCGATGCGGCCGTCGCGCGTTCGCCGTCAGCCCCAGTACGCCTGCCCGCCGTCGAGCGGCAGCGTCGCGCCCGTCAGGTACGCGGCATCGCGACTCGCGAGAAACACGATCGCGCGCCCGATGTCCTGCTCGCAGTCACCGACGCGCCCCAGCGGGATCGTGCGGAAGAACGCCGCGGCTTCGTCCGGATGCGCGTCGACCCAGCCCTTCAGCCCCGGCGACAGCGCATGCGGCGCGACCGCGTTCACGCGAATGCCGTCGGCGCCCCATTCGCATGCCGCCGCACGCGTGAGCGCGCGAATCGCTTCCTTGGTCGCCGCGTAGGCGCCGTAGCCCGACGCATCCCAGCGCACCGCGGCGGACGACGCGAAATTGACGATCACGCCATCGCCCTTCAGGTGCGGATGGCATGCACGCATCATCCGCAGCGTCGCGATCGGCCCCGATTCGAGGCCCGCGAGAAAATCCGCGTCGGACACGTCGAGCAGGCGGCCGAGCGGCACGACCTGCGCGTTGTTGATCAGGATCTGCACGCCGCGAAAGCGCTCGACGACCGCATCGACGCATTGCGCGATCTGCGCGGCGTCCATCACGTCGCACACGAACGGCTCCGCGACACCGCCGCGCGCGCGGATCGCGTCGCAGGTCGCGACCAGCTTGTCGCGCGTGCGCCCGACCACGGCCACTCGCGCGCCTTCGGCCGCGAGCGCCTGCGCGACGCCTTGCCCGACGCCCTGCCCCGCGCCCGTGACGAGCGCGACCTTGCCTTCGAGGATGCCCATGCGCGCACCTCAGGCGACGATCGCCGGATGGGCCTGCACGGGCCCGCCGAGCAATTCGCGATACGACGGCGGTTGCTTGCCGTCGAGATCCGCGATGCCGTACCGCAGCGCGGCTTCCGCGCCGACCAGCACCTGCCCGGACAACGCCATGCGCCGCGGATCTGCGTGGATCGCCTGGATCACGCGGCCGGTGAATTCCGGGCTTTCGGCGACGAGCGAGAATTCCTTGTACAGGTCCGGATGCTCGTCCCACACGCGCGTCGTGCGCTCGGTGCGCAGCGGGCCCATCCAGATCGACACGGCCGCGACGTCGAACGGCTTCAGGTCGACGGCCATGTCCTTCGCGAACTTGTCGACGCCGGACTTCTGCGCGCCGTACGCGGCACCGTGCATGTAGCAGCTCGCGCCGAACGACGACGTGAACGCGATCAGCCCGCTGCGGCGCTTCGCCATCAGCGGCGCCGCATGCCAGCTCGCGACGTACGCGGAGCGCAGCCCGACGTCGAGGATGTTCACGAGCTCGAGCGACTTCTCCCAGAACGGGCCCGGCAGGATCAGCTGGTCGTGCAGGCAGGTCGCGTTGTTGACGAGGAGGTCGAGCCGCCCGCTTTCACGCTCGACGCGCTCGAACAGCGCCTTCACCTGTGCGTCGTCCGCGTGGTCGCACGCGACCGCGATCCCGCGGCCACCGAGCGCGTCGATCTCGCGCGCGGTCTCGTGGATCGTGCCGGGCAGCGGTGCGTCGCCTTCGTGCTGCGAGCGGCCGGTCACGTAGACGGTCATGCCGGCCGCGCCGAGCGCGCGCGCGATACCCTTGCCCGCGCCGCGCGACGCGCCCGTCACGACGGCGACCGGCGCCTCGTGGTTCTGTGTCATGTTCGATGTCTCCTGGGGGTGTTCTCAATCGACGCGGGTGGTACGCGCCCTCACGCGGCAGGCGGCTGCGCGCCGGCGAACAGCACGCCCGGCGCATCGCCGTCGTAGCGGGCGGACAGCGTCGACGTGACGACGCAGCGCGTGGCCGCGATCTTCCATTCGCCGTCCACCTTCCGGTATTCGTCGTCATAGGTCGCGCCGAGCTGCGTGAGCGTGTGCGCGCGGGTGTCGAGCATCTGGTAATGCAGGCCCCACGTGCCGTGCGCATGCGTGTCGTCGAGCACGGTGATGTCGGGATTCACGCCGTGGTGCATCTCGACGATGTGCGGGTGGCAGCCGAGCCGCTCGAACACGTCGACGAGCGCGTCGCGGTGGTCGAACGTGCCGATCCGGCCGTAGTCGATGTGCACGGTGCCGGGTGCGAAGCAGTCGCGCATTCCCTGCGGGTCCTTCCGGTCGCAGCACGTGAAGTAGCGGGCCTTCAGGCGGCGGATCGCGTCGGCGTCCTCGAGCCTGCGCACGCGCACTTCCATTCGTTCGATCGGGGTCATGCCGTCTCCTTGATCTCGTGTGCGCGGATCGAAGCCGCGTCGACGCCACGTTACAGGCGCACGAGATGCCGGCCATCACCTGTTTGGATGAACTCGACGATCCGTATCGACGGACGTGAACGCAGCGGTTGCGGCGTTCGTCCGAACAGACGATGTGACGCAGGCGGCTTCGTTCCTACCATCGGACGACACCACCACGAGATATGGCGATGGACGAGACGACCCGCACGCTCCACGAATACGAGCAGATCCGCCAGCTGAAATACCGGTATTTCCGCGCGGTCGACACGCACGACTGGTCGCTGCTCGCGCAATGCCTGACCGAGGACTGCGAAGCGCGTTTGTACGGCGGCCGCTATGCGTACGACGGCCGCGACGCATTCGTGTCGAGCCTGCGCGAGCTGATCGGCAAGCCGACCTTCCTGACGATGCACCACGGCCATCACCCCGAGCTCACGCTGGTGTCCGCCGATCACGCATGCGGCGTGTGGTTTCTCGAGGATCACGCGATCAATCTCGAGGACGACTACCTGCTGCACGGCGCCGCGTTCTACGACGACCAGTACGTGAAGCGCGACGGCGTGTGGCGCATTCACGCGACGCGCCACGAGCGGCTGTTCGAAACCGTCACGTCGCCGATTCCGCCGTCGTTCACGCTGACCGCGAACCGCTTCGCACCGGGCGCGCATGACGCGGCCCATTCCACCGACTCGACCGGTTCGGCCGTCAGCGCTGCCTGAAACCCGGCGGCGGTGCCGCCGATCCTGTCATTCCCCCTGGAGCTGGAGCAATGGAAAAAGTCATTTACGTGTTGTGGCGCGATGCGCAGGCCGCGCCCGAGCCGTGGAGCCGCGGCGTGCGCGCGCAGCTCGCCGACCAGCTGCTGTCGCTCGGCGCGCACGGCGTGCAGGTCAACGTCGCCGATGCCGATGTCGCACCGGCCGCCGGCCTGAAGCAGACCAACACGCACCCGGGCATCGACGGGATCGTCGCGGTATGGATCGACAGCGCGAACGCGATGTTCCGCCAGCCGTTCGACGACGCGGTGCGTGCGGTCGTCCCGCACATGGCCGCGTATCTCGTCACCGAGTCGCAGCCGATTCCGAACACGCGCTTTCCGGCGCGCCCCGGCGAGCGCACGAGCGGCTTCTCGCAGCTCGCGTTCCTGAAGCGCCCGCCGCGTCTCACGCGCGAAGCGTGGCTCGACGTGTGGCACGGCCATCACACGCGCGTCGCGATCGATACGCAGGACAATTTCCTGTACGTGCAGAACGTGGTCGTGCGCGCGCTCACGCATGCGGCGCCCGGCTACGACGCGATTGTCGAGGAGTGCTTCCCGGCCGCGGCGATGACCGATCCGCATGCGTTCTTCGATGCGGTCGGTGATGACGGGAAATTCCAGCGCAACGTCGCCGAGATGATGGACAGCTGCGGACGCTTCATCGATTTCGACAAGATCGACGTGGTGCCGACGAGCCAGTACGTCGTGAAGGCGGTGCGTGGATAACGCGCGGCGATCGCGCGGATAAATAAAAAAACGCCAACCCGTAACGGGTTGGCGTTCTGCTTCGATTGCGACGGTGCTCAGAACTGGTTCATCGTGTTGTCCTTGCCCGCCGCCTTCAGCGCTGCGTCGCCGCTGAAGTATTCCTTGTGGTCGTCGCCGATATCCGAGCCGGACATGTTCTGGTGCTTGACGCACGCGATGCCCTGGCGGATTTCCTTGCGCTGCACGCCGGCCACGTAACCGAGCATGCCCTGGTCGCCGAAGTATTCCTTCGCGAGGTTGTCGGTCGACAGCGCAGCCGTGTGATACGTCGGCAGCGTGATCAGGTGATGGAAGATGCCTGCTTCACGCGATGCATCGGCCTGGAACGTACGGATCTTCTCGTCGGCGAGCTTGGCCAGTTCCGTCTCGTCGTACTCGACGCTCATCAGCTGCGCACGGTCGTATGCCGACACGTCCTTGCCCGCTGCCTTCATCGCGTCGTACGCCTGCTGACGGAAGTTCAGCGTCCAGTTGAACGACGGGCTGTTGTTGTACACCAGCTTCGCGTTCGGGATGACCTTGCGGATTTCGCTGACCATGCCGCCGATCTGCGCGATGTGCGGCTTTTCGGTTTCGATCCACAGCAGGTCGGCGCCGTTCTGCAGCGACGTGATGCAATCGAGCACGCAACGTGCCTCGCCCGAGCCGGCGCGGAACTGGAACAGGTTGCTCGGCAGGCGCTTCGGACGCAGCAGCTTGCCGTCGCGCTTGATGATGACGTCACCGTTGCCCAGCTGGTCGGCCGACAGTTCCTCGCAGTCGAGGAACGCGTTGTACTGGTCGCCCAGGTCGCCCGGCGTGCTGGTCACGGCGATCTGCTTGGTCAGGCCGGCGCCGAGCGAGTCGGTACGGGCGACGATGATGCCGTCGTCCACGCCCAGTTCCAGGAACGCGTAGCGGATCGCGCGGATCTTCGCGAGGAAGTCCTCGTGCGGCACGGTGACCTTGCCGTCCTGGTGGCCGCACTGCTTCTCGTCGGACACCTGGTTCTCGATCTGGATGCAGCATGCGCCCGCTTCGATGAACTGCTTGGCCAGCAGGTAGGTCGCTTCCGCGTTGCCGAAACCGGCGTCGATGTCGGCGATGATCGGCACGACGTGCGTCACGTGGTTGTCGATCTTTTCCTGGATCGCGGCTTTCGCAGCGCCTTCGGCGGCGTCGAGCTGGCGGAACAGGCCGCCGAGCTCACGCGCATCGGCCTGGCGCAGGAACGTGTACAGCTCGCGGATCAGCGCGCTGACCGAGGTCTTTTCGTGCATCGACTGGTCCGGCAGCGGGCCGAACTCCGAGCGCAGCGCGGCGACCATCCAGCCCGACAGGTACAGGTAACGGCGTTCGGTGCTGTTGAAGTGCTTCTTGATGGAGATCATCTTCTGCTGGCCGATGAAGCCGTGCCAGCAACCCAGCGACTGCGTGTACTTGGCCGGATCGGCATCGTACGCGGCCATGTCGGCGCGCATGATCTTCGCGGTGTACTTCGCGATGTCCAGGCCCGTCTTGAACTTGTTCTGGGCACGCATGCGGGCGGCATACTCGGGACTGATGGCATTCCACGCGCTGCCGTGGTTTTCCTTCAAGCCAGCCACTGCCTTGATGTCGTCTTGATATTGGGACATGTCAATCTCCTGGGAACGAAGCGCATTTGAGTAAAGGGTTCAGCCTGCCCGCTCCGTGTGACGAAGCGAACTGCATGGACTCAATAGTAACGCCGGTCGACGCGCTTTCGACGCAGTCTTATATAAGACATAAGATATAAATTTCTGTTGTTTTTCAATGAGATAGACGCGTGTTTTTGCGATGCAAAACCGGTTTTCAAGCGGCGGAAAGACCGCGGGGCGGAAATTCGGCGAGCATCCCGCGATATGAAACGGCCTTTCGGCAATTGGTGGGCGGACAAACATCGCGATCCATGATTCGCGGGCTTTTGCCACACACATGACAAAACGTCTATACTTGGACAATTCATCGACGGCACAGCGAAAGGCGCCGTCCCCGCGTGCTGCGACGCGCCCCCTCCTGCCCGCACCGACATGAGCGACTACCCCGTTTTCGACGCGCTGTGCGCGCTGCTGAATACTTCCGGCGCGCGGTTCCGCGTGCTGGATCACCCGGCCGAAGGCAAATCCGACGTGATCGCCGCGATTCGCGGCACGCGTCCCGAGCAGGGCGCGAAGGCGATGCTCTGCACGTTCAAGGACGGTGGCGACACCACCGCGCTCGCGGTGATCCCCGGCCACCTGAAGATCGATTTCCGCAAGGTCGCCGACGCGCTCGGCCGCCGCAAGGCGACGCTCGCGCCGCCCGAACTCGCGGCCACGGTCACGCGCTGCGTGATGGGTGCCGTGCCGCCGTTCGTGTTCGACGCGAACGTGACGCTCGTCGTCGATCCCGCGCTGATCGAACTGAACGACGAGATCGCATTCAACGCGGGCCGCCTCGATCGGTCGGTCGTGCTCGACGCGTCCGACTACGTGCGGATCACCCGCCCGCTGCTGGCCGACATCACGCGGCCGGAAACGGCCGACGCCCCTGCACTCCAGGCAAACGCATGACCCCGCCCCGCCAGACGCTGCAGTCCGAACAGGCGTCGCTGATCGAGCAGGTGCTGCGCATCGCCGAAGGACTCGGCGCGATGTTCGCGCCGTTCACCGAGGTCGTCGTGCACGACCTGCGCACGCCGGAGCACGCGATCCTCGCGATCCACAACAACCTGTCGGGCCGCGCGATCGGCGATCCGGCGACCGAACTCGGGCTCGCCCGCATCGAGGACGACGACTTCCCGCAGGTGCTCGCGAACTACGCGAACCGCTTCGCCGACGGCCGCACCGCGAAAAGCACGTCGATCGGCATCAAGGATTCGAGCGGCCGCTACGTGGCCGCGCTGTGCCTGAACGCGGACGTCACGCTGTTCCGCGGCTTCCAGGGGATGCTGAACCAGTTCTGCAGCACCGAGGGCGCGCCGGTCGCCGAAACGCTCGACCCGGCCGGCGCGGACGCGATCCGGCAGCGCATCGATGCATTCGCGACGCGCCTCGCGACCACGCCGCGCGAGCTGAAGACCGACCAGCGCCGCGAGCTGATGCAGATGCTGAAGGCGGACGGCTTCCTCGAGGTGCGCCGCGCGATGGAAATCGTGTCGCAGCACCTCGGCGTGTCGCGCGCGACCGTATACAACGATGCGAAATGATCCGTGAGGCGGACGCGCGCCGGCGGCGTGCCCTGCCGACCTGTTGACTGACTCTTCCGACGAGCGACTCATGACCACTCCGACCCTCCCCACCTACGACGACGTCGCGGCCGCCGCGGCACGGCTCGAAGGCCACGCCCACCGCACGCCCGTGATGACGTCGCGGACGATCGACGAAGCGCTCGGCGCGCAGGTGTTCTTCAAGTGCGAGAACCTGCAGCGCATGGGCGCGTTCAAGTTCCGCGGCGCGTTCAACGCGCTGTCGCGCTTCGACGCGACGCAGCGCCGCAACGGCGTCGTCGCGTTCTCGTCCGGCAACCACGCGCAGGCGATCGCGCTGTCGGCGCGCATCCTCGGGATCCCGGCGACGATCGTGATGCCGCAGGACGCGCCGGCCGCGAAGATGGCCGCGACGCGCGGCTACGGCGGCAACGTCGTGACCTACGACCGCTATACCGAGGACCGCGAGCAGATCGGCCGCGAACTCGCGGAGAAGCACGGGCTCACGCTGGTTCCGCCGTACGACCATGCGGACGTGATCGCGGGCCAGGGCACGGCGGCGAAGGAGCTGTTCGACGAAGTCGGGCCGCTCGACGCCGTGTTCACGCCGCTCGGCGGCGGCGGCCTGCTGTCGGGCACGGCGCTCGCGACGCGCGCGCTGTCGCCGCACGCGAAGCTGTACGGCGTCGAGCCGGAAGCCGGCAACGACGGCCAGCAATCGTTCCGGTCCGGGTCGATCGTCCATATCGATACGCCGCGCACGATCGCCGACGGCGCGCAGACGCAGCACCTCGGCAACCTGACCTTCCCGATCCTGCGGCGCGACGTCGACGACATCCTGACCGCGACCGACGCGGAACTGGTCGACTGCATGCGCTTCTTCGCGACCCGTATGAAGATTGTCGTCGAGCCGACCGGCTGCCTGTCGTTCGCGGCCGCGCGCCGGATGAAGGACGAACTGAAGGCCAAGCGCGTCGGCATCGTGATCAGCGGCGGCAACGTCGATCTCGAGCACTTCTGCGCGCTGGTGTCCGCCTCCGCATGAGCGTCGCGGCGCGCGGGTGACGATCATGAACATCCTGTCATCCACGCGCCGCCGCTCCTTCACGGCGCGTTAAGTTTCGCGCCCTAGACTGATTACGTTTCCCCGCAGTCAGTCGTGAAGAAGGAGTCACCATGAACACGCACGCGATCGTCGCCGCCGCCCTCGCGGCAGCATCCCTCTCGGCGTTCGCTCAACCGGGCGTGACGTCATCCGGGTTTCCCGCCACGTCGCCGCACGACCCGGTCGCGCAGGCCGCCCGCCGTTCGCCCGCCGCACCGCCGCACGCCGGCTTCTTGCTCGCCAAGATCGATCAGAACAATACGCCGCCCGATCGCGGCGGCGACCCGAGCGGCCGCACGCACCACGGCACGCATATGTAACGCCGCGTGAGCCGGCCGCGTCGGTCGACCGGCCCGCATCACGGCATCACGACGACGGCAGCGACGGATCGCGTGCGGCGAGGATGTCCGCGGTGCGCCGCTGCAGCGCGCCGTCGATGGTCTCCGGTTGCGGAATCAGCCAGTAGCGCCCGTCGCGAATGCCGTCGAACACCCGCGCGGCGAATGCGTCGGGCGTGAGCCCGTGCGCGTTCAGCATCGCACGCATCGTCTCGACGAAGCCCTGCACCTCGGGCCGGTCGTGCGCGGCGCCGAACGGGTCGTTGAAGATGCCCGTCTGCACCGGGCCCGGCGCGAGCAGCGACACGCCGACCGGCGCGCCGAGCATCTTCAGCTCGCCGTACAGCGATTCGGTCAGCGCGACCACCGCGAATTTCGTCGCCGAGTAAGGCGACATCAACGGACTCGGCAGGAACCCGCCGACCGACGCCGTATTGACGATGCGCGCCGGCACGTTGCGTTCGAGCATCCGCGGCACGAAGCTGCGGATCCCGTTCATCACGCCGTGCACGTTGATCGCGAAACTGCGCTCGAACCGTTCCGGCGTGATTTCCCAGCTGAAGCCGGTCGCCATCACGCCCGCGTTGTTGAACAGCAGGTCGACGCCGCCGAAGCGCTGCCACGCGGCGTCGGCCAGCGCGTCGACGGCTTCCGGGCGGCTGACGTCGGTCGGCACGCACAGCACGTCGGTGTCGAGCGTCGCGGCGAACGCGCCGAGCTTCGCCCCGTCGAGGTCGGCCAGCACGATGCGCATGCCGAGCGCGGCCGCGTGGCGTGCGAGCCCGCTGCCGATGCCGCTGGCCGCGCCGGTGATCACGGCGGTGCCGCCGTCGAAGCGAATCGAATTCGTCATGTCAGTGTCCTGTCGGGTCGACGCGGGGATGCGCATACGCGGGAATCACGGGCGGCGGCAACGGCGTGCGGCCGTCGAGCGAGCGCACCGCGAGCCCCTGCGACAGCGGGAAATGCAGGCTGTGCGTGACGAGGCCCGTGCGCTCGCGCGCCGGCAGGCTGCACAGTGCGAGCGCGGTTTCCGCGAGATACGCGACATCCTCGGTCGGATAGCCTTCCGGGATATAACGTGCCGCGCCCGGCGTGCGGATCGCGGTGCTCGGCGCGACCAGGTTCACGGCGATGCCGTCGGCTTCGAGCTCGGCCGCGAGCCCTTGCGTAAAGCGCGACAGCGCGGCCTTGGCCGCCGCATAGACGGTCGCGCCGCCGGCGCGCGAGAAATCGTCGAACGGCCGCAGCGGCGCGAGCGCGGTGACCGAGCCGACGTTCACGATCCAGCCGGCGCCGCGCGCGCGCATCAGCGGAATCGCGGCCTGGCTCAGCGCGAACGGGATGCGCAGATAGTGCTCGATCGTCGTGTCGAACATCGCCATCGGCATCGCGTCGACACATGCGTAGTCGGCCACGCCCGCATTGTTCACGAGGATGTCGAGGCCGCCGGCCGCCTGGGCCGCGCGCGCGACGAGCGCATCGCGCTCGGCCGGGTTCGACAGGTCGGCCGCGAGCGCGATCGCTCGGCCGCCGGCCTGTTCGATCAGCGCGACCGTGTCGGCAAGCGTGCCGGCGGTCGTCGCCGATTGCGTGAGGCTGCGCGCCGTCACGACGACGGTCGCGCCTTCGGACGCGAGGCGCTGCGCGATCGCGCGGCCGATGCCGCGGCTCGCGCCGGTCACGAGCGCGCATTTGCCGGCCAGGATCCGGGTTCGGGTGTCGGTCATCATGTCTCCATTGATATTTGAGTTCGGGCCGTTCAGCCCGCGATATCCGCAACGTGCAGCACGAGCTTGGTTTTCGCCTCGCCCGTTTGAACGAGATCGAGTGCGCGCGCCGCCTGTTCGAGCGGGAAACGGTCGAAGCGCGGCACGCGCAACGCGCGCCGGCCGAGCCGTTCGGCGATCGATGCGAGCATGTTGCCGCTCGGCATCCGGCTGTACGTCATCGCGGTGCGCACGCCTCGCCGCGCGGCTTCGCCGGCCGTCGCGGCAAGCCGCTCCGCATCGCCGGCCGCGAGCGTCATGATGTTGACGAGCGTGCCGCCCGGCGCGAGCAGGTCGAGCGGGTTGGGCAGCGTTTCACCGCCGACCGCATCGAGCACGAGGTCGACACCGCCCGGCGCCCATGCG
This sequence comes from Burkholderia sp. Bp9140, assembly GCF_003853425.1. NCBI lineage: Bacteria > Pseudomonadati > Pseudomonadota > Betaproteobacteria > Burkholderiales > Burkholderiaceae > Burkholderia > Burkholderia sp. Bp9140. The sequence continues at coordinate 111,583 of NZ_QTPQ01000003.1, forward strand.
CGCACCGCTGCGGCGATGTCCTGCGCGCGATAGTCGATGCTGGCGTCCGCACCCAACGATTCGACCGTGTCGCGGTTGCGCGCCGAACACGTCGCCGCGACGCGCGCGCCGGCCTGTGCGGCGAGCTGGATCGCGAACGTGCCGACCGCGCCCGCGCCGCCGTGCACGAGCACGGTCTGCCCCGCACGCAGCCCGCCGTCGTCGAACAGGCCGGCCCACGCAGCCAGCGCGGGCGTCGGCGTGGCGGCCGCTTCTGCGAAGCTGACTGAATCGGGCAGACGCACGACCGAGTCGTGACGCACCGCGACGAATTCCGCATACGCGCCCCAGCGCCCCGCGCCGACGTCGGTCTGCGCGAACACGCGCATGCCGGGCGCGAAACCATCGACGCCTGCGCCGACCGCTTCGACGACGCCCGCCGCATCGAAACCGATCACGAACGGAAACGTGTACTGCATGAACGCGCCGAGGTAGCCTTCGCGGCATTTCCAGTCGGCGGGATTGACACCCGCGCAGGCGACGCGGATCAGCACGTCGCCGGGGCCCGGCTTCGGTGCGGGAACGTCGGCCAGCCGCAGCACGTCGGAATGGCCGACGCGGTCGATCACGAGCGCTCGCATCTTCTTGTCTCCTGAATCGGGATTGGCGTACCGGCCAGCAGGCTGGACGCGAGCGGACAGAACGCATGCGAGATCGCATCGACCGTCCAGTCGGGGCTTTCGACGTCGAACCAGCGGTCGACCCAGCCCCAGTGATACGGGTGCATCAGGTATTCGCCGAGCAGATCGTCGACATGCGCGAATTCCTGTTGCCATACATGCGTCCATGCGCCCGGCGCCGCGATTCGCGTGAGGCGCCAGTTGCGGATCGACGGGATGAAGGCCGGCATCATCAACAGATCTTGCTCGAGCGCTGAAGTCCGTATCGCTCCGGCCTCATCACGAACATGGAGCATCAGCGTGCGCCAGACTCCGCCGCTCAAATTCGGCGCGCGCGTACCGCTACCGACGACGTGTCCGCACACGGCCGCGTCGAGGCGCTCGATACCCGGCACCCGCGCAAGACCGTCGAGGGTCTTGCCGGCATCGCCCGCCTCGTCGGTCAGCAGATCGAGCGTGTAATCCCCTGCGCCCCAACTGCCCTGGAGGTTTCGCGAAAGCGCGACGCGGTGCCGGCCGGGAAGCGCGCTTGCCTGCGCCAGCAGCGCGTTTTCGAATGCGTCCGAATCGGTCGCCGTGCTCACATAAACCTGAGCGGTTTCATGCCGCATGGTCAACCTCCACCGGAGACGGCAGCGACGCGTTGGCGTCGGTCAACACGTGGCGCCGGCGCGTATCGCAGATCGCATCGACGCCGGCCCAGAACGAGATGACATCGGCGTCCGCCGTCATCCGCATCCGGTAATAATCCGGCACGCCGGCCACCTGCCACATCAACCACAGCGTGCTCGCGTGCCCCGGTACCGCGACGGGCGGCGACACCCAGCGCCCCGTCGCCGTCAGGCCGCGGGCCGCATGGCCCGGCAGGTAGCGATCTCGCAGCAGGGCGAGCACGTCCGGGATGCGCTCGGGCGCGAGTGTGATTTCGTCTAGGATCTGGATCATTCAGGTATCGTCCATGGTCGTTCGTTGCTCATGCAGGACCGAAGGTCGGCGCGGCGTCTTCGCCAACGTCGTTCCGACGAGGCCGCACGCGGCCGTCGTGAATACCATTCTGGCGTGACGGGCACGAACGGACCGCTACCGGATCGCTCACGCGTTCCTGTCGCGTCGCTCAAAACGGCGGATTCATCGAAACCGCGTCACGGGCGATTTCCGCGCAATGCGCCGCACGCGGGCCACTGCCGATCGGACGGAGCCGTCCTGCTGTCGCCAACAGCCATTCGGCAAGCCGATCGGGCAGCCGACATCCGGCTTGCCCGTCAGCCCGCGACGAGGCGATGCCATTGGCCGACCGGTCCGGCACATCGGCCGGGGCAGGCTGGACGCTACGGCTGGCGTCGCGTTCAATACGGCGCGGCCCGATTGCCGTGTGATCCGGCAGCAGGCCGAACCCGACTGCCGGGCGGCCTCCGTCGATTCCGATCGACCTAGCGGTCATGATTCCGTGTTTTCCCTGATCGAGGGCTGGTCCGTATGGATGATGAGCCGGGTTCCGCCCGATGCGAACATTCGCTCCCACATCCACCGTAACAAGGCCAATCAATGGACTCGACACCTCCGCTCGAAGGTCGGACTGCAATCGTGACGGGCGGCGCCACCGGCATCGGCGCAGCCTGCGCCCAAGCGTTGCTCGCGGACGGCGCGACGGTCGTCCTGATGGACCGATGCCGCGAAGCGCTCGAACGCGCGCAGCAACGGTTCGCAGACGCGGCGCCGGACGGCCGTGTCGCGACGCATGTCGGCGACGCGTGTGTCGAAACCGACGTACAGGACGCGCTGACACTCGCGTGGTCGCTGAATAATCGGCTCGACATCGTCGTCCCGACGGTCGGCGGCACGTCGTTCCAGCCGCTGCTGATGCACGATGCCGACAGTTTCCGCGCGCAAATCGATCTGAACCTGCACAGCGCGTTCCTCGCGATTCGTCACGCCGCTCCGCGCCTCGCCCGGAGCGGCGGCGGCACGATCGTCTGCATCTCGTCGAATGCGGCGCGACTGAGCTTCCGCTGGCTGTCCGCGTATTGCGCGGCGAAGGCCGCGCTGGAGGCACTCGTGCGCGTGGCCGCCGAGGAGCTGGCCAGCGCGAAAATCCGCGTGAACGCCGTGCGCCCGGGGCTCACACGTACGGAGTCGACCAGGCAGATGTTCGACAACGGCCCGCTCGTCGACCGCTTCCTCGAGCAGATTCCGCTCGGCGCGATCGGCGAGCCCGACGACATTGCGCGCGCCGTGCGTTATCTCGCCGGCCCCGAATCAGGTTGGGTCACCGGCCAGAGTTTCGCCGTCGACGGCGGTCACGAACTGCGCGCGAACCCGCGCGTCGACGATACGATCGCGCAGATTTACGGCATGGCCGCACTCGACGCCTTGAAGCTCGGCCGCGTGCCGGGCGACGCGTGACCGGCCGGGCCCAAGGCGATCCCGCCATGCCGTTTGCGTGCAACGCGGGCGGCGGCCGGCGCCGATTGCATTGTTGCGTGGCGACGGTTCGCGGCCGCCGGTCGCCCCGCCCACCGCCCCCTGTCGCGACGCTCCGAACGGGAATCCCATGAGACAAGGTGCGTTGCCGCCCCGCGGCCGCGTCCTGCCCGGCCTCGACGCACGCCTGCGAATCGAGCTCTCGCGCAGCGGTGTGCCGCCGGCGGGCACGACAACGCCCGGCGATTTCATCGCGCTGTACCGCGACGCGATCGAACGGCTCGAGGCGCAGGTCGCGCGCGGCGACGGCCATCCGCCGATGCGCAAGCAGGAAGTCGACCTGATGTGCCGCTGCCTGCTCAGTTGCGCGACGCTCGCCGACGCGATCCGCTGCGCGGCCGAGTTCTGCGAGATGCTGACGCCGCGTGCCGGCATGCTGTCGCTCGCGGTGCGCGACGGACGTGCGACGTTCCGGATGGATTCGCTGCGCCGCACGCGCGGCCCGGCCGCGTGCCTCGTCGACCTGACGGGGCTGTTCTGCTATCTGCAGCTGTTCGGCTGGCTGATCGGGCAGCCGCTGCGGCCGGACGAAGTCTGGCTCGGCCATTCGCGCCGCAACGACGCGATGCCGCTGCTCGGGCTCTTCAACGCGCCGGTCGACGTCGGCCGCAAAAGCTACGGCTTCGCGTTCGACGCGACGCGGCTCGATGCCCGCGTGATCCGCCAGCCGGGCGAGCTCGCCGCGTTCCTCGTCGATTTTCCGTTTCGCCTGATCGATGCGGCGCCGGCCGTCGTGTCATGGGCGCAGCAGGTGCGCGGCTTTCTCGATGCGGCGCTCGCACGCGAGCAGGCGCTGCCCGCGCTTGCCGAGGTGGCGACATGGCTCGGCGTCAGCGAAGCGACGTTGCGGCGGCGGCTGACGGCCGAAGGCAGCGGCTATCACGTGTTGCGCGAGCGGTGCCTTGCCGACGTCGCGCGGCGCTGCCTGCGCGAGTCGGACTGGCCGGTCGCACGGATCGCCGCGCATCTCGGGTTCGGCGGCGAGGAAGCGTTTCGGCGGGCGTTCGTGCGATGGACGGGCATCGCGCCAAGCCGGTTCCGGCACGATTGCGGCGTCGCCGAGATCCCGTTTCATCAGACATGAAACGCGGTTCGGGCGCCTCGAAAAGAAAAGCTTGGGAAAGTATTCACCGGACAATGACGTTTTTCCGCATCCCTGCGCACCCCGGTAATTGACGCGCCTGAGTGCTCGCCATTACGCTTGCGCGCTGATGGTTCCCGGGAACGGGATCAAAAGGGAACGCAGGAGAGGCAGTGCCTCGAATCTGCGGCTGCCCCCGCAACTGTAAGCGGCGAATCCGCGCCACCGCGCGCCACTGGGAAACCGGGAAGGCCGGCGCGAATGACGACCCGCGAGCCAGGAGACCTGCCATCGACCCGAGGTCCAAGCAGCCGCACCGGGCGGGGTGTCCCGATGCGCCAGCACCGCCTTTGGCGGTCGCCCCGTTGCATGGACGGCCCGACCTCAGGACCCTTCAGATGTCCATCATTTCCGTATCCGCTTCCACGCCGGAAGCGTCGCGCCGCTGCGTCGCCGGCATGCGCGGCGCGTCCGCGCGCGATCACGCCCGCTGCCGCATGAAACTTCGCCACCTTCTCGCCACGTCCGCCGCCACGGCGCTGCTCTCCCCGATCGCCCATGCCGCCGGCGACACGGTGCTCGCGCAGCCGTCGCAGCCCGCGGACGGCACCGCCCTGCCGACGATCACCGTGACCGACACGCGGCACCTGCCCGAATCGTTCGACCAGCGCTACGCGTCGACGCAGGTGCTCACGCGCGCCGATCTCGACCGGCTGTCGCCGAGCGACCCGAGCATCACGCAGGCGCTCGCGACGCTGCCGGGCGTCACCGTCTCGCAGAACGGCGGCCCCGGCTCGTCCGCATCGGTCAGCATCCGCGGCTCGTCGGCCAGCCAGGTCGCGGTGTTCATCGACGGCATCCGGATCGGCTCGCCGACCACCGGCATCGCGCCGTGGGCCGACCTGCCGACCGAAGCATTCGAGCGCGTCGAAGTGATCTCGGGGCCGGCTGCCGCGTCATTCGGCGCGAACGCGATGGGCGGCGTCGTGCAGTTGTTCACGCGCCGCGCCGCCGGCCAGCCGAACCAGACGACCGTGTCGTTCGGCGGCGGCTCGAACAAGACCTTCGACACGCAGCTGCGCACGTCGGGCACCGTGCCGTCGACCGGGCCGCTCGCCGCGCTCGGCGGTCTCACCTATTCGCTCGGCCTGCACGCGTACAACACGGCCGGCATCGACGCGACGCGGCCCGTGTTGCCGTACCACGAGGACGGCCGCAATCCGTATCACGCGCAGGACCTCGATGCACGCCTCGGCTATGCGAGCGACAACTGGTCGATCTCGACGTTCGTGCTGTACCACCGCTCCGACCTGTCCTACGACAACGCCGGCTTTGCGAACCGCGAGCTCGATCATCAGCTGACGACCGGCGTCGCGTTCCATCTCGACATCACGCCCGACACGCAGTTCGACCAGTCGGTCGGTTATGCGAACGACCGCCAGTTCCTGTACGCGAGCGACCCGGCCATCCCGACCGACCAGATCAACTCGCAGCGCATCAGCGCGTCGACGTCGCTGACGCATCAGGCGCACGGCTTCCACCTGTTCGGCGTGCCGCTGTCGGGCGAGACGAAGATCGCGTACGACTTCACGCGCGAACAGGCGTTCCTGCCGCTCGACGTGCCGGACGGCGTGCCGACGCGCAACGATTCCGCGTTCTCGCTGCATCAGTCGGCCACGCTCGGCAACGTGACGATGTTCGTCGCGGGCCGTCACGAGATCATCGCGGGGAAAGCCGTGAACACCGGCAACGCCGCGCTGTCGTGGGCGATCACGCCGGTCTATACGGCGCGCGTGTCGTACGGCAATGCGTTCCGCCTGCCGACGTTCAACGACCTGTACTACCCCGGTTACGGCAATCCGGACCTGAGCCCGGAGCGCAGCGATTCGGTCGAGGCCGCGCTCGACGCGAACACGGCGTACGGCACGTTCAGCGCCGCGATCTACGACACCCGCGTCAGCAACCTGATCGCGTACAACCCCGCGACGTTCTCGCCGATGAACATCGGCCGCGCGCATATCCGCGGCATCGACCTGTCGTACAAGGGCACGATCGGCCGCTCGACGCCGGTGAGCATCGCGGTCGGCATCCTGAATCCGCAGGACGAGACCAACGACAGCTGGCTCAACCGCCGGCCGCGCCAGACCATCAGCGTGAACGTCGACCACACGTGGGACGAACTGCACCTGCACGCGCTGAGCACGGGTGCAACGGTGAGCTATGGCGGCACGACGTTCGACGACCCGGCCAACACGACATATCTGCCGTCGACCCTGACCGTGAACCTGCGCGCGTCGTACAGGATCAATGCGCACCTGACGGTGTCGGCGTCGCTGTCGAACCTGTTCGACCGTCAGACCATGACCGCATACGGCTACAACACGCTCGGCCGCACCGCGTTCGGCAAGGTCAGCTATACGTTCTGACCAGGACGGTCGGTGCATCGGCGCCCGCGGTCGCGGGTGTCGATGTCGCGGCTCGCGTCAGGACCAGACGACGATGCGCACGCCCGCAATCAACTGGATCGCGCCGAACGCCGCGATCACGACGGCCGACACGCGCGACAGCCCGTGCATGAGCGTCAGCGACATCTTCGTGCGCAACGCGGCGGTCGTGCTGCTCAGGCACAGCCACCATACCGCGGAACCCAGGAACACGCCGGCGACCATCAGCGCGACGGTCGGCCCCATCGCGTCGTCATGCGTGCCCGCCAGCGGGCCGAGCGCCGCGAAGATTCCGACGAACGACAGGATCGTCATCGGGTTCGACAGCGTCAGGCCGAACGTCGTCAGGAAATCGCGCAGCACGGTCGTGCGCGGCAAATCGCGTGGTGCCGCCGACGCGGCCGGCGCCTGCCGCGCGATGGACCAGGCCAGCCACACGAGGAACGCACCGCCGCCGATTTTCAGCACAACGGTCAGCATCGGAAACGTGGTGACGATGCCGGCGACGCCCAGCGCGCCGAGCAGCCCGTAGATCGCATCGGCGCACGCGGCGCCGATGCCCGTCGCGAATCCCGCGCGAAAGCCGCGGCTCAGGCTGCGCTGGATGCACAGCATGCCGATCGGGCCGACCGGCACCGCGATCGACAATCCCATCACGACGGACTTGATGAACAGCATGGCCGGCTCCTCGCGACATCCCGTGGCTCGAAACATCATCGTAGGGAAAGTCCGGTCGCCGCTGAAGGCGGTTTTTAAGGAAAAATGAGCGCTTCACCTTAAAAACTCCGCCGCAATGGACGAACTCGACTGGAAGATACTCGCGCTGCTGCAGGCCAACGGCCGCATCAGCTACACGGAACTGGCGCGCCAGGTTCATCTGTCGGTGCCGGCGGTGACGGAACGCGTGAAGCGTCTCGAATCGGCCGGCGTGATCGACGGCTACACGGCGCGGGTCAATCCGGCCGCGGCCGGCTACCCGGTGAGCGCGCTGATCGGCATCACGGTGCCGCAGCCGGCGAAGGCGAAATTCCTGAAGCTGCTGGAGACGATTCCCGAAGTGGTCGAGTGCCATCACGTGACCGGTGCGGATTCGTACGTGATGCGGTTCGTCGCCGTCAGCATGGCGCACCTCGAGCAACTGATCGAGCGCATCAACCTGTATGGCGAAACGCGCACGTCGATCGTGATGTCGACGCCGCTGCCGGCGCGTGGGCTCGCGCGGCCGGCTGCGCCGGTCAAAGGCATTCGGGGGTGACAGGATGCCATGCAGTGCGCGATGCTATGCAACGCGCACCTTGCAGGAACCGGACAATCTGCCATGACAGTGATCGGACTCAATCATTACAACCTGCGTGCGGATCGGGCGACGCTCGATACGCTGCGCGATTTCTACGTGAACGTCGTAGGCCTCGAGCTGGGCTATCGGCCGCCGTTCCAGAGCAGCGGCTACTGGCTCTACGCGGGGACGCAGGCGATCCTCCACCTGTCGGAAGCGCGGCCGGGCGAGGTGCGGCCAGCGCACGTCGTCAATACGTTCGACCATATGGCGTTTTCATGCGCGAACGCCGTCGACATGGAACGGCGTCTCGCCGACGCGCAGGTCCGGTACGCGCGCAGGTACGTGCCCGTCACGAGCCAGCTCCAGCTCTTTTTCACTGATCCGGCCGGCAATGGCGTCGAATTGAATTTCGCGCAGCCCGACGACATTTCCGGTGACGAGGCCGGTTAGCGCGGCACTGCCGTTTGCGTATTCATCGTCAGGTGCCCTGCTTCCGCGGGCCGCGTGACGGAAGGGCCATCACGGCCATGCCGGCCGCACGTACGTCACGGCCGTTTCACGAGCTTCACGATCGTGAGCGTGCCGTCCACGCGCTCGACCCGCACCCTGACCTTGTCGCCCACGTGCAGCGACGCGATCATCGTCGGGTCGCCAGCCTTGAACGCCATCGTCATCGGCGCCATCCCGACGCTCTCGAGCGCACCGTGCTTCAGCATCACCATGCCGTGCGCGGCATCGATCCGCTTGACTTCGGCATCGGTCAGCGCCGCGTCCGGCGCCTGTATCTTCATGTCGCCCATGTTCATGTCGGACATGCTGCCCGCCGCGCGCACCGGCGTCGCAACGACGGTCATCGCACCAAGGACGGCGACGGCGATGCATCGGATCTTCATCGAGATACTCACGGGCGCGGCGGATGACGAATGCGCCGCGCTACACCAGCAACGTCGCGACGGCCCACGCGATCAGCACGACACCCAACGCGCGGCCGACGTACTCGCCGCCGGGCAGCACCTTCTCGACCAGCACGATCAGCGACAACGCGACGATCCACACGACGTTCATCACGCCGCCGACGAACAGCAACGCCATCAGCAGCCAGCAACAGCCCACGCAATACGCGCCGTGGCGCACGCCGAGCAGGAAGCTGCCCGTGATTCCCGGGCGCCAGTACGTCGTCAGGAACGGGACCGGCGACCGGCATTGCCGCAGGCACGCCTGTTTCAGCGGCGAGAACTGATAGACGCCGGCCAGCGCGAGGACGATCGCGGACAGCACGGCGCTCTTCGACCACAGCATCATTCCGGAGATCAGGCCGGCAGGCTGCAGCAGCGTCTGCAGCACGGCCGCGGCGACCGAGAACGCGAACCACGATGCCAGATAGCCGGCCAGCAGGCACGTCGACGTGAGTGCCGATCCGGCACCCGCCCGATCGTGATGCCGCAGCACGCGCCGGTACAGCAGCACGAGCGGCGCCGCGCCGGGTGTCATCATCGCGATCATCATCACCCACCACATCAGGATCACGGTCGCCAGTGACGGATCCATGGCGCCCATGTCGTCGGCCAGCCGATGCGGGAACAGCGCGACCGCCGTCATGTCCAGCGCCGACATGCCGGTGCCGGCGCCCGTCCACAGGTAGGCCCAGCACGCGCAGACGAGCGCGGCCATGCCGAGCAGCGTGACGACGCGCTCGCGCCCAAGAAAATCGCCGACCGGAATCATGCCGCGGCGCGATGCCGGATCAGCCCGTGATTGTTCAGATGCAGCCGCGCGAACTGCGCATAGCTCCGCTCGAGATCCAGCTCGATGTGGCCGCGCGAGCGGCCGGTGCCCGAACCGATCTCGGCAATCTCGTATTCGAAGCCGTGCGGCAGGTCGATCCGTACGCGATGTTCGGCGCCCGTCACCTGATTGCGGATCGGTTCGCCGACGACGTCGAACACGCCCTCGACACTGATCCGGCCGCGCCGCGCATCGACATCGACGTCGAAATCGATCTTCGCGAAGATCGGCTCGTATGCCTGCTCGAGCGTCGACGCGAACACCGCGAACATCGTCGCGAATGGATCGGTATCCTGACCGGTCATGATCTTCAGCACGGCCTCGCACTGCGCGGGACTGGCCCGCTCGTCGACGATCGGCTGACACCGGCCGTGGCCTTCGTGAATCGGCCCGGGCCACTGGAACACGACCGCGATCCGGACGCCGTCGAGCACCACGTCGCCGTAGTGACCGCTGTCGATCGAAATCGCACCCATCGCCTCGCAACTGCCATGCGTCGGCAACGAATTGAACTGGCAGGGACAACCGTATGAGCAATTGCAGTTCATCAGCTCGGTTCCCTGAATCTCCCACGGCGTCATGGTTTCACCTCTCACGGTCGGTGGCACTGAATGTTTCGAATCTAGTGCACGGCACCGGGGAAAGCAAAGTGCGCGCGAGGCGCCGCTTGCGCCGGGAAAAAAGCGGTCCGCGCGACGCGAAGCGGCGTGATCGATCGTTCGTGCCCGAGCCCTGTCCGACGAACGCCGACAGCGCGGCCGCGTCCTCACGAATGCGGGCATCCCGCATGGGTCCTGGTCCATACTGTCTTGCAATCGACGATTTTCCCCGACCGTCGCCGCCGCCCCGGATGGCTGTCATGCGCGTTCAAAGTGCGTTGCTCTTTCTCGTCGGCACCCTGCTCACCGCGGGCGGCTACGGCGCCACCTTCCTGTTGTCGATGCGCTTTCGCGCGATCGGCGGCAGCGACCTCGATACCGGCGCGGCACTGGCCGCCGCGACGGTCGGCACCTTCGCCGGCCTGTCGGTGGTCGGCTGGTTCTCGCAGCAGATCGGCGCCGCACGGATCGCCGCGCTGTCGTCGCTGAGCATCGGCGCCGGCATCGTCGGCTTCGCACTCGTCGGGCGCGCCCCGTCCGCCGACTTGCTGTCCGGCTTCCTGGTCGGCTTCGGCTGGGGCGCGTTCCACCTGGCCGCGCCGATGTCGCTGGCCGAGCGGACCAACGGCGCCGAACGCGGCACATGGTTCTTTCGATCGGCGACGTTCCAGATGACGGGGATCGGCGCGTCCCCGGCGTTTGCGGCGTATGCGATGCGGCTGCTCCACTGGTCGATCGACGACACGCTTTACGCGGTCGGCGCCCTGTGCGCACTCGCGTCGCTGCTGCTGGAGGCGTTCGGCCGCCTGAATCCGCGCCCGCCCGCCGCCGCATCCGGCGGCCGCTGGGTGCGCGACCTCCGCGCCATCTCGCGCACGCGCGCGGCCGCACCGATCGCGATGATCGCACTCGGCACCTGCGTGTTCTCCGGCCTGATGACGTTCCAGATGTCGCTCATGCAAGACACGCAGGCGCGCCCCGGCACATTCTTCAGTCTTTATACGATGACGGTGGTGAGCGCGCGCTGGCTGCTCGGGAGATGGGTCCGGACGGCGCGCCCCGAAACCGCGACGAAGGCGTTGCTCGTGACGATGCTGCTCGGCGCGCTCGCGATGTTCGGCGCGGCCGCGCACGCGTCGCTCCAGTCGGTCGCGGCCGTGCTGCTCGGCGCCGGCTACGGGCTCGTGTATCCGGTGATACTGGCGCAGGCGCTCAACGATTGCGCGCATACGCAACAGCATGGCGTGCTCACGTGGTTCGTCGCGTCGTATTTCATCGGCACGTTCGGCTTTCCGTCGGTCGGCGGCTGGGTGATGGTGCACGCCGGCAAGGGCGCGTTGCTGATGCTCATCGCGAGCTGCGGTCTCGCGGCGCTGTCGCTCGCGTTCCTGCACGACCGGCCCGCGCCGGTGCGCACGCAATGACCGGCCGCGCGGCGCGGGCGCAGCTAACCGGGCTTCTTCGGCGCGCGCGCGACGGCGAACCACGCCATCACGGCGCCCGCGACCCACGCGCAGGTCAGCAGCAGATCGACGTCCATCATTCCCTCGAAATTCGCGCTGTTCTCGAAGCTGCAATGCCGGCCGCCGTGAAACTCGATACAACCGCTGGCGACCCACTGGGCGTGCATGAATACGTGATAGACGGCGAAAGCCGAAGCGATGATGGCGACGCGCAGGCGTATAGTCGTTTTCATTCGGCGCCTGAGGCGGTGGGATGGTCTGACGCCGATCTTAAGACAACGACGCCGCATCAGGCAATCGATCCCGCGCGAACGTCACGACCGGCATGCACGACGGCGAATCGCCATCCGCACAAACCCCGAGAAAACCCGTGGCATCGCGCTTTCGGCGCGGCTCCGCGCGGCGCTCGTCGCGCACGCGTTTGCGGTATTCGCGCTGACGCACGACGGTCTTGTCGCCGGCAAGCATCCGCGGCCTGAACGACGACGCGCGTCGCTTACGCGCCGTCGATCTGCCGGAGCGTCTTCAGGCAATCCACCGCGAGTTGCTGATAGACCCGCGTGCCGTTCGCCTTCGCCTCGATCTCCGCGTCGCTCAGCCGCCGTACCACGCGCCCGGGCACGCCCGCGAGCAGCACGCCGCGCGGCACGTCGTAACCGGCCTTCACGAACGCGCACGCGGCGACGATCGTGGTCGCGCCGATCGTCGCGCCGTCCATCACGACCGCGTTCATCCCGATCATCGTGTCCGGCTCGAGCGTCGCGCCGTGCACGATCGCACCGTGGCCGACGTGGCTGTTCACGCCGAGCCGGCACGTCTCGCCGATGCCGACGTGCAGCACGCAGCCGTCCTGCACGTTGCTGCCGTCGCCGACGACGATCGCGCCGAAATCGCCGCGCAGGCTCGCGTGCGGGCCGATATAGCAGCCCGCGCCGATCGTCACGTCGCCGATCACGACCGCGCCCGGATGAACGTACGCGGACGGATCGACGCGCGGGCGCATGCCGTTGAATTCGAACAGCGGCATCGCTCAGAGCACCGCGGCCGCTTCGGGCACGAGCGCGAACAGATCGCCGACGAGGCCGTAATCGGCCACGCTGAAGATCGGCGCTTCCGGATCCTTGTTGATCGCGACGATCACCTTCGAATCCTTCATGCCGGCCAGGTGCTGGATCGCCCCCGAGATGCCGACCGCGATGTACAGCTGCGGCGCGACGATCTTGCCGGTCTGGCCGACCTGGTAGTCGTTCGGCACGTAGCCCGCGTCGACTGCCGCGCGCGATGCGCCGAGGGCTGCCGACAGCTTGTCCGCCAGCGGCTCGAGCACCTTCATGTAGTTTTCGCCGCTGCCCAGGCCGCGGCCGCCCGACACGATGATGTTCGCGCTGGTGAGTTCGGGGCGATCGAGCTTCGTCACCTCGCGGCTGATGAACCGCGACACGCCCGCGTCTGCCGCCGCTTCGATCTTCTCGACCGACGCGCTGCCGCCTTCCGCGGCAACCGGATCGAAACCCGTTGCGCGCACCGTGATGACCTTGACCGGATCGCCCGACTGCACCGTCGCGATCGCGTTGCCCGCGTAGATCGGGCGCTCGAACGTATCGGCTGAAACCACCGCCGTGATGTCCGAGATCTGCGCGACATCCAGCCTCGCGGCGATGCGCGGCGCGACGTTCTTGCCGTACGCCGTCGCCGGCGCAAGGATATGCGAGTAGTTCGAAGCGATGGCCAGCACCGTCGCTTCGACGTTCTCGGCAAGACCGTCCGCGAGCTGCGGCGCGTCGGCCAGCAGCACCTTCGAGACACCTGCGATCTTCGCTGCCGCATCGGCTGCCGCATGTGCGTTATGGCCCGCGACCAGAACGTGGATGTCGCCGCCGGCGAATTTGCCGACTTCGGCGGCCGCTGCCACCGTGTTCAACGTCGCGGCCTTGATCGTCGAAGCGCCGCGTGCCCCGTCATGCTCGGCAATTACCAGAATCGTCATGTCCGTCCGCGCCCTCTTACAGCACCTTGGCTTCGGTCTTCAGCTTCTCGACCAGCGTCTTCACGTCCGGCACCTTCACGCCGGCCGCGCGCTTCGGCGGCTCGGCCACCTTCAGCGTCTTCAGACGCGGCGCGACGTCCACGCCGAGGTCTTCCGGCTTCACCGTTTCCAGCGGCTTCTTCTTCGCCTTCATGATGTTCGGCAGCGTCACATAGCGCGGCTCGTTCAGGCGCAGGTCGGTCGTGACCACCGCCGGCAGCGTCAGCGACAGCGTTTCCGCGCCGCCGTCGACTTCACGTGCGACCGTGGCACGGCCATCGGCGATCGTGACCTTCGATGCGAACGTCGCTTGCGGCAGCCCTGCCAGCGCGGCCAGCATCTGGCCCGTCTGGTTCGAATCGTCGTCGATCGCCTGCTTGCCGAGGATCACCAGCTGCGGCTGTTCCTTGTCGACCAGCGCCTTGAGGATCTTCGCGACGGCCAGCGGCTCGACACTGTCGTTCGTCTCGACGAGGATCGCGCGATCCGCGCCGATCGCCAGCGCCGTGCGCAGCGTTTCCTGCGCCTGCGCGACACCGACCGACACGGCCACCACCTCCGTCACGACGCCGGCCTCCTTCAGGCGCACGGCCTCCTCCACCGCGATTTCATCGAACGGGTTCATCGACATCTTCACGTTCGCGATGTCGACGCCGGTGCGGTCGGACTTCACGCCGACCTTCACGTTCGCGTCGACCACGCGCTTCACTGCCACGAGCGCTTTCAACTGCCGGTCTCCTGTTTTCGTTTCGACCACCGCGGCGCGTCAGCGCGCGGTGTAGCCGCCGTCGATCACCAGCTCCGCACCCGTCACGTAGCGCCCGGCCGGCGACACGAGATACAGGATGCCGGCCGCGATGTCGCGCGGGCTGCCGATCTTCGCCATCGGCACGTGCGTCTGCATGTATTCGAACGCGCGATCCGGATCCTGGCCCATCTGGCGGAACGCGTCCTCGAGCATCGGCGTGCGGATGTAGCCCGGATGCACCGAGTTCGCACGGATGTTCTTCGCCGCGTACAGCATCGCGTCGACCTTCGCCATCATCCGCACCGCGGCCTTCGACGCGTGATACGCCGGCACGTCGGGGCCGCCGACGATCCCGTACATCGACGACAGGTTCACGATCGAGCCGCCGCCGGCCGCCTCGAGATGCGCGATCGCGGCGCGCGTGCACAGGAACACGCCGTTGACGTTCACGTCCTGCACGCGCTGCCACTGCGCGAGCGTGAGTTCGTGCGTCGGCACGTTGTGCCCTTCGATGCCCGCGTTGTTCACGAGCACGTCGAGGCGCCCGAAGCGCGCGACGATCTCGCCGAACACGCGCGCCACGTCGGCCTCGTGCGTCACGTCGAGCGGCCAGAATGCGGCCTGGCCGCCCTGTGCGCGAATCTCTTCGACGAGCGCCTCGGCCGGCTGCGACAGCACGTCGAGAATCGCGACGCTCGCGCCGGCCGCGGCCAGCGTGCGCGCCGTTTCCGCGCCGATGCCGCGCGCGCCGCCGGTGATCGCGGCCACCTTGCCGCGCAGGTCGAACAGGTCTTCGATGAGTTTCATTGCGTCTCCGTGTAATCAGGCGGACCGGCCTCGAACGGGCCGGCCTTCATTGGCATCCGGGGTTATCGCGCATCCGGCGCCGCAAGAAAATCGAGGCATTCCCGATTGAAGTAATCGGCGTGCTCCACCATCACCCAGTGGCCGCACCGGTTCAGCAGCACGAAGCGCGCGTCGCGGCAGCGCTCGAGGAACGTCAACGCGCCGCCGACCGGATTGAAGCGATCGTCCGTGCCCCAGAAGCCGAGCACCGGGCAGCGCAGGTCGCCGAGCGCGCCCGTCAGGTTCGGCACGCTCATCGTCGACAGCACTTCGGTCGGCTGCTCGACGCACACCTTCATCCGCTCCGCGACGAGCGCGTCGGTGACGATCGCCGGATCGTGCACCAGCAGCGTCAGCAGCTCGCGCATGGTGTCGTCATTCATCTGGCGATGGGTGAACAGCTTCACCATCCGCTGGATCCCTTCCATCCGGAAATAGGTGTCGCGATCCTCGACGCCGCCCGGCGCCATCATGATCAGGCCATCGACCGCGTCGGGGTAATCGAGTGCGTATTTCAGCGCGATCGCGCCGCCGAGCGAGTTGCCGAGCAGCACGGCCGGCCCGGCGCCGAGCGCGGACAGCTGCGCATGCAGCGCGCCGACGAAGAAATCGAGCGTGTAGGCGACGTCGGACGGCTTCGACGACTGCCCGTAGCCCGGCAGGTCGACGACGATCGCGCGGTGGCCGGCGGCCGCGAACGCGGGGTAGTTGTGCTTGAAATTGCTGAAACCGCTGGCGCCCGGGCCGCTGCCGTGGATGAACACCACCGGGCGGCCTTCGCCCGCCTCGAAATGATGTAGGCGCAGGCCGCCCGGTACGTCGGTGAAGATGCCGGCCGGCGGCGTCATGGGGGTCGTCATCGCGGGTTGTCTCCTTCGTCGGTCGATGGATGCCTGCCACGATGATTGCGCCGCCGGCGCCGGCCGGCATCATCCTTTCAGACTACGAAGCCGCGCGCGCTTGTTCCTATCATCGGGCCACCGAAACGGAGGCAGACGATGAACGGATTCGACTACAGCGGCAAGACGGTGCTCGTGACGGGCGGCACCAAGGGCATCGGCCGGCGCATCGCCGAGCGGTTTCTCGCGGCGGGCGCGCGCGTGTTCGTGTGCGGGCGCAGCGCGCCCGACTCTCCGCCTGCGTCCGGCGGCCGCACGGCCGGCTTCGTCGCGGCCGACCTGCGCGACATCCAGCAGGTCGATGCGATGCTCGCGACTATCCGCGATACGGCCGGCGGCCTCGACGTGCTCGTCAACAACGCGGGCGGCTCGCCGTTCGCGCTCGCGGCCGACGCGTCGCCGCGCTTCACCGAATCGATCGTGCGGCTGAACCTGATCGCACCGCTGCAGCTCGCGCAGCGCGTGAACGCGATCATGCAGCCGCAGCCGGCGGGCGGCGTGATGCTGTTCATCGCAAGTGTCAGCGCGTCGCGGCCGTCGCCCGGCACCGCGGCCTACGGCGCCGCGAAGGCGGGCCTAGTCAACGCGGTCACGTCGCTCGCGGTCGAGTGGGCGCCGCGCGTGCGCGTGTGCGCGGTGAGCCCGAGCCTCGTGCAGACGGAATCGGCGACCGAAGGCCACTACGGCGACGATGCCGCGCTCGACGCGATCCGCGCGACGATACCGGCCGGACGGCTCGCGACGCCCGACGACGTCGCGTCGGCGTGCCTGTTCCTCGCGTCGCCCGACGCGTCGTACACGTCGGGCACGAACCTGCGGCTCGACGGCGGCGGCGAACGGCCGGCGTTCCTGTCGGCGGCACAAGTGGACGCGCGATGACGCACGCGGCGCAGCCCGATCGTTTCCAGTCCTAGGGAAGTCATCTAGTTCATTTTGACGATTCCCTGCTACCGCGATCTCCCTACTCTGCCTCTCACGACAACCACAGTCGACCGTCGTCGATACCCCAGAGGAGACACCATGCATCAACGGATTTCGCGCCGTACCGACAAGCGGGCCACCACCGCCACGCTGTCGACGCTGGCCGCCGCGCTGCTGTCGTGCGCCGTTCCCGACGCGCACGCCGGCAGCACGATCAACCTCGGCGCCGACACGACGCTCGACTACACGTTCACGCTCAGCTACGGGCTCGGCATGCGCACGCGTGCGCCGAGCGGCAATCTGCTGACGCCCGCGAACATCAACGGCGACGACGGCGACCGCAACTTCGCGAAGAACAAGCTGATCGAGAACCAGGTCAGCCTGCTCGGCGAAGTAAACCTGAAGCACGACGACTGGGGTGTGTTCGTCCGCGCGAACACGTTCTACGACCAGGCCTATCACCGCCCGAACTACAACGACGCGCCGGGCACCGTGAACCAGTCGGGCCAGTACAACAACTTCACGAGCGATGCGCGCTACTGGTCGGGTGGCCACACGACGCTGCTCGCCGCGTATGCGTACAACACGTTCCACATCGGCTCGACGAGCCTGAACGTGAAGGTGGGCGACCAGGTGGTCGCGTGGGGCGAGAGCCTGTTCTTCCCGAACATCGCGGGCGCGCAGGGGCCTGCCGACGCGACCAAGTCGTACATGGCCGGCGCCGAGGTGAAGGACATCCTGCTGCCGGTGCCGCAGATCTCGACGCAATGGCAGATCACGCCGAACTTCAGCCTGCTCGGCTACTACCAGTTCTCGTACCAGCAGAACAAGCTGACCGCACCCGGCACGTACTGGAGCTATTCCGACGTGACGGGCCCGGGCGCTCAATTCATCATCGGCCCGGGCGGGATGATCATTCCGCGCGGCCCCGACGACAAGCCGAGCGCACGCAACCAGTGGGGTATCGGCGCGCGCTTCCGCGTACTCGGCGACACCGAGCTCGGCCTGTACCACCTGCACTACAACGACATGAACCCGAGCGTCGTCACGACGTTCTTCCCGACGCTCCAGTACCAGCAAAAGTATTTCAGCAACATCAAGCTGACCGGCGCGAGCTTCTCGACGCAGGTCGGCCCCGTGAACGTCGCGGGCGAAGTGTCGTACCGCCAGGGCGCGGCCGTGCTCGTCAACACGCCGACCGGCCCGCAGTCGACGCGCGCGAACGTGCTGCAGACCAACCTGTCGGGCATCTATTCGATCGGGCCGAGCTTCCTCGCGAACTCGCAGTCGCTGATCGGCGAACTGACGTACGTGCATGCGGGCAGCATCTCCGCGCTCGACGGCTCGACGACGCTCACCAACTCGCGCAATGCGCTCGCGATGGAGATCGCGTGGACGCTCAGCTACAAGAACGTGTTCAACGGCTGGGACCTCGACGTGCCGCTGACCTACACGCACGACCTGACCGGCACGTCGCCGCTCGCCGGCGCGCTCGGCTCGCTGACGGGCCAGGGCGATCACCGCGTGACGGCCGGCGTGACCTTCACGCGCCTGAGCAACCTGCAGCTGTCGCTCGTCTACGCCAAGTTCCTCGGTTCGCCCAACCCGGTCACGCGGCCGCTGTCGGATCGCGACTACGTGCTCGCCACGGCGACCTACCACTTCTGAGCGGCCCGACCGCTCGTCACCCAGCAAGAAGAGGATTTGTCATGAAACGAACTCGTCTCCCCCTCCTGCGCGCGTCGGTGATGGCCGCATGCGCGCTCGTCGCGACGGCGTCGTTCCCGAAGGTCACGCCGGACGACCTGAAGGCGCTCGACGGCACGCTGACGCCGATGGGCGCGGTGCGCGCCGCGAGCAAGGACAGCGGCGTGCCCGAGTGGTCGGGCAAGTGGCTCGGCACGCCGCCGGACATGCAGTACAAGCGCGGCGGCCGCTACCCCGATCCGTACGCGAGCGAGAAGCCGGTCGCGACGATCACCGCGGAAAACATGGCGCAGTACGCGGAGCACCTGACCGACGGCCAGAAGGCGATGTTCAAGCGCTACCCGGCCACGTTCAAGATCAACGTCTATCCGAGCCATCGCGACTTCCGCTACACGGATTCCGTCTACAAGGACATCCGCACGTACGCGCCCGATTCGACGATGACGTCCGACGCGAACGGCCTGACCAATGCGCCGCCGCAGGTACCCTACCCGATTCCGAAGACGGCCGCCGAGCTGCTGTGGAACCAGCGCATGTCGTCAGCGATCGGCACCGAGCAGGCGACCTACGACCAGGGGGTCGTGTACTCCGACGGCAACATCGCGTGGGGCAAGGTGCGCTACGACATCTACTCGCCGCGCAACGTCGGCAAGTACGACGTGAAGAGCGACCTGAACAACCGGACGTATGCGCGCGTCGCCACCGAGTTGCCATTGTCCGACCGCGGTTCGCTGATCGTCTCCTTCGCGAACTGGGACAAGGCCGGCGCGGACAATGCGTCGCGCACGTGGATGTACAACCCCGGCACGCGGCGCGTGAGGCAGGCGCCCGAATACGGCTACGACCAGCCGATGGGCCCGGGCGGCTTCCGCACCGTCGACGACGACCGCCTGTTCAACGGCTCCGGCGACCGCTACGACTGGAAGATCCTCGGCAAGCGCGAGATCTACGTGCCGTACGACAACTACAAGGCAATGGACAGCTCGGTCAAGTACAGCGACCTGCTGGGCAAGGGCCACGAGAACCCGTCCTACATCCGCTACGAGCTGCATCGCGTGTGGGTGCTGCAGGCGACGCTGAAGAACGGCTATCGCCACCAGTATGCGAAGCGCGTGCTGTACCTCGACGAGGATTCGTGGATAACGCTGCTCGCCGACAACTATGACGCACGCGGCCAGCTCTGGCGCACCAACGTCGCGACGACGCTCTACGCGTTCGACGCGAAGACGTTCTACCCGGGCGTCGTGTTCTACCACGACCTGATCTCGGGCGCGTACATGGCCGACCGCCTGACGAACGAAGGCACGATGCCGAAGCTCGACAACAGCCCGCAGTTCAACGAGGCGTATTTCTCGCCGGATGCGATCCGCAGTTCGGGTAACTAAGCGACTGGCTGACGCGGCATGCCCGCGATCCATGCGCCGGAGCTCCGCTCCGGTGCCCGACGCCGCCCGCGACGGCGGCCTGTTCCATTCGAGGGCCCTTACATGTCTTCCCGCCTGCATACGACGCTCGGTGACGAGCTGTACGCCGCGTGGCACGCGCGCGCGCCGGTCGCGCCGCTGTCGAGCCGCCCGCGCCGCTTGTCGCTCGACGACGCCTACCGCATCCAGCAGCGCTTCATCGAACGTCGCGTCGAACACGGCGAAGCGGTCGTCGGCAAGAAGATCGGCGTGACGAGCCAGGCCGTGCAGGACATGCTGAACGTGCGCCAGCCCGATTTCGGCATCCTGCTGTCCGGCATGCACTACGCGGCCGGCGAGGCGATTGCCGCCGATTCGCTGATCGCGCCGCGTGCCGAGGGCGAGATCGCGTTCATCCTCGCACGCGACCTGCGCGGCCCCGGCATCGACCGCACCGACGTGATCGCCGCGACGGCCGCCGTCGCGCCCTGCTTCGAGATCGTCGATTCGCGCATCCGCGACTGGGCGATCCGCATCGAGGACACCGTCGCCGACAACGCGTCGTGCGGCGTGTACGTGCTCGGCGACGCACGCGTCGATCCGCGCACGCTCGATCTCGCCGCGTGCGAGATGACGATCGAGAAGAACGGCGAGCCCGTCGCGCAAGGGCGCGGCGATGCGGCGCTAGGCCACCCCGCCGACGCGGTCGCGTGGCTCGCGAACACCCTGGCGGAATACGACGTGCCGCTGCTTGCCGGCGAGATCGTGCTGTCCGGCTCGCTCGCGAAACTGATTCCGGTCACGGCCGGCGACGCGCTGTCGATGCGCATCTCCGGTATCGGCGGGTGCGACGTCCGCTTTATCTAAAGGAACGATCCAGATGAAGAAAATCAAATGCGCATTGATCGGGCCCGGCAACATCGGTACCGACCTGCTTTACAAGCTGCGCCGCTCGCCGGTGCTCGAACCCGTGTGGATGGTCGGCGTCGATCCGGCGTCCGACGGCCTCGCACGGGCGCGCGAATTCGGCCTGAAGACCACCGACCGCGGCGTCGACGGGCTGCTGCCGCACGTCGCCGACGACGAGATCCGCATCGCGTTCGACGCCACGTCGGCCTACGTGCACCGCGACAACTCCGACAAGCTCACCGCGCTCGGCGTGAAGATGATCGACCTGACGCCCGCCGCGATCGGGCCGTACTGCGTGCCGCCCGTGAACCTCGACGCACATCTCGGCAGCGCGCGGATGAACGTGAACATGGTGACGTGCGGCGGCCAGGCGACGATCCCGATGGTGCATGCGGTGTCGCGCGTGCAGCCGGTCGCGTACGGCGAGATCGTCGCGACCGTGTCGTCGCGTTCGGTCGGCCCCGGCACGCGCAAGAACATCGACGAATTCACGCGCACGACGTCCGGTGCGATCGAACAGGTCGGCGGCGCACGCAAGGGCAAGGCGATCATCGTGATCAACCCGGCCGAGCCGCCGCTGATCATGCGCGACACGATCCACTGCCTGACCGACGGGCCGCCCGACGTCGATGCGATCACGGCGTCGGTGCATGCGATGGTCAAGGAAGTGCAGCGCTACGTGCCCGGCTACACGCTGAAGAACGGCCCGGTGTTCGACGGCAATCGCGTGTCGGTCTTCATGGAAGTCGAGGGGCTCGGCGACTACCTGCCGAAGTACGCGGGCAACCTCGACATCATGACCGCCGCCGCGGCCGCCACGG
Organism: Burkholderia sp. Bp9140; assembly: GCF_003853425.1. Taxonomy (NCBI): domain Bacteria; kingdom Pseudomonadati; phylum Pseudomonadota; class Betaproteobacteria; order Burkholderiales; family Burkholderiaceae; genus Burkholderia; species Burkholderia sp. Bp9140. Next base: position 133,654 of record NZ_QTPQ01000003.1, read on the forward strand.
CCGAGCGTTTCGCCGAACAGATGCTGGCCGCGACGGCCGCCACCGCTTGAGTCGAGGAGTCACACGATGTCACTTGCAGGCAAGAAGATCACCGTCCACGACATGTCGCTGCGCGACGGAATGCACCCGAAACGCCACCAGATCACGCTCGACCAGATGCGCGACATCGCGCGCGGGCTCGATGCGGCCGGCGTGCCGCTGATCGAGGTCACGCACGGCGACGGGCTCGGCGGCGCATCGGTCAACTACGGCTTTCCCGCGCATACCGACGAGGCATACCTGAGCGCCGTGATTCCGGAACTGAAGCAGGCGAAAGTGTCGGCGCTGCTGCTGCCCGGCATCGGCACCGTCGAGCACCTGCGCATGGCGCACGATCTCGGCGTCGGCACGATCCGCGTCGCGACACACTGCACCGAGGCCGACGTATCGGAACAGCATATCGGCCTTGCGCGCACGCTCGGGCTCGATACGGTCGGGTTCCTGATGATGGCGCACATGTCGTCGCCCGAGCAGCTCGTCGTGCAGGCGAAGCTGATGGAGTCGTACGGCGCGAACTGCATCTACGTCACCGATTCGGCCGGCCACATGCTGCCCGACGACGTCACCGAGCGGATCGGCCAGGTGCGCGCCGCGCTGAAGCCGGAGACGGAACTCGGCTTCCACGGGCACCACAATCTCGCGATGGGCGTCGCGAACTCGGTCGCGGCGGTCGCGGCCGGCGCGAACCGGATCGACGCGGCCGCGGCCGGCCTCGGCGCGGGCGCGGGCAATACGCCGATGGAAGTGTTCGTCGCGGTGTGCGACCGGATGGGGATCGAGACCGGCGTCGACGTGTTCGCGATTGCCGACGTGGCCGAGGATCTCGTCGTGCCGATCATGGACGCGCCGATCCGCCTCGACCGCGATGCACTGACGCTCGGCTATGCGGGCGTCTACTCGTCGTTCCTGCTGTTCGCGAAGCGCGCGGAAGCGAAGTACGGGATTCCGGCGCGCGACATTCTCGTCGAACTGGGCCGGCAGCGGCTCGTGGGCGGGCAGGAGGACATGATCGAGGATGCGGCGCTGACGATGGCGCGGGCACGGGCGGTGGCGGCCTGAGCCGACCCTGCAGGGGTCGATCCTTCATGGCCGCACGGCCCTCTTCACCGTCGCGGCGCTGCTGTGCGCGCTCGCGCCGTCAGTATCGGTGCCCAGCGTGCGGCGCGCGCGGCAGTCGGCGTGATGCCGTGGAATCTGGTGCGCGCGCCGGTGCGTAAAGCCGGATACAACGCACGGCAAAAGCATGGGCATCCCGCCGAAGACCGACGTGGCGGGCCGAAGCGATGCGCAGCGCATCAACGCGCTCAGGGAAATGAAGATCCGAATCGGGCGATTCGATCGGAGATGATGCGACGTTGGCCGCCGCGGCACTGCACCGCCGCCGGCGACCGACGAACGGCGCGACCTGCGCCGTCCATCCGGTGTGCCCGGCCGCATGACAGGGCCGGACGGGTTTCGGTCGGAGCAGCGTTGCGCGCCCGACCGTACTGCTTAGCGACGCGGTTGCCCGGTGCGCGGCGGACGCGGCGAGTTCGCGTCCTTGTGACGGAAGTTGATGCGCCCCTTCGTCAGGTCGTACACCGACAGTTCCAGCGTCACACGGTCACCCGCGAGAATGCGGATGTGGTTCTTGCGCATGCGGCCCGACGCGTACGCGCCGACCACGACGCCGTTTTCCAGCGTGACACGGTATTTGCTGTCCGGCAGCACTTCGTCGACGATTCCGTCCAGTTCCAGCAGTTCTTCTTTTGCCAAACCAATTCCTCCAGACAAGGTGAAAGACCGCGGCCGCGGCGAACTCACCGGCGCCGTGCCCCGCAACGGGACGGCGGCCGGCAGGATGCCGGGGATCAACTCGTTCAGACGGGCGACGGGCCCGCCTTGCAATCGGAGCCCGGCGCATTGCGGCGGTCGGGCGGTCAGTGGCGGCGGTGCGATTTCAGCACCGCGCAAAGTCGGGACCGCGCCGCGTGCGGCATGGCGACGGTCTACTCGGGTTGCAGCATGGGCCGCTGGCGACGCGGCGAGCGCTTCGCGAGGGCGTTGGATCGCACGTCGTACGGACCTGCGATGGATGAGGGAAGCACACGACCGATGCATCGTGAATGCCGCGATGCATCGGTCGTGTGCGTCGAAACGCGCAGGACGCCGGCCCAGGCCGGCATCCGCGCGAGATCCGTCCGGCAGCGGCCGCCGATGGGCGACCGGTGCCGATACGGCTTACTGCGGCGTGATGTTCGACGCTTGCAGACCCTTCGGGCCACGCTTCACTTCGTAGCTGACCTTCTGGCCTTCGGCCAGGGTCTTGAAACCCGTGCCACGGATTTCAGAGAAATGGGCGAACAGATCGTCGCCGCCGTTGTCCGGGGAGATGAAACCAAAGCCCTTGGTTTCGTTGAACCACTTGACGGTACCGGTATCCACAAATACTTCCTTAATACGATTGATACGAACGATTGAACTTGCGCCCGCGACGGGCACAGGAAAGAATCAAAAGAGGGAGAGACCAACGACTGCCGCACAGTGTGCGGCCAATGATGAGCAATCGAACTTCTTGAAGACTTCGGTCTCGGACACTACGCGGTGCCGGCCGATCCGTCAAGCACTTTTCGGTGCGGCAAGGCGCGCGGCAGCGCGCGCGCCTTGCCTGGCGGGCGTGAGCGGCAATTGGAAGGCGTAACGATACGCCCCCTTTTTTCGCCGCGCTTCGTCACGACCGCGGCTCGAACACGTGATGTAGCGCCGGCGGCGCGGCGCCGTCGCGGATCGTCATCTCGAACGCCTTGCGCGCGACGCTCGACGGCCGCACGTCGGCCGCGTCCAGGTAAAACTGCGAATACCAGTCGCGCATCTGGTACAGCGGCCCGTCGCCTTCGCACAGCAGCGGGTTGTCGATGCGCGTCTTGCTGTGCCAGATGTCGACGTCCTCGTAGAACGCGCGCTGCGCCTCTTTCACATACGCGTTCGCGATCTCCATGTTCTGCGCGTCGCTGAGGCCGGCCACCTTCTTCACGATCACGCCGTAGCGCAGCTCGAAGCTATTCATGTCGATCGGCACGTGGCAGTTCAGCAGCACCGAATGGATCGGCTGCCCGTTGCTCTGCCCCGTCATCTGCGTGATGTGCACGGCCGGCCCGAAATACGTCGACAGCGCGGTCAGGCTGTCGCCGCCGAGCTTCTCGCTGCGGCCGACCATCAGCTGCGTCGCCTTGTGGTCCTCGAACAGGTTCGCGAAATAGTCGATCGGCGCGTGGTGCACGGTCGCGAAGTGCGCGACGTCCGAGATGTTGTCGACCAGCTCGCGGCAGTTGGCCTGGATCACCATCTTGTCGACGACCCAGTCCGACCATTCGCCGGAGAAGCACACGTCGAGACGCGGAATCGCGACTTCCGGCGGCGGCGCGTTGCCTTCCGGGTCGTTCCACACGAACAGCAGGTTGTTTTCCTCGCAGGTCGGCCACGCGCCGATGCGCGCCTTCGGCGGGATCCGCTTGCAGTACGGAATCGACGCGCACTGCCCTTCGCCGTTCCACGCCCAGCCATGGAACGGGCAGACGAGGTTGTCGCCTTCGACCGTGCCGAGGCTCAGGTCGGCGCCCATGTGCGGGCAGTACGCGTCGACGACGTTGATCTTGCCGGTCGAGTCGGCGAACGCGGCGAGCTTGCGGCCGAAGACGTTCAGCGTGTGCGGCTTGCCGTCCTTGTAGTCGCGGGCGAGCCCGAGGCAGTGCCAGCCGCGCGCATAGCGCTGCGCGAGCGGCTGGGCTTCGATCTTGTAGGGGCGTGCGGACATGCGGGTTGACTCCTCTTTGGGGGGCGCGCGGCGGCCCGCCGCGCACCGGGGTAATGGGGGTTCGGGTCGCGCCGCTCGGCTCAGCGCACCGGATTGCCGGGTTCGAGCGCGCGCGTCGGCTCGAGCGCCGGTGCCGGCGCGGCCTGCGGCGACGAGGGCCGTTGCTCGCGCGACGCACGGCGCTCGGCGCGCTCGACGCCGAGCCATGCGGCCAGCGCGGGCAGCAGGAACACGGCGCCGAACAGGTTCACGAGGAACATGAACGCGAGCAGCACGCCCATGTCGACCTGGAACTTCAGTGCGGAGAACGCCCACGTGCCGACGCCGATGAACATCGTGACGGCCGTGAACAGCGCCGCGGTGCCGCGCTGGCGCATCGCATCGGCGAACGCGTCCGGCAGCGTCGCGCCGTGGCGGATGTCGTGCTGCAGGCGCTCGTACAGGTAGATCCCGTAGTCGACGCCGACCCCGACGCCGAGCGTGATCACCGGCAGCGTCGCGACCTTCAGCCCGATGCCGAGCCGTGCCATCACCGCGTTGCACAGGATCGACACCAGCGTGAGCGGCACGATGATGCACAGCACGGCGCGCCACGAGCGGAACGTGACCGCGCAGAGCAGCGCGATCGCACCGAAGATCGACAGCAGCATCGCGATTTCCGCGTCGCCGACCGCCTCGTTGGTCGCCGCCATCACGCCGACGTTGCCGCCGGCGAGCCGGAACGCGACGTTCGGCGTCGGGTTCTCGGCCGCGTAGCGCTTGATCTCGTCGACGATGTGCGCGATGGTCGTGCCTTCGTGGTTCTTCGTGTAGATCAGCACCTGGATCGCCTTGCAGTTCGCGGTGTTCATCCCGTTGTCGGGGTCGAACGCGTTGGAGCCCTGCGTGAGCCCGTCACTGGAGCGCGGCAGCGCGGCCCAGCGCGGGTTGCCTTCGTTGAACGCGGCGATGAACACCTTGCCCTGCGACGCGACGCTCGTGACCGACTGCACGCCCGCCACGCCGCGCATGTTCATCTCGAACTTCTCGATCGCGCTCATCACCGGGTAGTGCAGGCACGCGTCGTCGAAGCCGGTCGTCTCGACGATCACCGACAGCACGTCGACGCCGATGTTGTACTGGTGCGTGATCGCCGCGTTGTCGATGTTGTAGCGCGAGTTCGCGCGCAGCTCCGGCGCGCCGGTGCCGATGTCGCCGATCCCCAGCTTGCGCGAGTCGAGCGCGCCGTACGCGAGCAGCGCGAGCGCCACCGCGAACACGCCGAGCGCCGGCGCCGGCCGCGCGAACAGCGCGAAGCGCGACCACTTCCCGCTGCCGCCGGCCGCCGCCGCGCGCTGCGCGCGCGCCAGCGTGCCGCGTTCGAGGCGCGTGTACGACAGCAGGATCGGCAGGAACACCTTGTTGGTGACGATCATCAGCAGCACGCCGAGGCACGCGGTGATGCCGAGCTCGCGCACGATGTCGATCCTGATCCGCATGATCACCATGAAACCGAGCGCGTTGGTCAGCAGCGCGACCGTGCCCGGCACGAACAGCTTGCGGAACGCGTCGCGCGCGGCCTCGACCGGCGCCGCGCCGCGCACCAGCGCCTGCTTCCACGCATTGGTCATCTGCACCGCGTGCGACACGCCGATCGAGAAGATCAGGAACGGCACGAGGATCGATATCGGGTCGATGCCGAGCCCGAGCAGCGGCAGCGCGCCGAGCAGCCAGACGACCGGCAGCAGCGCGACGACCAGCGCGAGCACGGTCGTCTTCAGCGAGCGCGTATAGGCGAACAGCAGCGCGGCCGTCACGAGGAACGCGAGCGCGAAGAACGCCATCACGCCGGCGATCCCGGCTTCGACGTCACCCACCAGCTTCGCGAAGCCGATGATGTTCACGTCGATGCCCTGCTTCGCGTAGCGCGCGCGGATTTCCTCGAGCTGGCGCGCGACCGCGCTGTAGTCGAGCCGCTTGCCGGTGGCCGGATCGGTCTCGCGCAATTCCGCGCGGATCAGCGCCGACTTCAGGTCGTTGCCGACGAGGCGGCCGATCTGCCCGGAGCGCGCGACGTTGCGGCGCACCTTCGCGAGATCGTCCGGGTTCGCGCTCGAGAACTGGCCGGGCACGACCACGTCGCCGCGAAAGCCGGCTTCGGTCACCTCGGTGTAGTGGACGTTCGGCGTGAACAGCGAGAACACGCGCGAGCGGTTCACGCCCGGGATGAAGAACACGTCGTCGGTCGCATGGCGCAGCGCATCCATGAACGTCTGGTTGTAGATGTCGCCGTCGCCCTTCCAGCGCAGGCTGACGAGGATCGTGTTCGCGCCGGGGAACGCGCCCGCGTAGCGCTCGAACACCTGCATGTACGGATGCTGCATCGGGATCATCTTGTTGAAGCCCGGATCGAGCTTCAGGCGCGTCGCGGACAGGCCGAGCGCGAGCGTTACCGCGACGCACAGCAGCATCAGCAGCCGGCGCTGCCGGATGATCGTGTCGGCGCAGCGCTCGACGAACGCGGCGAGGCGCGACGCGGGAACGGCTTCAGTGGGGCGTGACAGGTCGTTCATGGATTTCTCGAGTCGGAACGGACGGGACAGGCGATGCGGACGATGCGGGTCGGCACGGCGAGGCGAGCGGATGCGGGCGGCGGCAACCGCCGCCGCGCATCAGGACGGCGACGCGGCAAGCGGCGCGACGCCGGCCTCGCCGCCGAGCAGCAGCGCGCCGCGGCCCATGTCGAGCACGGCCGCGAGGCTCTGCACGCCGCCGAGCTTGCGCACGTCGAAGGTCAGGCCGCCGTCGCGCGATGCGACGATCGCGCCGCCCTGGCCGACCAGCACGAGTTCGCCGTCGGCGAGCTGGGTCGCGCCGAAGTACGACACCGGCACGTGGCTGTCGACGTGCGTCCAGGTCGCGCCGCGATCGGTGCTGCGCAGCACGTTGCCGCGCATGCCGTACGCGACCCAGTCGCCGTTCGCGAGCATCAGCGCGCCGAACAGCGAGCCTTCGTACGGCGATGGGAGCTTGTCCCAGGTCGCGCCGTTGTCGGTCGAGCGCAGCAGCGTGCCGCTCTCGCCCGCGATCAGCAGGATGCCTTGGCCGTCACCGACGATCGCGTTCAGGTGGCGGTCGCCCGCCGGCGTCTTCAGCGGCTGCCACGTGAGCCCCGCATCGTCCGAGCGCAGCAGCTGGCCGAAACTGCCGGCCGCGAACAGCGGGCCGTTCGCGCTGCCCCACACGGACAGCAGCGGATCGGAATGCGCGTGATCCATGTGGACCTCGCGCCAGTGCGCGCCCGCGTCGTCGCTGCGCACGATCCGGCCGTCGTGGCCGACCGCGATCCCGAGCGTTGGCGTGATGAAGCTCACCTGCGTGAGCGTCGAGCCCGGGTCGGGCGTGACCGACGCAGGCCGCCACTGCCGGCCTGCATCGTCGCTGAGCAGGATCACACCGCGCTCGCCGACCGCGACGATGCGCGTGCCGGCACGGGTCAGCCCGTTGATCTGCAGGCGGTCCGCATGGATCGCGGTGACCGGGAACGCCGGCAGCGGGCGCGGCGAAAACGCGAACAGCGCGGCGCCGAGCACGAGCGCCGACATCGCGAGTCCGGGCAAAGTTCGTTTCATCGCTTGTCTCCTGTGTCTGCGTTCGACGGCGCTTCGCGCCGAAGCACCAGCAACCGTCGCCTGCAAGTCTCCGGGCCGTCGGTCGTTGCCGCGGCCTCGAATCGTCCTGAATGGTGGCCGGCCGTTTCCTGCCGCCCATCCGCTTGTCGTTACACGCCGACCTCGAACAGCGCGGCGGCACCCATCCCGCCGCCGATGCACATCGTCACGACCGCGTGCCGCACACCGCGGCGCGCGCCTTCGAGCAGCGCGTGCATCGTCATCCGCGTGCCCGACATCCCGAACGGATGGCCGAGCGCGATCGCGCCGCCGTCGACGTTCAGCCGCTCGTCGGGGATGCCGAGCGTGTCGCGGCAATACAGCGCCTGGCACGCGAACGCCTCGTTCAGCTCCCACAGCCCGACGTCGGCCACGGTCATCCCGAAACGCGCCAGCAGCTTCGGAATCGCGAACACCGGGCCGATGCCCATCTCGTCCGGCTCGCAGCCGACCACCGCGAGACCGCGGAACGCGCCGAGCGGCGTCAGCCCGCGGCGCGCCGCCTCGCTGCGCGACATCACGACCACCGCCGCCGCGCCGTCGGACAACTGCGAGGCATTGCCGGCCGTCACGAATTCGCCCTGCTCGACGACCTTGCCGCCGCTCCACGACGGCTTGAGCCCCGCGAGCCGCTCGGCCGTCGTATCGGCACGCACGCCCTCGTCGCGTGCCGCGTGCACGTCCTCGTGGCCGGCCGGGTTGCCTTCCTTGTCGAACAGCGCGCGCCGCACGTCGAGCGGCGCGATTTCCGCGTCGAAGCGGCCGGCCGCCTGTGCTTCGGCCGTGCGCCGGTGGCTCTGCAATGCGAATTCGTCCTGCGCCGCGCGCGAAATCCCGTAGCGGCGCGACACGATCTCGGCCGTTTCCATCATCGCCATGTATGCGGCCGGCTGGTGGTCGAGCACGGCCTGCGAACGCGCGCGATAGGCGTTCTTGTGCTTGTTCTGCGTGAGCGAGATCGATTCGACGCCGCCGGCGACGACGATCCGCGCATCGCCCGTGCCGATGCTGCGCGCGGCGCTCGCGATCGACATCAGGCCCGACGAGCACATCCGGTCGATCGCCATGCCGGGCACCGACGCCGGCAGACCGGCCGCCGCGGCCGACAGGCGGCCGATGTTGTAGCCCTGCGTGCCCTGCTGCGCGGCGCAGCCGATCAGCACGTCGTCGACGTCGGCGGGCGCGACGCCCGCGCGTTCGAGCGCGGCGCGCACGACGTGGCCGCCCAGCGCGGGCGCCTCGGTGTCGTTGAACATGCCGCGAAACGCCTTGCCGATCGGCGTGCGGGCGACCGAAACGATGACTGCGTCTTCCATGTGTCTGGCTCTCTAGAAGTAATAGCGACTGATCGTGTCGGCGACGCAGCCGGGCCGGGCCTCGCCTTCGATCTCGACGGTCACGCGGATCCACGCCTGCACGCCGCCGTCGAGCGGCTCGACGCGCAGCAGCTCGCCGACGCCGCGCACGCGCGCGCCGACCTTCACCGGCGCCGGGAAGCGGATCCGGTCGCAGCCGTAGTTGACGCCGAGCCGCGCGCCGTCGATGCGCACGATCTGCGGCAGGAAATGGTTGACGAGCGACAGCGTCAGGTAGCCGTGCGCGATGCACGCGCCGAACGGGCCGTCCTTCGCGCGCACCGGGTCGACGTGCACCCACTGGTGATCGCCCGTCGCGTCGGCGAAGCCGTCGATGCGGACCTGGTCGATCGCGAGCCACGCGCTCGCGCCGAGCGAGTCGCCGACGGCCGCCGCGAGTTCGCCGGGATGCGCGAACACGCGGGGCATCGCGCGCACGGGGTCGAGGGTCGTGTCCATCATGCGTGCTGGCTGCTGACCGACAGCACTTCGCCCGTCATGTACGACGCGTAATCGCTTGCAAGGAACACCATCACGTTCGCGACCTCCCAGACTTCGGCGGCGCGCCCGAAGGCTTCGCGCGACGCCAGTTGATTCAGCAAGTCGGCCGGCGCCGACTTCTTCAGAAAATCGTGCATCGCGATGCTCGGCGCGACCGCATTGATGCGCACGCCGTACGGCGACGCCTCGAGCGCCGCGCAGCGCGTGAGCGCCATCACGCCCGCCTTCGCCGCCGCGTAGTGCGCCTGTTCCGCCTGCGCGCGCCAGCCGAGCACCGATGCGTTGTTGACGATCGCGCCGCGGCCGCGGGCCTGCATGTGCGGCAGCATCGCGCGCGTCATCCGGAACGTCCCGGTCAGGCTAATGTCGATCACCCGCGACCATTCGGCATCGTCCATTTCGACGATGCGTTTCGCGCCGCCGAGCCCGGCGTTGTTGATCAGTACGTCGACGCCGTCGAGCCTGTCCTGGGCCTGAGCGACGAGCGCCTGCACGTCGTCCTCGACCGCGACGTTGCACAGGCGTCCGTGGATCTGCTGCAGCCCCGTTTCGGCGCGCAGCGTTTCCACCGCCTGTTCGAGGCGCTTCTCGTGGATGTCGGAGATGAACAGCGCACGGCAGCCTTCCTCCGCGCAACGGCGCGCGGCCGCGAAGCCGATGCCGGCACCCGCGGCGGCCGTGATCAGCACCGATTTGCCGGCGAGCAGCTGGTGGCCCGGCACGTAGGCCGGCGCTTTCTGGATCTGGGGTTCGGTCATGCTTGTTGTCCTCGCGGTTCTCTCGGCATGCCGAGCCCGCGCTCGGCCATGATGTTCAGCTGGATTTCGTTGGTGCCGGCGTAGATCGTGTCCGCACGGGAGAACAGGAATACGCGCTGCAGATGGGTGAGCTTCTCGTCGGCCGGATCGATCACGTTCGCGCGCGGCCCGAGCGCATCCATCGCAAGCTGGCCGAGGTCGCGGTGCCAGTTCGACCAGTAGTACTTGTAGATCAGCGCCTCGCGGCGCAGCGGTTCAGCGCCGCCGCCGTTCGCGTCGTCCGCGCCCGACAGCATGCGCAGCGCGTTGTAGCGCATCACGCGCAGCCCGGCCCACGCGCGGCCGATCCGCTGGCGCAGCACCGGGTCGCGAGCGGCGCCCGATTCGCGCGCGGCATCGATCACCCATTCGAGCTCGCGGACGAACTGCATCTGCTGGCCGAGCGTCGACATCCCGCGCTCGAAGCCGAGCAGCGTCATCGCGATCCGCCAGCCGTCGCCCGGCGCGCCGACGAGGTCGCGTGCTGCCGCGCGCGCGCCGTCGAAGAACACTTCGTTGAACTCGGCGCCGCCATTGAGCTGCCTGATCGGGCGGATCTCGATACCCGGCTGGTCGAGCGGCATCAGCAGGAACGACAGCCCCTTGTTGCCCTTCGATGCCGGATCGGTACGCGCAAGCACGAAGATCCAGTCGGAATCGTGCGCGAGCGACGTCCACACCTTCTGGCCGTATACGCGCCACGTGCCGTCCGCGTCCCGCTCGGCGCGCGTTCGCACGTTCGCGAGATCGGATCCCGCGCCCGGTTCCGAGTAGCCCTGGCACCAGAACTGCGTGCCGGCGAGAATCCCCGGCAGGAAGCGGGCGCGCTGGTCGTCGGTGCCGCACGCGGCGAGTGTCGGCCCGAGCAGCCCTTCGCCGATATGGCCCATCCGGCCCGGGCCGCCGGCGCGCGCGTATTCCTCGTGGAAAATCACCTGCTCGGCGACCGTGAAGCCGCGGCCGCCCGCGTCGGTCGGCCAGCCGAGGCCGGTCCAGCCGCCCTGCGCCAGCTCCCGCTCCCACGCCTTGCGCAGTTCGGGAAACGCTTCCTCGTCGCCGGGGCCGCCCCGGTATTTCAGGCAGGCGAATTCGCCGGTCAGGTGCGAGCGCACCCAGTCGGCCACTTCATGCCGCAATTGTTGTTCGCGCGTTTCGCTGTTCATTGCAGTGCTCCTGCGCGTGCGGCCGACGGGCGGGCTGTCGCGGCAACCGGCACGGCGGGCGCTTGATCGGGATGCGATGCGCCGCCGTCGATCGCATGGCATGCGATCCATTCGAGCAGTTGCGGCGTGCTGCCGAACTGCGCGCCCGACGCTTGCGCGCGCTTGAAATAGAGATGCGGGTCGTATTCCCACGTGAAGCCGACGCCGCCGTGCAGCTGGATCGCTTCCTGCGCGCAGAACGCATACGCATCGTTCGCGGCGGCCTTCGCGGCCGCGACGTCGGCGCGCAGCGCGGCGCTCGGCAGCATGCCGCAGCCCTCCGCGTCCCACGCGTGCGCCGCGCCGAGCACGGCCGAGCGCGCGGATTCGATCAGCACCATCATCTGTGCGCAGCGATGCTTGACGGCCTGGAACGACGCGATCGCGCGGCCGAACTGCACGCGCTGGCTCGTGTAGTCGAGCGTCAGGTCGAGGCATTGCCGTGCGCCGCCGAGCTGTTCGGCGGCCAGCGCGAGCGCCGCGAACCATCCCGCGCGCTCGAGCACCTGTGCGGCAACCGCGCCGCTCGCGAGCAGCGCGTCGCGGTTCACGCGGGTATCCTCGAGAACGACGCGCGCAATCGGCCGCGTCGCGTCGAGCGTGTCGAGCGGCGTGACGCTCACGCCCGACGCCGTCGCGACGTCGATCGCGAACAGTCCGATCGCCTGCCCTTCGTTCGCGATCCGGGCGGGGATCAGCAGCAGGTCGGCGCGCGCGCCGTCGATCACCTGCCCGGTCGTGCCGGACAGCGCATAGCCGCCCGCCGCTTCTTCCGCGACGACCGGCAACTGCCCGGCGCCGGCAGGCCACTCGAACGGCAATGCCAGCGTCGCGCTGCACGCGCCTTCGGCGATCTTCGCGAGCCAGCCGGTTACGAACGGCGTGTCGACGCAGCCCGCGAGCGCGTTCGCCGCCAGGCACGCGGTCGAAAAATACGGCACGCACGCAACGCGCCGGCCGAGCTGCTCCATCAGCACCGTCTGCTCCACCGCACCGAGCCCCAGCCCGCCGGCCGCCTCGGGCAGCGCGAGCGCGTTCCAGCCGAGCTCGCCCGCCAACGCGGCCCACAGCGCGTCGTCACGGCCGGCCGATTGCTCGATCGCGCGGCGCACGTCGGCCGACGCGCTGCGTTCGGCGAGCACGTCGGCCGCCGCGTCGCGGATCATCGCCTGTTCGTCGGTGAGCGCCAGATCCATCGGTCAGCTCCCGTACACGCGCTGCGCGGGCCGCGCATCGGCCAGCAGTCGCGCAACCGCCGGGCCGACCTCGGCCGCCGCCCAGCGCGCGCCGCGATCGACGCGCGGGCCCGTGCGCCAGCCCTCCGCGACCGCAATCATCCCGCCCGCGACCTCGAACACCTGCCCTGTCACGTCGGCCGACTGCGCGCTGCCGAGCCACACGACCAGCGGCGCGACGTTGGCCGGATCGAAATAGTCGAAGCCGCCGTCCTCGGGCTTCTTCATCATGTCGGCGAACACGCCCTCGGTCATCGACGTGCGTGCGGCCGGCGCAAGCGCGTTCACGCGCACGCCGTAGCGCTGCAGTTCGGCCGCCTGCATCAGCGTGAGCGCGGCGATCCCGGCCTTCGCCGCGCCGTAGTTCGACTGGCCGATCGAGCCTTGCAGCCCGGCGCCCGAGCTCGTGTTGATGATCCGTGCATCGACCGCGTCGCCCGCTTTTGCCGCATCGCGCCATACACGCGCCAGCACGCTCGACAGGCAGAAGTGGCCGCGCAGGTGCACGCGCATCACGTCATCCCAGTCGGTTTCGGTCATGCTGGGGAACATCTTGTCGCGGCAGATGCCCGCGTTGTTGACCAGCACGTGCACGTCGCCGAATGCTTCGCGTGCCGCGTCGACGATCCGCTGCGCGGTGTCGAGCGTCGTGATGTCGTCCGAATTCGCGAGCGCGCGGCCGCCACGTTGTGCGATCTCGTCGCACACGGCCTGAGCGGCCTCGTGCCGGATGTCGTTGACGACGACCGCCGCGCCTTCGGCCGCGAACGCGAGCGCATATTCGCGCCCGAGCCCACCGCCCGCGCCGGTGATGATGACGGTGCGTCCGTTACAGATTCCCATGCTGGTGCCTCCTGGATCGAGAGATCGTGAAAGTGACGCGCTCACAGGCGCTCGATGATCGTGACGTTCGCGAGACCGCCGCCTTCGCACATCGTCTGCAGCCCGTAACGGCCGCCGGTTCGCTCCAGTTCGTGCAGCAGCGTCGTCATCAGCCGCGCACCGGTCGCGCCGAGCGGATGGCCGAGCGCTATGCCGCCGCCGTTCGGGTTGGTCTTTTCGTGCGGGAAGCGCGTGTCGGCGAGCCACGCCTGCGCGACCGACGCGAACGCCTCGTTCATCTCGACGACGTCGATCCGCGACCAGTCGAGGCCGCTCTTCTTCAACGCGGTCTTCGTCGCCGGGATCGGCGCGGTGAGCATCCAAAGCGGATCGTCGCCCAGCACGCTCAGGTGATGGATGCGCGCGCGCGGCGTGAGACCGTAGCGCTTCAGCGCGTCCTCCGACACGATCAGGAGCGCGGCGGCCGCATCGCAGGTCTGGCTCGCGACGGCGGCCGTCAGCGAGCCGCCCGGCATCAGCGGTTCGAGCGTCGCCATCTTTTCCAGCGACGTGTCGGGGCGCGGCGTCTCGTCGTGCATCACGCCTTCAAACGGCACGATTTCCCGCTTGAAATGGCCGGCCTCGATCGCCGCGACCGCACGGCGGTGGCTTTCGAGCGCATAACGCTCCATCGCATCGCGCGACAGGTTCCAGTGATCGGCGATCCGTTGCGCGGCGACGAACTGCGACACCGGCGCGTCGCCGAAGCGCGCGCGCCAGCCGGTGCTGCCCGAGAACGGATCGTTGAAGCCGAGCGGCGCCGCGCTCGTCATCGCGGACGAGATCGGGATCTGCGTCATCGTCTGCACGCCGCCCGCGACGACCACGTCCTGCACGCCGCTCATCACCGCCTGCGCGGCGAAGTGCACGGCCTGCTGCGACGAGCCGCACTGACGGTCGACCGTCACGCCCGGCACCTGCAGCGGCAGCCCGGCCGCGAGCCAGCAGGTGCGCGCGATGTTGCCCGCGAGCGGGCCGATCGTGTCGACGCAGCCGAACACCACGTCGTCGTAGTCGCCGGCCGGAATCGCGTTGCGCTCGACCAGCGTCTTCAGCACGAAGCCGCCGAGGTCCGCCGCATGCACGTGCGCGAGCCCGCCCTTGCGGCGGCCGGTCGGCGTGCGCAGCGCGTCGACGATATAGGCTTGTTTCATTGATGGGTTTCCTCGAAGTCGAAGGTCTGCGCGGGGCCGATCGGCAATGCGTCGCCGAGGATCGCGTCGGCCACGCGGGCCTTGTGGAATGCGGTGTCGCCCCAGCTCCCAGAGAGCGCCCAGATCCGCTTCATGAAGATCTGCAGGTCGAGTTCCCACGTGTAGCCGATCGCGCCGTGCACCTGCATCGTGTGGCGCGCGGCCAGCTGCGCGGCGGCGGTCGCCGCGAGCTTCGCGTGCGACACCAGCACCGCGCGCTGCGGGTGATCGTCGGCGATCGCCTGCGCGGCGCGCGCGACCACCGGCCGCGCGAACTCGTAGCGGATCGCGACGTCGGCGAGCAGGTGCTTGAGCGCCTGGTACGAGCCGATCGCCTTGCCGAACTGCTTGCGCTGCGCGCTGTAGTCGATCGCGACGTCGAGCACGCGCTGCGTGAGGCCGAGCAGCTGCGCGGCGACCGCGAACGCGCCGTGGTCGAGCGCGCGGTTCAGCAACGGCGCGGCGTCATCGGCGCGCGCGATGCGGGTGGCCGCGGACGGTTCCCAATCGAGCGTGAACAGGCGCCGCGACGGGTCGACGCTGTCGACCGCACGCCACGCGCACTGCGCGGGATCGACGCGGTGCAGTTCGCCGCGGTGTTCGCACAAGAGCGTCCGCGCGACGTGCACGTCGGCCGCATACGGGTTCACCGGATGCACCAGCGCGACACGCGCGCGCCCTTCGGCGATGTCGCGCAGCAGCGCGTCGCGCCAGTCACTGGCGGGCAGCCGCGCGAGCACGCCGGCCGATACGAGCGCCGTGTCGAGCAGCGGCTCGGGGCTGCCGAAGTAGCCATAGGTCTGCGCGAGCAGCGCCCATTCCGCTTCGGTCAGGCCGAGGCCGCCGTGCGCTTCGGGCACCGACACGGCGGTCAGCCCCTGCGACGCGAACAGCGACCACAGCGCGTCGGAGCGGCCGGTCGGCGTGGCCCACAGCTCGCGGATCAGCTCCGGAGTCATCTCGGTCATCAGCAGGCGCTTCACGCTGTCCGCGAGCGCTTCCTGGTCTTCATCGAATACGAAATCCATACGATGTCCGTTCAGTGAGGAGGTCGCCGGCGCGCTTACGCGCGCGGCATGCCGAGCATCCGTTCGGCGACGATGTTGCGCTGGATCTCGTTGGTGCCCGCGTAGATCGGGCCGGCCTGCGCGAACAGGAAGCCGTCGAGCCAGTGGCCGAGCGCCGCGTGCTGCGCGGCCGTCTGCGGGACGACCTCGCCGTGCGCGCCGAGAATGTCGAGCGCGGTCTGGTGCATCCGCAGGTCGAGCTCCGACCAGAACACCTTGTTGGTGCTCGACTCCGCGCCGATATGGCCGCCCTTGAGCAGCCGGCTCGCGGTCGCGTAGGTCGACAGTGCGTACGCCTGCGCGTCCATCCACGCGGACACCACGCGTTCGCGCAGCGTCGGGTCGCGATCCGCGCTGTCGCGGTGCGCGAGATACAGGTCGCGCAGCGCCTGCGCGGTGCGCTGGAAGCGCGCGGGCGAACGCAGCATCAGCCCGCGCTCGAAGCCGGCCGTCGCCATCGCGACCTGCCAGCCCGCGCCTTCGGCCGCGAGGCGGTTCTCGACCGGCACCCGCACGTCGTCGAAGAAGATTTCCGCGAAGCCCGTCTGCCTGTTCAGCTGGCGGATCGGCCGCACCGTGATGCCCGGCGTCGACAGCGGCACCATCAGGAACGTGAGCCCGTGGTGGCGCGACGATTCGGGGTCGCTCCTGAACAGCCCGAACAGCCAGTCGGCCCACACCGCGCGGGTCGACCAGATCTTCTGGCCGTTGAGCACGTAGTCGTCGCCGATGCGGATCGCCGTCGTGCGGATCGCGGCCATGTCCGAGCCCGCGTTCGGCTCCGACCAGCCCTGCGCCCACACGTGCTCGCCCGCCGCCATCGCCGGCAGGAAGCGCGCCTTCTGCTCCGCGGTGCCGAAATCCATCAGCGTCGGGCCGAGCAGGAAGATGCCGTTCTGGTTCACGCGCATCGGGGCGTCGGCGCGCCAGTACTCTTCCTCGAAGATCAGCCACTCGATCAGGTCGCAGCCGCGCCCGCCCAGCTCGCGCGGCCACGTGACCATGCTCCAGCGGCCCGAGTGCAGCGTGCGCTCCCATTCGCGGTGCGCGGCGAAGCCTGCTTCGGTATCGAAGCTCGGCAGCCGCTCGCGCGGCACGTGCGCGGCGAGCCATTCGCGGATTTCCGCGCGGAACGCCTGTTGCTGCGGCGTATAGGTCAGGTTCATGCGCGTGCCTCCTCGGCGGCGGCCTGCGCGTCGAACCGCGCGTCGCGCTTCTCGACGAACGCCGCACGCGCCTCCGTCGAGTCGTTCGTCATGTACGCCTGCAGCGTGAAGCCCTGCTCCCAGCGGTACTTGTCCTCGAGATCGCCGTCCTCGACGCCGTTCAGCGCCTCCTTCGCGAGCCGCACCATCGCCGGGCTCTTCTCCGCGATCCTGCGGGCGATCGCGAGCGCCGCGTCGCGCAGCGCGTCGCGCGCGACGACCTGCTCGAGCGCGCCGAGCCGGTACGCTTCGGCCGCACCGATCATCTCGCCGGTGAAGTACATCGCGCGGACCTTCTGCACGCCGAACAACCGCTGCAGGTGCGCGCCGCCGCCCATCGCGCCGCGGTCGATCTCCGGCACGCCGAAGCGCGCGCAATCGGCCGCGACGACGATGTCCGCCGCGCCGCAGATGCCGATCCCGCCGCCGAGCACGAAACCGTGCACGGCCGCGATCACCGGCTTCGGATTGCGGTGCACCGCACGGAACGTCTCGTAGTTGCCCGCGTTGACCGACACGATCCGTTCCGGATGCGCGGCCAGCTCCTTGATGTCGACGCCCGCGCAGAAGCCGCGTCCTTCGCCGCGCACGACGATCACGCGCACGTCGTCGTCCTCGCCGAGCGCGTCGAGCGCACGCGCGAGCGCATGCCAGCCCTGCGCATCGAGCGCGTTCACGGGCGGATGGGCGATCACCAGTTCGGCGATGCCGTCGGCGCGTGCGATCCGGAACGGCGTCGCGCCGCCCGGTTGATTGGAAGTTGTCATCTGCTGTGCCTCCCTGTGATTGTGTTCACGCGGCCTGCGCTGCCGCCGCGCCGCGCATCGCGGCCAGTGCGTCGAGCCGCTCGCCGGCCTCTGCAACGATCCGCGCGATCAATACGTCGCACGGTTCGATCGCGCCGATCATCGCGGCCGCCTGGCCGCTCGGCAGCACGCCTTCGTCGGGGCGTCCGTCGACGATCGCGCGCTGGATCAGGAACGGCGCGTTCGCCGCCATCAGCGTCTGGCTCGCCGTGTAGTCGCGCGAACGCAGCGCCTTGATCGCGAGGCCCAGCATGTCGGTCGTACGCAGCCCGTTCCGGCGGCGCCACGCCTCGGCGGTCTTCAGCGCGAACAGCGTGCGGCGCAGCGGGCCGAAGTGTTCGAGCTTCAGCAGGTACGGGTTGTCGATCATGCGTTGCGGCAGCCCGTCGAGCGCGTCCGACACGCGGATCCGTGCCGGGTCGCCGACCGCGACGTAGCGGTCGAGCGTCGCGCGCGGCACCGGCGATTCGGCGCTCATCAGGAAGCGCGTGCCCATCGCGATGCCGGCCGCGCCGTACGCGAGCGCGGCAGCCAGCCCGCGCCCGTCGAAGAACCCGCCGGCCGCGACGACCGGCACCCGCACCGCGTCGAGCACCTTCGGCAGCAGCAGCGTGGTCGGCACCGAGCCCGTGTGGCCGCCGCCTTCCGCGCCCTGCACCGTCACGATGTCCGCGCCGAGCTCGACCGCCTTCGCCGCATGCTTCGGCGCGCCGACGGTCGGCATGCAGACGATGCCGGCGTCCTTGAAGCGGCGGATCGTCTTCGCGTCCGGCCCGCGGCCGTAGCTCACTGCATGCAGCTTGTGCTCGATCGCGAGTTCGACGACCTGCTTCGCGTTCTTCTGGAACATGTGGAAGTTGATGCCGAACGGCTTGTCGGTCAGCGACTTCACCTTCAGGATCTCGGCCTCGACCTGCTCGGGTTCGAGCGTCGCGCCGGCCAGGAAGCCGAAGCCGCCCGCGTTGGCGGTCGCGGCGACGAGCCGTGCGTCGGCCACCCAGCCCATCGCGGTCTGCACGATCGGGTAGCGGCAGCCGAGCAGGTCGCACAGCGGCGTATGCAGCGGGCTACGAAGCGTGCCTTGAAGCGTCGTGCTCATGCGGCGGCTCCGTTGACTGCGGCCGGTGCGGCGTCGGTTCGACCTTCACCGTGCGCCGGCTCCGGCTTGCGCTGCGAGCTGGCCATCTTGCGTGCGTCGTAGCCGCCGAGGCGGTCGCCGCTGACGAGCTCGTTGTGCGCATGCGCGAAGTGATGCCACGCGAATGCCGCGTCCATCGCCGCGCGCTTGCCCTGCAGTTCCTCGACGTGGTTCAGCGCCTGCTTGGTCAGCGTGAGGCCAAGGCGCGGCATCGTCGCGATCTTCGCGGCGATCGCATAGGTCGCGTCGCGCAGCCGCTCGCGCGGCACCACGCGGTTGACCATCCCCATCTGGTACGCGCGCTCGGCCGGCATGCGCTCGCCGAGGAACAGGAATTCCTTCGCGATGCGCGGGTTCAGCTCGTACGCATGCGCGAAATACTCGACGCCCGGAATCCCCATCCGCACGACCGGATCCGCAAAGAACGCATCCTCCGACGCGACGATCAGGTCGCACACCCACGCGAGCATCAGCCCGCCCGCGATGCAGGCGCCGTGCACCATCGCGATGGTCGGCTTCGGCAGGTCGCGCCAGCGCCGGCACATCCCGAGGTATACCTCCTGTTCGCGCGCATAGAGGAATTCGCCGCCTTCCTTGTCGACGTGGTCGTACCACAGCGACGCGCGCTCGAACGACTCGTGGATGTCGCGGCCCGGCGTGCCGATGTCGTGGCCCGCCGAGAAATGCTTGCCGGCACCCGCGAGCACGATCGCCTTCACCGCGTCGTCGTGCGCGGCGCGCCGGAACGCCGCGTCGAGCGCATACGTCATCTTCGAGTTCTGCGCATTGTGATACTCGGGACGGTTCATCGTGATCGTCGCGATGCCGTCCTCGACCGCGTAGTCGACGACACCGTCGCCGAACGTCACCTGGGTCGCTTCCATGTAGGACCTCATCCGCGGCGCGGCGCCGGATCGTTGCGCACGATCGTCGCGCGCAGGTTGTGAGGGTCCAGCGCACGCACGATGCGCAGGTCTTCCGCGCTCGGCGCGGCCGTCGTGCCGAGTTCCGGATGCGCGACCAGCGGAAAGCCGGTCGCGTCCTGCACCTCGTCGAAGCTCACGCCCGGATGCAGCGAGCGCACGCGGATCGCGTGGTCGGGCCCGCCGAAATCCATCACGCACAGGTCGGTGACGATGCTGCGCAGGTCGACGAAGGTCTTCATGCCGGGCAGCCGGCGCGCCGGGTTGTAGCCGACCGTGCACACCATGTCGACTTCGCCGTCGACGAACGTGCGCTTGCCGTGGCCGCTGACGAAGAACGAGTTCGCATGGTTCGTCGAGTTGCCGGGGAAGCCGCGCGCGCCGAGCAGCTGCGTTTTCGGACGCGCGTAGTCGTCGCCGAGCCACGAGATGTTCGCCTGGCCGAAGCGGTCGATCTGCGTCGGCATCACCAGCGCATGGCGGCGGCCGTGCCACAGGCAGTCGAACACGCGTTCGTAGGTCATCCAGCCGCTCGCCTTCACGCGATAGCCGTCGGGACGGGGCCCGAGCGGCACCGGCTCCTCGACGAGATACGCTTCGCCGTCGGTCAGCATCAGCCCGTTGTTGTACGCGAGCCGCGCGAGGCCCGCCGCGAGCCGCGGGCCCGTGCCGATGCCGGTCGCCAGCACTTCGCCGTCGTCGCGCCAGAGTCGCGCGGACGCGACGATCATCAGTTCCGCGAGGGAATGGTCGAGAGATTCGCTCACAGGCGCTCCTTTACAGAATCGGCAACGGCAGCGTCGTCACGTGCGACAGGCCGCCGACGCCTTCGAGGTACTGGCGTTCGTCCCGGCCGACCACGTCGCGCAGGTATGCCGCCGTCTTTGCATCGTCTTCCGCGCTCGCGCAGTACGCGCGCAGGTGCGGCAGGTCCCAGCCGTAGTCGGGCGCGCACGACGTCGGGTGCGCGCCGCCCGGCGCGTGCACGACGCCGGTGACAAGCGAGCGCTCGAACGGGTTGCGGCGCGCGGCATCGAGATCGTCGCTCGCGAGCGACGCATCGACCGTTTCCGCCGACACGTAGCAGCGCCGCGCGGCGCGCGCCAT
Source organism: Burkholderia sp. Bp9140 (assembly GCF_003853425.1). NCBI lineage: Bacteria > Pseudomonadati > Pseudomonadota > Betaproteobacteria > Burkholderiales > Burkholderiaceae > Burkholderia > Burkholderia sp. Bp9140. Next base: position 154,547 of record NZ_QTPQ01000003.1, read on the forward strand.
CCACGCATCGAAGAACGGATCGGGACCGTCGATGCGCGTGTTGCCCATCCGGTCCGCCGCGTTCGCGTGCAGCAGCGCGACGTCGAGTTCGATCGCCGGCATCGCGAGCAGCGTCTCGCCGTCGTCGTACGGCGAGCTCACCGTGCGCAGCTGCGGCGCGTGATCGAGCAGCGCGGTGCCGAGCCCGGCACGCGTCGGCAGGAACGGCAGGCGCGCGGCGGCTGCGCGCAGGCCGAGCTGCAGCATCCCTTCGTCGAGTTCGAGCACGTCGACGCGGCCCTGTTCGCGGGCCCGGCGGAAATGCGGCTCGAGCGGGATCACGTCGAGCGACACGAAACCGAACACCGCCTTGCGCACCTTGCCGGCGGCGCACAGCAGGCCGATGTCGGCGCCGCCGTACGCGACGATCGTCAGGTCCTTCAGGTTCGAGCGCGCGATTTCGCGCACCAGCGCCATCGGCTTGCGCCGCGGCCCCCATCCGCCGATGCCGATCGTCATGCCGTCGGCGAGTTGCGCGACCACATCGCGCGCGGACATCGTCTTGTCGAGAGGTTTCATCGTCATCGTGCTGGCTTACCGGTATCCGATGCTGAAATCGTGGCCCCACTGGCTCACCTGGGTGGCCTCGAACACCGCGTGCTTCGACCAGTCGACCGTGAGCCCGCCGAAGCCGTATTCGAGATCGAAGCCGCCGGGGGTCTTCATGTAGAACGAGATCATCTGGTCGTTGCAGTGCCGGCCGAGCGTCGCCGACATCTTCACGTCGTGCGCGGCGACCCGGTCGAGCGCGCGGCCCACTTCGTCCATCGAGTCGACTTCGGCCATCACGTGCACGCAGCCCGACGGCACGGCCATCTCGAACAGCGCGAGGCTGTGATGGCGCGCGTTGCGGCAATGCATGAAATGGATGCGCTTCTCGGGTTCGGCGGGATCGGGCGTGAACTTCACGTGGTAGATGTCGGACAGCTCGAAGCCGAGCACGCCGCGCACGAATGCATCGGTCGCGTCGAACCGCGGCGCGGGCAGCACCGCGTGGCCGAGCCCCATGTCGCCGGTGACGAAGCGCGCGACGCCCAGCGGCGACACGAAGCGGCGGAAGTCGCAGCGCGCGCCCCAGTACAGCTCGTGACGGTTGCCGGACGGGTCGGTGCACCACGCCATTGCCTGCACGCGGCGCAGCGCGGCTTCGTCGCGCGTGGCGCGCACGGCTTCGACACCTGCGCGTTGCAACACCGCGAGCGCGGCGTCGAACGCGGCGCCGTCGGGCAGTTCCCAGCCCGATGCGAAATAGCGGTCGGTCGTGCCGGGGACGATCACGTAGCGGAAATCGCGCTCGTCCATCTTCAGGTACAGCGCGCCGTCGGGCGCGTCGAGCGCCTGCATGCCCAGCACGTCTTGCGCGTAGCGGCGCCACGCATCGACGCGGGTCGCCTCGACGACGACGTAGCCGAGCGCACGGACATCGATCATGTCGGCCTCCTCCAGGTTCAGAATCCGTTGTTCGTGAAAGGATTCTGGCCGGTCGGGGATGGCGTCACATCGTCTGTTGGGACGAGAGCCCGGTGGGGAATCGGCGGGGGGCCGACGGGGAATCTGCGGCGAATCTGCGGGGGGCCGGCGGGGAGTCGGGCGCGGGGCGGACACGCGCGGGAGCCCGGCGGAACGGGCTACGCGCGACGCGGAAGGCGGGAAGCGGTGGCAGGTTGGCGCGCTGCGGCGCCCCGGATCAATCGAACGGGTTCAGCAGCCGGACACCGGTGCGAGCGAAATCGTCGACATTGCGCGTGACGACCGTGAGATCGTTGATCAGCGCAGTGGCCGCGATCAGTTTGTCGAGTTCGTGCGTGGGATCGGGCACGCGCAAATGGCCCCACATCTGGCTGGTCTCGATATCGACCGGCAGGATGTTCGACGCATAGCCGGACAGGATCGTCGCCATCCATGTCTCGAGCGCCAACGCCTGCGGATGATCGCCGCGATGACGGATCAGATCGACGCCGCGCCGCAGTTCGGCCACCGTCACGACCGACAGGTAAAGCGGGCTCGCGTCGGCCTCGGCCTGGCTGAAGAACGCGCGCACGCCGCGGTTGGTTCGCTTGCCCTTCCTGATCTCGCTGATGACGTTCGTATCAATCAAAAACACGCCTGACCTCGCCGGAATCCTGAACACGTTGGAAATCCGCGTCTTCGCCGACGTCCGGCATGCTCATCAGCACTTGCGCGAATGTCCGTCGCTTCGGCCGGCCGAGCGCATCGGCCAGAATGGCCCGATGTTCGGCCTCGGCACTCCTGCCGTTGGCCGCGGCCTGCTCGCGCAGGCTCTGAACGATACTGTCATCCACGTTACGCACCAGAAGATTTGCCATGGGTCCCTCCATCCAGATTGCTATCAATGATAGCGCTACGGCAGTGAATTGCAAGCATTGCTATCATCGTCGCGATCTGGCGGAAGACGGTGGTCGGCGTTGGCCGGCGGCCGCGGGCGACAGGAATCCCCCCGCGGTCCGCCGCTGGCCTGACGCGTCGAACTGCTGTTGTGCACGGTAAGCCGGATCGAAGCGATGAAAAAGACGGCCGAATGGCCATTCACCGACAGCCGGCCCCGGCCGGTGCGCGTTGTCAGGTCCGCGGCGGCATCGGATCCGAGGCGCGTCGCACGACCATCGCCAGCACCGCAACCAGGATCGCGGCCGCAACCGGCCACATCGTGCCGGTAATGACCGCGACGAACGCCTGGGCCGGCGCAATCCACGCGAGCGCCACGACGGCCGTCTCGAGCCGGTTCGGCCGGACGTTCCGACAATCGAGCAGCATGAAGGTCAGCGGCAACACCAGCCACAGCAGGTCGTAATACATGTAGTACGGCTGCACCAGCAACGTCGCCGCGGCCAGCGCAGCCGCACGCAGTTCGAAGCGCGCGGCGCGCCTCCACACGTACACGACGGTCGCGGCAGCAGCCACCGCGATGCTCGCCTGCATGCCGTACGCGACCTGGACCGACAGGCCCGCGGCCCGCGCGACCCCGATCATCGACGGCATGCCGCGCCACAGCGTCTCGCCGTGCTCGACCACGCCGCGGTTGAAGACCGGCAGGAACGCAAGAAACGCGCTCCACGCCTGCGATCCGAATACGGCCACCGATGTCGCGACGATTGCCGCACTGAACAGGCCCGCCGATGCCAGCGCTCTCCAGTGCCGCCCGCAGATCAGCGCCAGCGGGAACAGCACGCCGTATTGCGGGTTCTACGGCGTGCTCGAAACCCGACCGCTCGCGCTGCTCGGCACCGCCAGCTTCAGCATCTACATGATCCACATGGCGATCGTGTACACGATCGCCCGCACGTTCAACAAGTTCGTTTTCCCGATCGATTCCGTTGACGACTTCGGTATCTGGGCGCTGTCGCTCGCGTGTGCACTGGTCGCCGTCCTCTGCGCGCTGCTGACCTGCCGCTACATCGAGCCCCCGTTCATCGCGAAGCGCAACGACGCGCGCCCGGCACGCCGGACGATCGAACCCGCACGCGAACGGCGCACGGCCGTGCCGTGACGTTCGCGCGGCTCAGAACCGGTACGAGATCCCGATCTGCAGGACCGGATACCACCGATACCGCGACATCTTCCGGTTCAACTCGTCGAGGCCGCTGGCGGCCAGGATCTGGCTCTTCTGCGGTCCGGCCGCGGCGGCCAGTGCCGGCGACAGCGTGTACGAGCAGCGCGGGATGCCGTATGCGACGCCCAGGTCGGCGACGAAGCCGAGCCCTTTCGATGCCGGCCGATGCCCGTAGCCGATCCCGACATACGGCATCACGGCCGGATAGCGCGCCTCCGCGACCGCATACATCCCGGGCAACGCCGGATAGCGCTTGCCGCCGAACACGTAGGTCCCGCCGGTGGGCACCGACACGCCGCGAATCTCGTCGTCGTTGAAGCGCAATCCGATCGTTGCGCGAAAGCCGTTGCCGCGCCACGGGAAGATGTCCGCATACAGGCCGCCTTGCCGCAGCTTGATGTCGTCCTGGTAGCGATTGCCGGCCACCGTGAAGTCATGCGTCAGATTGATTGCATTGAAATCCGCGTGCGCGCCGAGCACCGAATTGAAGCTCACGGCCGCGCCGATGCCGACGCCCTGCGTGCCGCCCTGCAGGTAGATTTCCTGCGCGTGCGCGCCGGCCGCGAACACCATCGCCAGCGCTGCCCATTGGTTCACTGTCATTTTCACGGGCGTTCCCCCGACATGTGCCGGGCGCACCGACCCGCCGCGTGCAGCTCGTGCCGCCACGCGCAGCGGGTCCCCCGGCACGACACCTTGCAAGCAAGCTTGCTGTTTGACGGATCGAACGTGCGGTGCCCGTTCGCGTCGCCGATACGACGCAGCGTGCGTCCGACACGACGGGCCGCCATCCCGCGGCTCGATCCGATCCCCGTTTGTTTCGATGTCGTTGCGTGCCGCTCCCGCGATTCGTCGTGAACATCAGTCGCGGTTGTGACGAGCAGCACGGGGCTCACCGCAAGGCGTGTGCCATGCGGCGCAGACCCGCGCGGGCCCGGCCTCGCGGCCGGATGTCCGGCGTTACGCGTGGGGGAATCGACGGAAATGTTTCAGGAACGCATCTGTTTTCGCACTTCATCGCCGTGCCCGATGCCGGAGAGCAACGCGTCGCGCGCCGCGACGCGCGTCGGGCAAGCATGCGCGGCCGTGGGCACACGCGAATCGCGACGGCCGGCGAGCGCGTGTGAGTGCACGCAGGGAGGAAAATGTTTCATTGACGTGACCTCGCGCGAGTCGCGCGCGATCAGGATGCGGGATCGTGCATCGCGGGTCAGGGTGAATACCGAGGACGATGCGGGCACAACCGATCGCAGGCGGGATGGCTGTTCACGCGCTTCGAGCATGCGATACGGGCAGACGAAGCCGGGCACGCTCGTTGCGCAGGTTCCGGATCGATTCGGCAAGATCAGCGCGCGAGACAACTAACGCGTCCGTTTGTCGAGTCCGCTCGCCCGAGCGGGCTCCGTCCATCCGCTACAACCCGTACCCGCCCGACACGTTCAGCTGCTGCCCCGTGATGTAATTCGCGCGGTCCGACGCGAGAAACACCGCCGCGCGCCCGATGTCCCGCGCCTTCCCCCAGCGCTTGAGCGCGAGCATCTTCTGCGTCTCGTCGATCCACGCCTGATCGAACTGCCCCTGTTCGAGCAGCACCGGAAACATCCCGGCCTCGATCACGCCGACCAGGATCGAATTCGCGCGGATCTCGTGACGGCCCTCCTCGCGCGCGAGCCCCTTCACCAGCGCCTCGTTCGCCGCCTTCGGTGCGACCGACAGCCCGTCGCGATCGGGCCAGCGCAGATGCCCGGCCGAACCGAGCGTGACGAACGACCCGCCGCCCGACGCGCGGAAATGCGGCAACGCGGCCTTCGCCGCATTGAAGAAGCCGACCGTCTCGACCTCGATCGCGCGACGCCAGTCGTCGTGCGTCATGTCGCCTATAGGGCGCTGGTTCACCAACGGGCCGGCCGCCCACACGATCGTGTGCACGCGGCCATGCGCATCGATCGCAGCCGCGAGCGCCGCATCGATCTGCGCGGGATCGGTCACGTCCACGCCATGCGTGGTGGCCGCGACGCCGGCGCCGCGCAGGTCGCGCGCGACGCGCTCGGCCACGTCGGCCTTGCTGCGATAACCGAGCGCGACCGGCACGCCGGCGCGCGCGAATTCGAGCGCGACGCCCTGCCCGATCCCGCCGCTGCCGCCGAACACGAGCACCGCGCCCTGCGGAAATCCGTTGTCGTTCATGCATTCAACCCGTTGATGTGGTGTCACGCGACGCGCTCAGGCCGCCGCTTCGGTGCCCGCGCGCAGCCGGTACTTCAGCACCTTGCCGGCCGCGCTCGTCGGCAGTTGCTCGACGAACGTGAAATGCCGCGGCACCTTGTAGTTCGCCATGTTGCGGCGCGCCCAGTCGTTCAGTGCGTCGGCGTCCGTGTGCGCGCCGGGACGCAACACGACGTACGCATGGCCGACCTCGCCAAGCCGCGTATCGGGCACGCCGACCAGCGCGACCTGCGCGATCGCCGGATGCGCGGCCAGCAGCCGCTCGATCTCGGCCGGATAGCAGTTGAAGCCGCCGACGATGAACATGTCCTTGATCCGGTCGGTGATCTTCAGGTTGCCGTTCGCGTCGACGCAGCCGAGGTCGCCCGTATGCAGCCACCCCTGCGCATCGACGGTTTCGCGCGTCGCGTCCGGCTGGTTGAAGTAGCCGCGCATCACGTTGTAGCCGCGCACCCAGATCTCGCCGGTCTCGTCCGGCCCGAGCGCCGCGCCGTCCGGCCCCGCGATCCGCAGCTCGACGTCCGGCATCGGCCGGCCCGACGTACGGGCGATCGTCTCGGCGGCGTCACCGTGCCGGCACAGCGTCGCGAAGCCGCACGATTCCGTGAGCCCGTAGCCGGTCAGCACGGTCTCGAAGCCGAGCTCGGCGCGCATCCGCTCGATCAGGCTCGGCGCGATCGCGGCCGCACCGGTCACCGCGATCCGCAGCGACGACAGGTCGCGCGTCGCGCGCTCGGGCGCGTCGAGCAGCGCGTAGTACAGCGTCGGCGGGCCGGGCAGCACCGACACGCGCTCGTCGGCGACGCGCCGCAATACGTCGGCCGGCTGGAACACGAGATGCGGCAGCACGGTCGCGCCGCTCGACAGCGCGGCGAGCCAGCCTGCCTTGTAGCCGAACGTATGGAAGAACGGATTGACGATCAGGTAGCGGTCGTCCTGGCGCACGCCGGCGATTGCCGCCCACGCCTGCGCGGCCCGCAGGTTCTGCCCGTGCGCGGTCATCACGCCTTTCGGGCGGCCGGTCGTGCCGGACGTGAACATCAGGTCCATCACGGTGTCGGGCGTCACTTGCGCCTCCCGCTCGCGCACGGCGGCGAGCGGCACCGCCGCGCCGCACGCGAGGAACGCGTTCCAGGTCTCGTCGCGGGCACCGGACGGCGGTTCGCCGTCGAACACGACGACGCGCTCGAGCATCGCGGGCCGGTGCGGCGCGAGCATCGCCGGATAGGATTCGCCGAGGAAGGTGCCGCAGCAGAACAGCTGCCGCGCGCCGGCGTCATGCAGGATGCCGCCCACCTCCATCCCTTTCATCCGCGTGTTGACCGGCACGAGGATCGCGCCGACGGTGTGGATCGCGAGCGCCGCGACGATCCATTGCGGCAGGTTCGGTGCCCAGACGGCGATCCGGTCGCCGGCGTCGATGCCGCTCGCGAGCAGCGCGCGCGCGGCTTCGAGACGCGCCGCGTCGAGTTCCGCATAGGTCAGCCGGCCGTGCTCCGACTCGATCGCCGGATGCGCGCCGTGGCGCGCGGCAGCCCGCGCGATCAGCGCGGGCGTGGTGAGGATTTCGTTGTCCATCGTCGTATGCATCGCAACAGGGTTGCCGCACGCCGCAGGCGCCGCGGCTCAATCGGGGAACACCACGCGCAGCGCGTCGCTCGCGGGCCGCGCGCAGCACGCGAGCGTCCAGCCGGCCGCGATCTCGTCGTCGTCGAGCACGTGGTTGCCGTCGAGCGCCACCGCGCCGCGTTCGACGCGGCACATGCACGCGCCGCACTGTCCCATTCGGCAGGAATTCGGCGCGGGCAGGCCGGCACGCAGCATCGCGTCCAGCAGCGTTTCGCCGGGCGCGCCGTCGAACGCGAACGCCTCGCCATCCAGCACCGTCTCGATCGCCGCGCCGTCTCCGGACGCGGCGATCGTTCGGGCCGTCGCGGCCGATGCCGCCGGATCGGCCGGCGCCGGCGCATCGGGCAGCGACGCGAAGCGCTCGACATGCACGCGCGCACGCGGCAGCCCGAGGCCGAGCATCGCGGCGAGCGCATTCTCCATGAACAGTGCCGGCCCGCAGATGAACGTCTCCTGCCGGCTGAACGGCCGCGCGAGTTCCTCGAGATGCCGCTGCTGCGGCACGCCCTGCACGCTGTCGAGCCAATGGATCACGCGCAGGCGGCCCGGATGGCGGTGCGCGAGCTGCTGCAGCTCGTCGCCGAAAATCACCGAGCGCTCGTCGCGGTTCGCATAGATCAGCGTCAGCATCCCGCGTCCATGCACGAGCGCCGATTTCAGGATCGACAGCACCGGCGTGATGCCGCTGCCGCCCGCGAACAGCAGCAGGTCGCCATCAAGCGTGCGCGGCGTGAAGACGCCGGCCGGCGGCAGCACGTCGAGCGCATCGCCCGCGCGGATGCGGTCGCACAGCCAGTTCGACGCGCGGCCGTCGCGCACGCGCTTGACGGTGATCTTCGGCGCCGCGTCGATGCCCGGTGCGCTCGACAGCGAGTAGCAGCGCGCGACGCTCGCATCCGCGCACGGCACGTTCAGCGTCAGGAACTGGCCGGGCCGGTATGCGAACGCATCGCGCAACGCGGCGGGCACGTCGAACACGAACGAGCACGCGTCGTCGCTTTCGGCGATGACGTCGGCCACGGTCAGCCGGTGGAAGCGCGAATCGCTCATCGCAGGTTCCTCACGTCATGCGACCGCGCGAGCCGCCGGCGCGCCGGGCGTCGTGTACGCGCCGTCGAGATAGACGAGCGGATCGACGTCGCCGCTCATCAGCACTTCGCGAATGCGCCCGATGAACACCGTATGCGTGCCGTATTCGAAGCGGCCGTCCTGCTCGCACACGAGGCTCGCCTGCGAATCGTGCAGGTACGGGACGCCGAGCGGCGACGTGTGCCAGTCGCCGGTCGTGAAGCGCGCCTCGCCCTTCAGGCGGCCGCTGCAGTCGATCGCGATGCCTTCATGGCGTGCCGACAGCACGTTCACGCAGAACGGCGCGCCCACGTCGAGCGGCGGATACAGCGACGCACTGCGGTTGATGCAGATCAGCAGCGACGGCGGATCGGTCGACAGCGAATCGACCGCCGTCGCGGACATCGAGTAGCGCCGGCCGTCGTGCGCGCTGCTGATGACCGTGACGGAGCGCGCGAGGCGGCGCATCGCGAGCAGCATGTCGGTGCGCAGCGGATGGGTAGTGAGATCGCTCATTGTCGGACTCCGTCAGGTTCAGTCGTGGACGGCCGGACTGACCGGCCGCCGGCGTCGGCCGCTTGCGCGGCCAGGTGGTCGGCGGCGATGAACCCGAAGGTCATCGCCGGACCGAGCGTCGAGCCCGCGCCGGGGTAGCTCGCACCCATCATCGATGCACTGGTGTTGCCGATCGCGTAGAGGCCGTCGACCGGCGCGCCGTCGGCGCGCAGCACGCGCGCCTGCGCGTCGGTGACGAGGCCGCCTTTCGTGCCGATGTCGCCCGCGTCGATCCGCACCGCGTAGAACGGCGCCTCGTCGACCGGCCCGAGGCACGGATTCGGCGCGTTGCGCGGATCGCCGTAGTACGTGTCGAACAGGTTGTCGCCCTTGCCGAACGCTTCGTCGATGCCGGTCGCCGCATAACGCGCCATGTCGCGCAGCGTGTCGTGCAGCCCGGCCGCATCGACGCCGATCCGCGCGGCGAGCGCATCGATCGTGTCGGCCTTCACGAGCACGTCGCGAAACGCGTCCGGCATCCGCGCATCCGGCATCATCGACGCCGGCATGATCGGCCCGCACGGATACTTGCGGCGAAAGCGCGCGTCGAACACCATCCAGGCCGGCACGCACGCGCCGGTGCGCGCATGGTCGCGATACATCGCCGGCACGAACTCCGAATACGGCGCGGCCTCGTTGACGAAGCGCTTGCCGAGACCGTTCACGATCACGCAGCCCGGCAGGTTACGTTCGACGAACAGCGCGCGCTGCTTCTCCTCGCCCGCGACGCCGACCGTCGGCGCGCCCCACACGTGTTCCATCAGCGCGAGCGCGCCGCCGAGCCGATGGCCTTCGGCGATCGCGTCGCCGGTGTTGGCCGGCGGTGTCGCGCTCCACTGCATCCGCGTCGGCTGCGGCAGGTAGCGTTCGCGCATCGGCTGGTTGCGCTCGAAGCCGCCCGCGCCGAGGATCACGCCGCGCCGCGCGACGATCGTCACGATCTGCCCGAAGCGCTGCGCACGCACGCCCGTCACGCGGCCGTCGACGTCGAGCAGGTCGCGCATCGGCGTGTCGAGCCACACGGGCACGTTGCGGTCGAGCAGCGCGCGGCGCAGCCCGCCGACCAGCGCGTTGCCGAGCGTCAGGCGCCGGTCGCGCCGCGTGCGGCGGCGCACGCCGAGATCGAGCCAGTAGCGGCCGAACTGCGCGATCGCGAGCTTCATGAAGCCCGGCCCGCGCGAGAACAGCGTGTGCGCCTCCTTCGACGTCACGGCCACGCGGCCGCCGATCAGCGTGCCGGGCGACGGCGGACGCAGCCGGTCGAGTTCGTCGCCGAGCCGCGCGCCGTCGAACGGCAGCGGATCGAGCGCGCGATAGCCCGGCATCGCGCCCGGCAGCTTCTGGAAATAGTCCGCGTACTTCGGCAGCGCCTGGTAACGCACGGGCGTCTTCGCTTCGAGATAGCGCAGCATCTCGGGCGCCTGGTCGAGATACGCGTCGAGCCGCTCGCGCGACGACGCGCCGGCCGTGCACGCGTCGAGATAGCAGCGCGCGGCCTCGCGCGTATCGGTCGCGCCGAGTTCGGCGATATGGTGGTTGCAGGGCACCCAGATCCCGCCGCCCGAGACGGCCGACGTGCCGCCGTACAGCGCCGTCTTCTCGAGCACGACGACGGACAGCCCGCGGTCGGCCGCGCGGCACGCCGCGAGCAGCGCGCCCGCCCCCGAGCCGACGACCACGACGTCGAACACGTATTGCTGCGCTTGCGTGTCGTTCATCTCGGCCTCGTCAGATGAAGTAGTCCGTGTTCTCGCGGCCGAGCATCACGGCGCCGAGGTTCTGGCCGAAGCGGTCCACGTTGTTCGCGTAGTGCGCACGGGCCGCGTGCAGGTCGAGGAAGCGGCGCACCAGCGGATTGCGGTGATAGATGCCGTTGCCGCCCGCGTAGCGCAGCAGCGCGTTCGCGGCCTGCGCGCAGCGTTCGGCGACCTGCGCGGACTGGTAGCGGAAATGCACGCGACGCTCGATCGACACGGCCGGGCCGCCCGTCACCGACGCCATCAGTTCCGCGAAATTGCGCTTGAGCAGCACCGTCATCTCGTCGATCGCGACGGCCGCGTTCGCGCACGCGTTCTGCGCGCCCGGATCGTCGGTCGTCTTCGCGCCGCTGTTGGCCGACACGCGCGTGGCCGCATAGCCGGTGAAATCGTCGAGCGCGCCCTGCAGCGCGCCGATGCACGACGTGCACACCGCGCGCACGAAGATCTGCGCGAACGGCAGCCTGAACAGCGGCGCGTCGTTGACCGCGAGGCCCGGGCTCGTACCCATCATCCCGTCGATCGCCTTGTGCGTGCGGTACACGGGCACGAACACGTCGTCGACGACGATGTCGTGGCTGCCGGTCGCGCGCAGGCCGAGCACGTCCCAGTCCTGCTGGATCCGGTAGTCGGATTTCGGCAGCAGGAACGTGCGGTATTCCGGCGGCTGGCCGGCAACGGCCGGCGGCACCAGCGCGCCGAGGAACACCCATTCGCACAACTCGCTGCCGCTCGAGAACTTCCAGTGGCCGGACAGCCGGAAGCCGCCGTCGACCGGGCTCACGCGGCCGACCGGCATGTAGGTCGACGCGATCAGCGTCGCGGGATCCTTGCCCCACACATCCTGCTGCGCGCGTGCGTCGAACAGCGCGAGCTGCCAGTTGTGCACGCCGACGACGCCATACACCCACGCAGTCGACATGCAGCCGCGCGCGAGCGCCATCTGGATGTCGAAGAAGGCCTGTGGATCGAGCTCGTAGCCGCCGTAGCGCTTCGGCTGCAGCACCTTGAAGAAGCCGGCGCCCTGCATGTCGGCGATCGTCTCGTCCGGGATGCGGCCCTGCGCGTCCGCCTGCGCGGCGCGGCCGGCGAGCGTCGGCGCCAGCGCCTCGGCCCGGGCGATCAGCGTGGCGGCCAGTGCGTTCGAATCGTTGTCGCGATGCACGAATGTCTCCTGTGATACGGAGCGCGCGCGGCGGCGCCCACCCCGGTCTCTCTAAGTGGTTCGTCGCGGCCGGCGCCGCGAGCGAGGGTTCCTGCTGCCGATGGTCGGACTCGCGCGACCGCGCCGCATCGTCCGAAGGGACGACGGACGATGCGCGGCCCTGCCCGCCTTACGCGCAGGCGCGCTCCTTCTCCTTGTCGAAGAACGGGATCACGTGCTCGCCGATATTGCGGATCGTCTCCATCTGCGCGTCGTGCGGCACCGTGCCCATCTGGCACAGGAACAGCACTTCGTCGACGCCCGCTTCCTGCAGGCGGCCCACGTAGCCGATGCAGTCGTCCACGGTGCCGTACGCGTGATTCGGGTTCATCATCGCGAGCGCCGGATCGGCGAAGTTCACGACGACTTCCTCCGACGCGAAGCGCGAACGGATCACCATCTCGCCGGTGTCGGCCTGCACGAGGTCGTCGCCCCACTTCGCCGGGTCCGGACGCTCGCCGCCCGTGTACCAGTACGCGAGCGACTCCATGAAGTAGCGCTGGCCGCGGATGCCGATCTTGCGGGCCTTCTGGCCGTCGGCCATCACGACCGTCGGGCACAACGCCGCGAGGTGCTGGGTCGGGCGGAAGCCGACCTGGTCCTCCGGCTTGCGGTTCGCCCATGCTTCGCGATAGACCGCGTTCTTCTTCGCGACTTCATCGGGGCCGCCGAAACCGAGCACCAGCGCGCCCATCCCGCGCTGTCCTGCGCGCAGCAGCGCATCGGTGTTCGTGCAGGCGAGGTACATCGGCGGATGCGGATCCTGGAACGGCTTCGGGTGGATCGGACGCTTCGGAATCTTGATGTACTTGCCGTCGTGCTCGATCTCGTCCTGCACGAACATCTTCGGCACCAGGTACATCGACTCGTCGATCATCGGCTGCAGTTCGTTGAGGTCGTAGCCGAACGCGCCCGCTTCCTGCTGGCTGCCGCCCTTGCCCACGCCGAAATGCACGCGGCCGCCCGACAGGATGTCGAGCAGCGCGACGCGCTCGGCGACCTTGATCGGATGGTTCATCGCCGGCGGCAGGCACACGACGCCGTGACCGAGGCCGATGCGCGTCGTGCGGCCGGCCAGGTACGCAAGGAAGGTTTCCGGCGCGCTCATGTGCGCATAGTTGGTCAGCGACGTGTGCTCCACGCACCAGATCGTGTCGAAGCCGACCTGCTCGGCCAGCAGCGCCTGTTCGACCGTCTCGTTGAACACCCGGTGGTCGCCCTCGCGCGACGCGTCGGTGGTCTGGGCTTCGTAGATGAGGGAAAACTTCATTGCGTGCGTCTCCATGTATGTTGGACGAGTCGGGGGTCGTGCAGCCGCCCGCACGATACGGACGAATAGCGACGGTCCACGGATGGGAGTGTCGGCGCGCGGGCCCGCACGGGCATCGTCTGTTTGGAGTAACGGCCCGCCTGCGGGGACAGAGGGGTTTCACCGTCATCCGATCGGACTGCGTCGCGGCCGGCACCGCGCGCTAGCATCGAACGACGGTGCGGTGCGCGCCGACCACATCACGACGAGGGAGAGAGGGAATGAAGGTATCGATGCTGCTGTACCCGGTCGACGACATCGACACGGCCCTGCCGCTGTTCGTCGACGGACTGGGCCTGAACGTGAAGTTCCGCGACGGCGACCGCTACTGCGCGCTCGACGGCGGCCCGCTGACGATCGCGCTGGTGGCCGGCGACGAGCAGATCGTCGAGCGCGCCGCGCTCACGCTGCGCGTGGACGAGGACGACGACCTGTACGCGGCGATGGCGCGGGTCGTGAAGGCCGGCGCGTCGGTGCGCGTGCCGGTGCAGGCCGGGCCGCACGAATACCGCGCGGTGCTGGAGGACAGGAACGGCGCGCTGCTGGTGCTTTCGCAGAAACGCGCGGCATGAGCGGCATGAGCGGCGACGGATGGCGCGCGGCCCGGCCGGCTGCCGCGCGAACAGCGGCTGGCAGGTGACGAAGTGCGCTACACGCTTTGATCGGCCGCGCCGGGGGCACGCAGGTCGCTGGTTTCCAGCAGCTCGAGCAGCGTGCCGGCCGGCTGGCTGAGCCGCTTCGCGGCGAGCGCGATGAATTCGACATCGGGCAGCGCCGGCAGCCCGTCGCCGTTCAGCGGCGTCGCCAGGCCGCGCGCCGACAGATACTGCGACGTCGCGGTAAGCCCGAGCCCGGCCCGCGCGGCCGCGATGCAGCCCGGCTGGCTGCTGCTCGAACACACGACTTCCCAGCCGATCCCCTTCTCCGCGAGCGCGTTCAGCACGACCGCGCGCGTGACGCTCGGCTCGGCGACCAGCACGAGCGGCAGCGGCCGCTCCAGGTCGACGACGGTGCCCGGCCGCGCGACCCATTCGAGCCGCGCGCGCAGCAACGGCGTGCCGCGCCGCTCGCCGAGCCGCCGCTTGCCGACCATCAGGTCGAGCGCGCCCGCATCCATCAGTTCGTAGAGCCGGCTCGTCATGCCGGTCGTGATCTCCAGCGCAACGTCGGGGTGCGCGGCGCGAAACGCCGCGAGCACGTCCGGCAGCGCGACCAGCGCGAGATCGTCCGACGCGCCGAGCCGCACGCGGCCCTGCAGCCGCGGCTTGCGGAACTGCGATTCCGCACGGTTCAGCGCCTGCAGGATCACGTTCGCGTGCACGAGCAGCGCCTCGCCGTCGGCCGTCATCGCGATCGAATGGGTGTCGCGCACGAACAGCCGCCGGCCGACGCTCTCTTCGAGACGACGGATGTGTTCGCTGACGCTCGACTGGTTGAGCCCGAGCTGCCGGCCCGCTTCGGTGAAGCTGCGGCAGTTCGTGACGGTCGCGAACGTCTTGAGCCAGACGGGATTGAGCATTCCCGCATTGTCATCGGCAACTCCGATGACAGTCAATGTCTTCAGGCGGCTTCCCGATGACTGGCGGAATCGGTACCATCGAACGCTTGTAGACCGGCCGTGCGCCGGCGCGAGCCTGCCAGGCCGTGTCGCCCGTCACGTCGCCATCGCCGGTCGCCGCACTTCCCATTTCGTCATGCCCCGCGAACCCTCACACTCCGCGCTGCTGTGGATCGTCGCCGCCGCGTTCTTCATGCAGTCGCTCGACACGACGATCGTCAACACCGCGCTGCCGTCGATCGCCCAAAGCCTGCATGCGTCACCGCTCGCGATGCAGCCGGTCGTGGTCGTCTACACGCTGACAATGGCGATGCTCACGCCGGCGTCCGGCTGGCTCGCCGACCGGTTCGGCACGCGCCGCGTGTTCTCGGTCGCCATCCTGGTGTTCTCGCTCGCGTCGATCGGCTGTGCCGCGTCGCACACGCTCGGCCAGCTCGTCGTCGCACGCGCCGTGCAGGGTATCGGCGGCTCGATGCTGCTCCCGATCGGGCGGCTCGCCGTGTTGCGCCGCGTGCCGGGCGAACGGTACGTCGCGGCGATCGCGTTCGTGTCGATCGCCGGGCAGCTCGGCCCGATCGTCGGACCGACGCTCGGCGGCTGGCTCACGCAGGCGATTTCCTGGCACTGGGTGTTCATCGTCAACGTGCCGGTCGGCGTGGTCGGCTTCCTCGCGGTGCAGCGCTTCCTGCCGCACGACCAGGCGACGCAGCCGCCGCCGTTCGACTTCGTCGGCTGCGCGCTGCTGTCGGTCGCGATGATCGCGCTGTCGCTCGCGATCGATCCGCCGATGCCCGCGCACCGCACCGGCTGGGCGATCGGGCTGGCCGTGCTCGGCGTGGCGAGCGCGCTCGCATACCTGCCCCATGCACGACGCCGCGCGCAGCCGCTGTTCCGGCTCGGGCTGTTCCGCGAGCCGAACTTCGGCTCGGGGCTGCTCGGCAACCTGCTGTGCCGGATCGGCACGAGCGCCGTGCCGTTCATGCTGCCGCTGCTGATGCAGGTGCAGCTCGGCTATACGCCGCTGCAGTCGGGGATGATGATGCTGCCGGCCGCGATCGCCGGCGTGATCGCGAAACGCTGGATCGCGCCGCTCGCGAAACGCTTCGGCTATGCGACGTTCCTGGTCGTGAACACGGGGATCGTCGGCTGCGCGATCGCGGGGTTCGCGCTGGTATCGGCACGGCCCGCGCCACTGCTGGAGATTGCGTTGCTGATCGTGTTCGGCGCAGCCAACTCGATGCAGTTCGCCGCGATGAACGCCGTGACGCTCAAGGGGCTGTCACACGCCGACGCCGGCAGC
This sequence comes from Burkholderia sp. Bp9140, assembly GCF_003853425.1. NCBI lineage: Bacteria > Pseudomonadati > Pseudomonadota > Betaproteobacteria > Burkholderiales > Burkholderiaceae > Burkholderia > Burkholderia sp. Bp9140. The sequence continues at coordinate 170,763 of NZ_QTPQ01000003.1, forward strand.
GGCAACAGCCTGTTCACGATGATGCAGATGCTGGCGATGGGGCTCGGCGTATCGATCGGCGGCGGGCTCGTGAACCTGTTCGCCGCGCATTGGGGCTCGATGGCGAACGGCTTCATGCTGTCGTTCGCGTGCATGGGCTCGGTCACGCTGCTGTCGTCCGTCGTGTTCCGGCGGATCGACACCGCCGCGCCGCCGAGACCGGTCGCGCCGCGGCCGTCCGTATGAGCGGTGCCGCGGGCGGACGTGGCCGTCAGTTCACCTGGCGGCGCTCGACGACACGCCTGAGCACCCAGCGGATCGACGAACCGTCGGCCGGGGGTTGCGCGACGCGGTACTCGTCGACTTCCAGTACGTATTGATAACCGGGCTGGTACGCAAAGCCTTCGATCCCTGCGTACCACAGGCTCCACGGCTCGGCCGGGCTGCCGCGCACCTGCAGGCAGTCCATCGGCGCGACGCCCGTGCAGCGCGCCGCCTGCGGCGCGACATGAACGGTCCTGGTCACGGGCCGGCCGTCGGCCGGGCGGGCCGCGCGCGCGGCCGTCGCGGCCGCGTCGGTCTGGCATCCGGCCAGCAGCGTGCTGCCGGCAATCACGGCCGCGCCGAGCAGCCTTTGGGTCTTGCGAATCATCCGATGTCTCTCAGGAAGCGTTGGCGGGCCGGTTAGACGAGTGGTGCGCCGGGAAAGTTCACAATCGGCTTACAGCAGGCGTACCGCCACCTTCATTCGACGTCGGCAGGAACACCGCGCACTCGCATCTGCGTGCGATCTTTTCGAAGACGGATGTCACGCGGCCGGCGACGCTCGTGCGGACGTTGCTGAACAGCGTGTTGTCGCTGGAGCGATGCGATCGACGGCGGCTTCACCGCGTGGTGATCGTGTATTACCATCGGCGCTTCCTCGTACGCTTCGTCGCGCCGCCTGCGCCTGCCCGGCCACGGGCAGGCAGCGCCCCCTGTTCGCATGACCTCACCCGTTCCGTCCGACGCCGCGCTGCGGCCGCAGCCGATCGATGCGCTGACCGTGCCGGCCGCGCTCGACGGACGCGCGGGCACGAACCGCTCGACCGGCGCACACCCGCAGATCGCCGCGACCCATGATCTCGATGCCGTGCGCGCATGGCTCGCGCGCTTCGTCGATACGCCCGCCACATTCCAGAACTACCGCAAGGAAGCCGAGCGCCTGCTGCTGTGGGCCGTGATCGCGTGCGGCAAGCCGCTGTCGTCGCTCACGCACGAGGATCTCGTCGTCTACCGGCAGTTCCTGCTCGCGCCCGCGCCGGCCGACGTGTGGTGCGCGAACGGCGGCCGCAAGCATCCGCGCGGCGACCCGCGCTGGCGGCCGTTCTACGGGCCGCTGTCGGCGGCCAGCCAGCGCCAGGCGATGGTGATCCTGAACGTGATGTTCTCGTGGCTCGTGCAGGCCGGCTATCTGGCCGGCAATCCGCTCGCGTTGTCGCGGCAGCGGCAACGGCGGCCCGCGCCGCGCGTCACGCGCCATCTCGGGCCGCCGCTGTGGCAGGCGGTCAAGGACGCGATCGCCGCGATGCCGCGCGACGATGCGCGCGCATCCTTCCATGCGGACCGCGCGCGCTGGGTCTTCACGCTGCTGTATCTCGGCGGGCTGCGCATCACCGAGGCAGCCGATACGACGATGGGGCAATTCTTTGCACGGCGCGACGCGAACGGATACGATCGCTGGTGGCTCGACGTGACCGGCAAAGGCGGCAGGCAGCGGCTCGTGCCGGCCACCACCGAAATGATGGCCGAGCTCGCGCGCTACCGGCGCGCGCACGGCCTGCCCGCGCTGCCCGCCGACGGCGAGGACACGCCGCTCGTGCTGCCGGCCGGTCACACGCGCAAGCCGCTCACGCGCGCCGCGCTGCACCGGATCGTGAAGCAGGTGTTCCGGTTCGCGGCCGACCGGTTGCGCGCGCAAGGGGATGCCGGCGAGGCACAGGCGCGCGTGCTCGACCAGGCATCCGCGCACTGGCTGCGCCACAGTGCGGGCTCGCACATGGCCGACGGCCGCGTCGACCTGCGGCTCGTGCGCGACAACCTCGGACACGTCTCGCTGACGACGACGAGCCAGTATCTGCATGCGGACGACGACTGGCGGCACAGCGAAACCGACGAGAAGCACCGGATCGGCTGGTGAGCGGCGGGCCGTCCGGTCCGCTTCAATACACGGCCACCCAATGCCCGGGCACCCACGCCCAGTGGTTGCCGGCCCAGCGGTAATGGCCCTTCGCCCAGCGATAGCCGGGTGCGGGCGGCGGCGGCGCCACCTCGGCGACCGGTGCGGGCTGCGGCGGCCGCGCGGGTTCGACCACGCACGCGGACAGCAGCGCGGCGCTCGTGGTCACCAGTACGGCAAGCGATACGGATCGGATCTTCATCGTCACTTCTCCCTGTTGTGTCATCGGTTGGCGGATGCGAACGCGCGCCTGCCGCGCGTCACGCGGTTCCGCGAACGAGGCCCGTCATCGGCCGCGTCGCGCCGCTTTCCGCGAACAGCGTGGCCGCGGTGCGGCCGGGATCGAGCCGCAGGCTTTCGGCGGCCGCGCCCGCGATCAGCGCATCGAGCGACGCGGTCGGCTTCAGGTCGCGCCCTTCGTACAGGTCGGCCGGCCGCAAGCCCGGCCAGTCGGCGATCACCCGGCCGCCCGCGACCGCCCCGCCCGCCAGCATCGCGACCGACGCCTGCCCGTGATCGGTGCCGCCCGTGCCGTTCGCGGCGGCCGTGCGGCCGAACTCGGTCGCGACCAGCACGGTGGTCTGCTGCCACACGGGCCCGAGACCGTCGCGCAATGCGGCGAGCATCGTGTCGAGCGCCTTCAACTGGTTCGCGAGCCGTGCGTTCTGCGCGCTGTGCGTGTCCCAGCCGCCCGTCTCGATCATCGCGATCCGCGGGCCGTCGTCGCGCGCGAGAAACGCCGCCGCGAGCGTGCCGACGCCCGCCGGATCCTGACGCGCATGCGCATCGCCGGCGAGGCCGCGCGCCGCCATCGCCGATTGCCACAGCGGCGCGAGCTGCGCATCGGCCTCGTAAAGCGCCGACACGCGCGCGAGCAGGTCGTCCGGCGCGGCCGGCAAACCGGACGCCGCATACGACGCGGCCTGCACGCTGCCGCGCAACGCAAGCGGCACCGTCGGCGCGAACGCGATCGCGCGCTCGCGCGTCGCCGGCAACATCGCGGCGAGGCGGTTCAGCCAGCCGTCCTTCACCTGGTATGGGGCGCGGCCGCCCGTCTCGAGCACGTTCTGGCCGTCGAAATGCGAGCGGTCGCGATACGGCGACGCGATCGCGTGAACGAACAGCGCCTGTTGGTCGCGAACCATCTGCGCGGTCTGGACAAGCGACGGATGCAGCGCGAACGTGCCGTCGATGCGCGTCGCCGCCGCGGCATCGATCGCCAGCGGGCCGCGCAATGACGCATACGCGGGTTCCGCATACGGGACGACGATGTTCAGCCCGTCGGCCGCGCCGCGCTGGATCACGAACACGAAGCGCCGGTCGGTTTCGACGTTCGCGAACACGATGCGCGGCGCGACGAGGATCGCGCCCGCGCCGGCCGCCGCGACGCTCAGGAAATGACGACGGGTAAGGGATCGAGCCATGTTCATCTCCGCTGGAAATCGGGCGACACGAGCAGCAGCGCGAGCGACGTCGTCGCGCTTTCCGCGCGCGACAGCGCGGTCGCCGTCGGTGCGCTCAGCGAGCCGGCCAGCAGCGTGTTGCCGAGCGTGCGTGGATCGAGCCGGTCGCCCGTACGCGCGGCGAGCCGCTGCGCGATCTCGACACGGCGCACCAGCGCGTCGGGCGCGGCCCAGCTCGCGGCGACGTCGTCGTAGCCGGCCGGCGACCCGGGCCGCCACACCGGCTGGCCGAGTTGCGCGAGCAGCGGCGCGGCCTTCAGGTCGCCGAAGTCGCCCGTATCGCGCCAGCCGAGCCCGCGCAGCGACGACACGGCCCACTCCCACGGCGTCTTGAACTTGCGGTTGACCGGCAACCAGGCATCCGGCGCATCGACGAGCGCGCGATAGACGGTCGGCAAATCGCCGCCGCTCGTCTCGAATGCGCGCGCGAGCCGGTCAGTGAGCGCGGGCGGCGGGTTGTCGGCGACGAAATGGCGAGCGAGCTGGAACGCGATGTGCCGGCCCGTCGCCGGCGAAGCTGCGAGGTCGCCCAGGATCGCGCGCGCCTGCGCTTCGCCCGGCTGGTCGTAGGCGCGGCCCATTACCGCGCGCACGCCCGGTTCATGCAGCTTCGGGCGAAACACGAACGCGCCGGGCGCCGCGTCGCCGGGCTGCGGCCCGCGTTCGCCGGCAATGCTCCAGCCGGTCAGCGCACGCGCGAATTCCGTCACGTCCGTTTGCGTGTAGCCGGTGCGTACGCCGAGCGTATGCAGCTCCATGATTTCGCGCGCGAGATTCTCGTTGAGACCGCGCCGCGCCGCGGGATTGCGCGCTTCGGCGCGCAGCGCGGCCGGACTGTCGGGGCCGACCGAGCGCGCCTGGTCGAGAAACAGCTGCATCGCGGGATGCTGCTCGGCGGCGACGAGCATGTCCTCGAAGCGGCCGAGCACGTGCGGGCGGATCGCATCGCGCTCGAATGCGCCCGCGTACGCGGCGACCTGCCCCTTGTCGACCGACACCGCGAAATGGTTCGCCCAGAAATGCACGAGCCGCTCGACGAACGGCGCGGGCGTGGCGAGCGCGCTGTTCAGCCGCGCGGCGACCGCGCTGCGATACGCGTCGTAGCCATCGCGACGGATCGACTGCGCGGTCGCGCGCTTGGCCGCCGCGTCGTCGCTCGTCATCGCGTGGCGGGTGTTCGCGAACCGGGTGGCGAGCGTGACCGCGTCCGGCTCGGCGGCCCACGCGGCGGGACGCGGGTCGTAGCGATCGAACTGGGCGACCAGCGCGGCCTTCGGGTCGACCGGCGGCGCTTCGTTGGCTCGCGCGCCGAGACCGAAGCGGTTCAGCGCGATGGCGGCCGGTGAGATGTCGTTCGGATGGTCCATGACGGGGGCTCTCGCGATGCGTACCCGTGTTTAACGGGGGCCGGCGGGAAATCCGTCGCGGGATGGGCGAAATATTTCGGATGCGGCGCGGCGATGCTGCCGGACAGCACCGCCTGAACAACCTCACGGACCTCACGGAACGGGATATCACCGGTGGCACCGGCAAGTTCCGCGGCATCCACGGCATCGTGCGCGCGGAAACCGTATCCGACGCCAAGGCCTTCAACCGGACCCACACTGAATTCGAAGACTGGTTCGACAAGTAGCCGGGAGGATGGCCTCGGGTCGGCGACGCCCGTGACGATCACCCCAGCTCGAACGACGTCACCCCGAACACGCGCTCGATCGCCATCGCGGGCACTTCTTGCGTATACATCCGCGCGGTTTCGAATACGCTCGACATGCCGTGCCGTTCAGCGAGCGCGACGGCCGCGGGGTTCGTTTCAGGCACGTCGAGCACGATCACCTCGCCGGGCATGCGCGACGCCAGCGCACGAAACAGCCCCGTGGCGACGCCTGCGTCATCGGCGAAGAGCGGGCCGATCTTGCAACCCGCCCTGCAGCGGCGCACGACGCCGTACCCGGCGACACGACCGGCCTCGACCGTTGCGAGCGCAACGGCATCGGGTTGCGCGATCCAGGCGGAAACAAAACGCTCGCGCGCCGCGGGAAAACACTGGCGATCGTAGGCAAGCAACTGCTGGAACGGCACATCGGCCACGGACGCCACATGAGCGCACCCGATGCCGTCCACGCGCCCCTGATAGCGGATGTTGCGATACGCGAGCCGGAACCCGGACTTCCTGTAGTTCGCCTGCTGGGCCACGACGCCGTCGAGACCGACGTTGCGGTCTCCGAGGTAGCGCATGCCGTGCTGCCAGATGCGCAAACCGAAGCCCTGGCCGCGAAACCCGGGTTTTACGATGTAGAGACCGATGAAGCCGAAGCGCTCGTCATAGGCGACGGCGGAGATGCACGCAACCGGCTCGCCGCGCAACACCCCGACGAAAAAGCCGGCCGGGTCCGCTTCCCTGAAGCACTGCGGATCATGCCGGCCGGGGTTCCACCCTTCGGCAGCCGCCCATTCGACCGACATGGCCACCTCATCGGCCGACATGGTGCGCACGATAAAGTCTTCGCTTCGATCCATGGTTCGCCCCCATCGCGGCACTCGAGATGGCCGCCAACTGATTCGCGAACGTCGCGCGTCGTCACGCAACGCCGCTTACTGACTCCCCGCCGCGTCGCGTTTGCTCTGCAATTTCGCCGGCAACCGCCAGTTCCCGCTCCGCCGCAACCCGTCGACGAACTTCGCGCGCTCGTCCGGCGTCAACGTCGCCGCGAAATCGACGACACTGCGCTCCACCTGCCCGCGCAACGCACTGTCCGCCGCCCGCGTCCGGTCGAGCGCCGCATCGATCGCCGGACGATCGAGCTGCGGCGCAGCCAGCAGATCCAGCACCGTAATCCGCCCGTCACGCCCTTCCCGCGCGACATCCCGGCCGTCCTTGCGCGCCGCCTTCAGCGCGGCGGCAAATTCCTGCCGACGCGCATCGGACAATTCGTCCGCGGCGAACCGCAACGCCGTACGCTGCCCGGGCATCCCGGCCCCATGCAGATCGCGATGCGTCGCGAACCACTGATACGCGCCGCCGCCAATCGCGCCGAGCATGAACACGTTCAGCACGACGGACCCGACGAGAATGAATTTCCAGCCGCGCTCGCTCAATCGTCGCCTCCGTCGATACTTGGGCCGCCGAACGTCGTCGTCAGGTAGCCCGGTTCGTGTTGCGCGACCGGCGCGCTACCGAGCATCAGCATCGACACGGCCACCGCGCCCGCCAGCGCGCCCGCCAGCCCGACGCCCGCGAACGCCGCGCCCGACCACCACACTCTTCCTCGCCGCCGCGCACCTCGCGGCGCAGGCGCCGACGCGACGATGCGTTCGACGAGCGCCGGCGCCGGCGCCGGCGGCGTGACCGCATCCTGCGCGAGCCACGCATCGAGTTCGGCGGCTTCGTCGAGCGCCTCCAGCGCGTCGCGCGGATGCGCTTGCGCCCACGCTTCGGCCGCCGCGCGTTCGCCTGGCGGCCAGCGCCGCGCATCCGCGCCGTACGCGGCGACGATGGTACGAAATCGTTCGGGTGTCATCGCTTGTCCTCGCTAGGTGGGTCGCCGGCCAGTTGCGCGCGCAGGTTGCGCCTCGCGCGCGCGAGCAGGCTTTCCAGCGCATCGACGGTGATGCCCATCAGGTTGGCCGCTTCAACGTTCGACATCTCCTGATAGTACTGGAGCACGAGCGCTTCCCGCTGCCTGGGCGGCAACGCGGCGAGCGCCTGCCGTACGCGCGCGTCGCGCGAGCGCGACTCCGCGTGCGCGGCCGGCTCCGGTTGCGGGTCCGGCACGTCGGGCAGCGCGTCGACCGGCTCCTCGCGCCGCCCGCGCAAGCGGTCATAGCACAGGTTCAGCACGACGCGATGCAGCCAGGTGTCGAAGCGCGCTTCGCCGTCCCGCCAGCGCGGCGCGTGATTCCAGATCCGCAGGAAGGTTTCCTGCGCAACGTCTTCCGCCTCGCTCCGGTCGCCGAGCATGCGCGTCGCGAGCGCGAGCAAGCGCGGCAGCTTGCGTGCGACGAGCGCGCGCACGGCCGACGCGTCGCGCGCGCCGACCCGCGCGACGAGTTCCGCGTCCGGATCGGCGTTGCTCAACGCGGACTGCTCCACAACGTGCCGGGCGAACGCCGCATGCTGCCGGCGGGTCTGCCCGCCGTCCGGCTGAAGCTCATCGTCGTGCTCTCCTTGCATGCGCCGGGCCGGCGCCGGACGGCGCCATGCCGGCGCGTCGGCAACGCGCGGTGCGCCGCGCCCGAGATCGGCCTGGTCGGTTTCGTCGACATCCGGTTCGAAGGGCATATCGATCCTGTCGATCGCCAGCCGGCCGCGCGATCAATATACGACGACCGGCGCGGGCCGGTAATACACGGGACGCGCCGGCACCACGACACAGCCGGTCAGCACGGCGGCCGCGGCTGCCAGGATCACGAGGGTTCGAAAAGGCATGGCTCGACTCATGAGGTTGCGTGGAAGTCCCGCCGCACGGACGCTGCGCGCCGCGCGGCACCGTGCGCGTCACGCCCAGTGACCCGGCACCCAGCGCCAGTTCGGGCCGCGCGCGGCCCAATGCCCGGGCACCCAGTGATAACCGGCACGAACCACTTGCCAGTGCCCGGGGATCCATACGTAGCGACCGTACCGCCAGTGCCAGTGGCCCTGATCCCATACGTAACCCGCGCGCGGCGCCGGCATCACTTCGACGCGCGGCGGCGGCGGTGCGACCGGCGCGACCGGCGCGACGATGACGGCCTGAGCGAATACGGCGGATGTCGCCAGCGCGGCCGCGCACGCCGCGGCAAACCGTAATGAAATGGAAAGTTTCATGCAAGACTCCGAAGCATCGTGTATCGACCGTTCATGGCCGGACGCGGCCGTTCATTCGTTAAACGACGCATGCGGCAACAATCCGTCGCGACACCAGCAAAAAAATTTCCGCCGCGCCTGCCACGCCACACGCGCCCATCGACGCATCGGGTCCGCGCACCGATTACCGTCTGTCACAACCCGGCAAAACTGCGCTTCGACAATGCGTGTCACCGGGATCCCGCTCGTTTCCGGCCCACGCCCCGGACGCGCTCGCGCACGGCCGGGCGGTTCCGCATCTCGCGTGCCACTCAACGAAAATACGATCATGTCGAACCAGGACAACTTCCCCGCCGAGTCGAACGAGCCGGCCGCTTCCGTATCGCGTCGCGGCTTCCTGAAACTGGCCGGCGTCTCCGGCCTCGCCACCGCCGCGGGCGGGCTCGCGGCCACCCGGGCCGCCGCATCGAGCCCGGACGGCACCCCCGAACAGGTGCACCTGACGTGGGGCAGCGACCCGACGTCCGAAGTCTCGATCTCGTGGGCGTCGCTCGCGCCGGCCGTCAATCCGCGCGCGCGCATCGTCGCCGACGGCGAGCCGGCACACACCGTGCATGGTGTTCAACGCCTCTACACCGACGGCCTGAACGGCGAAACCGTGTTCACGTACCACGCTCGCGTGCACGGCCTGAAGCCGAACACGCGCTACCGCTACGAACTCACGGCCGACAACGACAGCAACGCCGCGCAGCCGTTTGCCGCGACCTTCACGACCGCGCCGCGCGGGCGCGCCCCCTTTCGCTTCACGAGCTACGGCGACCTCGCGACGCCGAACGGCGCATGGGTGCTGTCGTCGCCGCAAAGCCGCTTCGCGGTGCAGGCCGTCGAGCAGTTCCAGCCGCTGTTCCACCTGCTGAACGGCGACCTCTGCTATGCGAACCTGAACCCCGCGCACCAGCCGGAAGTGTGGCGCGACTTCGGCAACAACAACCAGACGTCGGCCGCGAACCGTCCGTGGATGCCCTGCCCCGGCAATCACGAGATCGAATTCAACAACGGTCCGCAGGGGCTCGACTCGTATCTCGCGCGCTATACGCTGCCCGAGAACGGCACGCGCTTCCCGGGCCGCTGGTACAGCTTCCGCGTGAGCTCGGTGCTGTTCATCTCGCTCGACGCCGACGATGTCGTGTACCAGGACGCCGCCGCGTTCGTCGGCGGCCCCAATCCGCTGGTGCCGGCCGCGAGCACCGGCCGCGCGCCGATCGAGCCGGGCACGTCGTTCTACGTGCGCGGCTACAGCAACGGCGAGCAGACGCGCTGGCTCGAGCACACGCTGCGCCATGCGTCGCACGACGACGACGTCGACTGGATCGTCGTGCAGATGCACCAGGATGCGCTGAGTTCGTCGAAGACGGGCAACGGCTCGGACAAGGGCATCCGCGAGGCATGGCTGCCGCTGTTCGACCGCTACGGCGTCGACCTCGTGCTGTGCGGTCACGATCACGACTACGAGCGCAGCTACCCGGTGCGCGGCTGCAATCACCGCGCGGGTGTCGATGTGTCGACCGGCGAAGTCGTCGAGACGCTGCAGCCGCGTCCGGTCGGATCGACCGATCCCGATCGCACGACGTTCGACACGAGCCACGGCACGATCCACCTGATCCTCGGCGGCGGCGGCACCAGTGCGCCGCTCGACGTGTACGGCGAGAACCCGGCGACCGGCTATGCGCAGGCCAAGGTCTTCACGAAGCCGAACCGGCCGGTGCCGGGCGCGGCGGCGAACACGTTCGTGCGCAAGCCGGCCGATGCGCTGGAGGATGCGATCTGGTCCGCGCGCCGCGATACGGGCACGGGTTACGGGATCGCCGTGTTTGACCACGACCCGGGCAAGCCGGGCGGCCACACGACGATCACGATGCGCTACTACCACGCGCCGGGCGCGGATCAGCACCCGACCGCCCAGTACGAGCTGTTCGAGACGATCGAGCTGAGCAAGCAGCGCGGCGAGCGCTGATGCGGCGGCGGCCCGCGGTGCGTGATGGCGCCGCGGGCCGGCGGAGGTCCGGTCATGCGGAGCACATCGCGCGCAATGCGCCCCCTCCGCTCACCCTTGCACCGGCCGCCGGAAACCGCCTCGCCGTCTAGCTGCGCGACTCGAGCGCGATACGCACCGCCAATCCCGCCAGCACGGTCCCCATCAACCAGCGCTGCACCCGTGCCCAGACCGGCCGATCGGCAAGAAAGCCCGCGATCGAGCCGGCCATGCACGCGATCAGCGCATTGACGCAGACGCTGACCGCGATCTGCACGCAGCCCAGCGCCAGCGATTGCGCGAGCACACTGCCGTGCCCCGGCGAAATGAACTGCGGCAGCAGCGATAGATACATCACCGCGATCTTGGGGTTCGCCAGGTTCGTGACGAAGCCCATCGTGAAGAGTCTCGCGCCGCTGTCGTGCTGCAACTGCCTGACCTGAAACGCCGAGCGGCCGCCGGGCCTGAGCGCCTGCCACGCGAGATACGACAGATACGACGCGCCGGCAAACCGCAACGCGTCATATGCGTACGGCACGGTCAGCACCAGCGCGGTAATGCCGAATGCCGCGCAGAACATGTAGAACACGAACCCCAGCGCCACGCCGCCGAGCGACACCAGACCCGCGCGGCGGCCCTGGCAGATCGAGCGGGAAATCAGGTAGATCATGTTCGGGCCGGGCGTCAGGACCATGCCGAGCGATACGAGTCCGAAAGCAATCAGGGTGGGCAAGGCCGGCACGGTGGTCTCCTTCGACGCGATGAAGTCAGGGTGAGTGTCCAACAATGTATTGCATGCCGACCGCTGTCAGCATGAATAAACTGCAAGCCCCTCATGAGCGCACTTCATCGCCTCATTGCGCTGCCGATGCGCTACTTTCCCTTTTTCGCCCGCGCCTGAATCCCCTTTCCTGCCTTCGCGCGCCGCGCATCGACCAGCTTCACGAATGCGTCGGCGACCGCATTGCCGGTCGCGTTCCACGACAGCCGCACGGAACGGTGCAGCCTGGGCGACAGCTCCAGCACCCGGCCGCCGAAGCGCGTATAGGTGAGCGTGATGCGCGGAACGATCGACACACCCATTCCCGCTTCCGCCATCGACAGGATGGTCCGCATCTCGACCACGTTGAACGCCGCGCGAAGCGACGCACCGTTGCGCGCGAAGTAATCCGCGATGACCGGCCCGCACCCCGCCTTCGAGAAAATGAACGGCATGGCGGACAACAGTTTCGCCGACACGCTCTTGCGGCCGTCGAACATGCCGTGCGCCGCCACCGCGACGAAATCCTCGTCGAGCAGCGGCAGATTGTTCGCGAACGTCTTCGTGCCGGCGACCACGCCGATGTCGGCGGTGCCGTCCTCCAGCCACCCTTCGACTTCCGCGTCCGTGCCTTCGAGCAGTACCGCCGTCACGCCCTCATGTGCCGCCTTCAACGCCTCGAGCGCGGGGACGACCAAGGCGAGCGATACGCTCGGCAGCGACGCAACGACCAGCCGCCCTTCGAGCTTGCCGCGCGCCAGGCCGAACTGCTGGCGCAGCGTCTGCGCCTCCCGCACGACGTTCTGCACGTATGGCCACAGGCGTTCGCCGGCAGCGGTCAGGACGACCGGCTGGCGGTCGCGCAACAGCAACCTGACCTCGGTGATGTCCTCCAGTTCGGTCAACGCGTGGCTGATCGCGGACTGGCTGCGGCTGAGCCGGTCGGCCGCGGCCGTCAGCGAGCCGAGTTCGACCACGGCAGCCAGGGCCTGCAATTGCGCAAGCGTCATTTCGCCTCCTTGTTCCGGTCCATGTATTTTCCACATGATAGGGCGACGCGTCATGAATGGGATTGAAGCGGGCCATCGATATTCGACGGCGTGCGGCACCGCACGCACCGCCAACGGGTGCCGTCGACCGAACTCGCTTTCGCTCATGTCGATAGCGGGCAGGCAGGCGCGAAATGACGGGGATCCGGTCACACCGGCATCGGACTTCCGCGGCGCAAGCAACCCGCAGGCAGAAGCACGGCGAACCGCATCTTCCTGTCGATGAGCACCACCCGGTCGATTCGCAGTCCGACATGAACGGCACGCGGCTCACGACCGGTGCGGTCGGCCGCATCGCGCCCGCGAGTCCAGCCCCCGCCCATTACCCGTTCAGCCGCGGTCCGCAAGACGCGTTAGACTGTTTCGATGGAACAATGCCGTTATTGCCAGAGAATCCGCGATGAATGGGATTGCCACGGGGACGAATGCCGCCGGGCAATCGCGAAGGCACTGCGCCGGCAGCGCGCGGGCCTGCCGATGGTGCCCGATCGCATCCGCAACGAGCTGCCGTCCGGCGCCCCGACCCAGCAGGTGATCGCGGTCCTGTCGCGCCAGCGCCTGCGGGCGCGCCGCGGCAACGAGGAACGCCGCGAGCGCAAGGAGATCGACGACGCCGACGGCGTCTGATCCGGCAAGCCCCGATCCCGCCCCACGTGCCGGCACCACGCCGCCGGGCGCTCGCCCGTGCGCGGCGCCGCGCCGCTCCCCCCGATTGCAATTCCCGCCACGTACGATGGGGCCGGATCCAATTTATCTTGAAATTATTGCCTCGGATGCAATGATCTTTCGCTGGAATCCACGTTTACCCTGGATCCAGCGACGCCTACGATGTAATCAATCGCTTACGACATGGTGTCGGCAGCGAAGTCAATAGAACATCGGAGGTCATCATGAAGTCGCTCGTTTCCGCAGTCGTCGCCGCTGTCGCCCTGTCCGCTTCGTTCGGCGCATTCGCTCAAAGCACCGTGACCCGCGCACAAGTGCGCGACGAACTCGTCCAGCTCGAAAACGCCGGCTACAAGCCGAGCCGGTCGAGCCCGTACTACCCGGCCGACATCCAGGCCGCGCAAGCGCGCGTGCACGCCGCCGACAACAGCGGCTACGGCGCACAACCGGCCCCGGTCGTCCAGGGCGGCGCCCCGGCAGTCAAAGTGCGGAACGCGCGGGACTCGGTCTACTTCGGCCACTAAGCCCGCCGCTGCGCGCGTCGCGCGCAGTCCGCCGCAAGATGCGACGAGCCTGTCCCGCGACGGGCTCGTCGCGTTTGTGCCGCCCGCACGGCCGGCCGTCAGCGGCTGCCTCCCGCCGCCACGCGGCCCGCGGCATCCGGGCAGACGCCGCCGCCACCGCCGAGCAATTCCTGATAACGCACGCACGCGCACTGCGCGGACGCCTTCGACGCATACATCGCCGCGTCGGCCTTCACCAGCAGTTCCTCGGCCGACGCGCCGTCGGCCGGATATTCGCTGACGCCGATGCTCGCGCCCACGGCCAGGCGCCGGTCGCCGAACTCCAGTTCCTCGGCCATCACGATCTGGATACGCGACGCGATATCGCCGATCACCGCCGGCGATCGCACGTCCGAAATCAGCACGATGAATTCGTCGCCGCCGAGCCGCGCGGCCATGTCGCCGCCGCGCAGCACCTGGCTCAGCCGTTTCGCGACCGCGACGAGCGTGCGATCGCCCGCAGCGTGCCCGTGCTGGTCGTTGATCTGCTTGAAGCGATCGAGATCGACGAACATCACCGCCAGCCCCTCGCGCACGGCGGCCGCATGCCGGATCGCAGCTTCGAGATGCTCCATGAACAACAGGCGGTTCGGCAGTCCGGTCAGCGGATCGTGACCGGCGAGGTGCGTGAGCTCCAGCTGCTTCGCGCGCAGCATCGCGACCTGCGTGCGGATCTCGACCCGCATGCTGTCGAAACAGCGCGCCAGCACGCCGATCTCGTCGGCCCGTGCAACGGGCAGCCGTTCGGCGACCGGATCGTCGAACACGTGGGTCGCCGCACGCGCGAGCATCTGCAGCGGCCGCGTGATCGCGCGTGCAAACAGGATCGCGAGAATCACCGCGGCCAGGCTCATCAGGAACACCATCCGGATGATCCGTTCACCGAGCATCCCGGCCGGCGTCAGCACGTCCGTGAGCGGACGCGCCATGCCCAGCACGACGAAGCGGTTGCCCTCGCTGTTGCCGAACGGCGTGCGCACGAACGCGACCATCTGGCCCGGCGCATTGCCGGTCGCGGCGAGACCGTCGAGCGTCACGTTCGTCCTCGTACCGGCGAACAGCAGCCGCGTGTCGGGAAAGGTGTCCTGCATCAGCACGCGCCGTCCGCGATCGAAGCCGAACGTTTGCGACGGATCGGGATGCACGATGAAATCGCCCCACTCGTTCGCGAGATAGACCGCGTAGTCTTGCGGCAGATCGCGCTCAAGCCGATCGAACACCCGCGACAGTTCGATGTCGACGATCAGTGCGCCGACGACCTGGCCGGCCGTGTCGACGACCGGCGTGCCCACGCGCAGGATCGGCAGATCTTCGGCCGCGTGCGAACCGGTCTCGTGATTGATCACGATCGGCGACAGGTAGATATGGCCGGGGGCCGTCGCGAGCGTATCGAATACATAGGAAAACTGCCCTTTCTCCTGGAACGCACTCTCCGGCAGCACGACGATGCCGCGCGCGTCGCGATCGACACGGATCCGCTCGATCCCGAAATTGTCGCGCGCGATCAGCCTGATCTGCAGGTACTCGGGGTGATTCCTCATGAAGCTGCAATACACCTGCTCGAGCCGCGTGCGCGGCGCGCGATCGGCGCCGTCGCTGTCCGCGACGAGCGCCGACGACGGCAATTGCGCGAGCACGAGCGCATCGTCGGCCACGTCGGACAGTGCGCTCGTGAAGCGCTGTCCGAGCAATTGCGTCGACATCAGCAGGCTGTGCTGCGCTTCCTGCACGAGCATCGTCCGGTTCGCACGGTAGGCGTAGTAGCCGGTCGTGCCGGACGCAATCACGCCGATGCACGCGAACAGCACCGACAGCTTCGACGTGAGCCCGAGCCGGATCATTTTTCGAACCGCTCCGGCCGGTCGCCCGACACGATGCGGCTCCACAGCGACTCGCGCCGCGCGATGTCCTCGACCGGCTGGATCCAGACGAGGTGCTGGTGGCCGGTCTCGATGCCGGGTGGCGGGGCGAGCGTATTCGCGAGCCCCTGGCGCTCGGTCAGCAGCGTGCCGATCGCCGGTTCGAGCATGTAGTTGATCCATGCGAACGCGAGCGCGCGATGCTCCGAGCCGCGCGTGACGCCCCAGCAGTCGAGCCACGCGAGCGCACCTTCTTCCGGAATCACGTAGCCGACATCCGCCCCGGCGCGACGCAGCTGTTCGACCTGCTGCGTGCCGTAGTTGCCGAACATCAGCGCCGCGCGATGCTGGACGAACAGCGCGGTCGCTTCTTCCGGAAGCGTGTAGTAGGTGAGCAGGTTGCGGCGCAGGTCGACCAGCTTGTGCGCGACGGCGAGCGTCTGCGCGGGCGACAGGTGAAACGGATCGGGATAGCGGAGCGCAAGCGCGGTGAACGAAAAATTATGCTGTGCGCTGTTGAAGTCGAGCACCTTGCCGCGGTAGCGCGGATTCCAGAGCTCGAGCATCGAGCGCGGCGCGGACGGCACCTGCTTGCGATCGTAGATCAGTCCCATGGACGAATACGTGAACGGAATCGCGTAGGTCGAGCCGTTGCGCACGAGCCCGCCGATCGTCGCGAGCTGCTGGAAATTCGGCAGTTGCCGCCGGCGGTTCGGGATCTGCGCCAGGTCGATCGGCGTAAGCAGGTCTTCGCGTGCATAGCGCTGGATCTCGGCCGTGTTGGCCGCGAGCACGTCGTACGGCGGCGGCGACGCGCTGTGCAACCGCGTCCACAACGCTTCGTCGGAATCGACGAACGTCACTTCGACGCGCACATGGAATTGCGTCTCAAATGCATTGACGACATCGTTGTCCGCATAGCCGGGCCACGCGAGCACACGCAGCACGGTGTCACCGACGGTTTCGGGAGAAGCGGCGAATGCCGGCAGGACGAGCGCGCTCAGCGTCAGCAGGGCGAGCAAGCGCCGCGCAGCACGATGCCCACGCCTGCGCGCGCCAATTCCCCATATGAATGGGACCCCGTACGAATGGCCCGACTGCATTGACCGTCCTTTTTCGCGTCGACGCGTTATCGTGCAACGACACCATAAAAAACAATGCCATGCAATCGGAATTCGCCGTACATGACCGTGCATCCGAATGGCGACAAGGCTCGCACGGATGCGCTCACATGTCGTTGCGGGCACAGGAGATCGTCAGCGCGGACCGGCAATGATCAGGCAAAAGCACATTGTCACGCGTTTGCCATTTGCTTTCAGCGCCACGCTTGCGTGAATTCCGCGATCACGCGCGACAAATGCGCACGCATCGCATCGCGTGCGCCGTTCGCATCGTGCGCCATGATCGCCGCGAAGATCCGCTGATGATCCTCCTGCGAGGCCTTGCGCAGCGCGCTCGAGTGAAAGTGTTCCTCGATCTTGTCCCACAGCGGATCGCCGCGCGCACAGTCCCACATCGCCGTGATCATGTGCAGCAGCACCGCGTTGCCGGTCGATTCCGCAATCCGCAGATGAAACTGGCGATCGGCCGTGTCGTACGCGGTCTTGTCGTTCATCTGCTCACGCATGGTCGTCAGCGCGAGGAACAGCCGGTCGAGATCGGCGTCCTTGCGTTCGGTCGCCGCGAGCGCCGCGACTTCCGCCTCGATCGGCCCGCGCGCGCGCAACGTCTCGATCGGCCCCGGGCCGCGCGGCACTTCGAACGTCACCGGACGCGCGGCGTCGGCAGCCGACACGTAGATGCCCGAGCCGACCCGCACCTCGACGATCCCCTGCACCTCGAGCGCGTTGATCGCCTCGCGCACCTGCGTGCGGCTCACGCCGAACGGGTCGGCCAGGCTGCGCTCCGACGGCAGCCGCGCGCCGGCTTCGAACGCACCGGCCGCCACCATCGCGTGAATGTCCCGCGCAAGGCCGATATAGGAGCGGTCCGCGGCTTCGGCATCGCGGTGGGCGGGCAGGCTGGAAAGATCGGTCATCGAAAGGCTCGCAACAGGCTCGCCTGCATCTTCATCATGACGTTCACCGGCGTGATGCTGTCGATCACGAAGGGCTCGTTCGTCGTGCCGCTCGCCGTCGCCGGTGCGCTGTGCGTGGTCGGCGCGCTGTCGTACCTGTTCGTCGTCGGCAAGGTCGAGCCGCTGCCGCCGCTGCGCGACGGCGCGAACGGCCGCAACGCGGAGCCGAACGCGGCCTGACGCAGCGCAAGCATCGGCGGCGCCGGGACAGCGCGACGCGCCGCGGCCGTCGCGCTTTCCTTTTCGGGCTGCTCGTCGGACAATGCGCCTGAGCCGCGCCCGCCGGCACGGCGCCGCACCGGCCCCGCGCGCGGCGGCCACGTGCGCCCGTCCGCACCGATGAAACGCTACGAAACCCTCGCCCACACGATCGCCGACGAAATCCGCCACGGCAACCTCGCGGTCGGCACGCGCCTGCCGTCGCTTCGGCAGATCATCGCGCAGCATGGCGTGAGCCAGTCGACGGTGTTTCGCGCGTACTACCTGCTCGAACAGTGGGGGCTGATCCGCGCACGCGAACGCTCCGGCTATTACGTCGCGCCGGGCGCGGGCCCGGCGGCGAACCCGCCCGTGAAACGCCGCGCGAGCCGCGCCGGCGAGACGCGCAAGGTCGATATCAGCGATCTCGTGTTCTCGGTGCTCGACGCCGCGACGCAGCCCGGCATCGTGCCGCTCGGCTCCGCCTTCCCGTCGCCGCAGCTGTTTCCGCTGCCGCGCCTCGCGAAGTCGCTCGCGCAGGCGACGCGGCTCGTCAGCCCGTGGAGCACGGTCGTCGACCTGCCGCCCGGCAACGAGGCGCTACGCCAGCAGATCGCACGGCGCTATCTGGCGACCGGCATCGCCCAGCCCGTCGAAGATATCGTCGTTACGAACGACGCGCTCGAAGCACTCAACCTGTGCCTGATGGCGGTTACGCGGCCCGGCGACGTCGTGGCGGTCGAATCGCCCGGCTTCTATGCGGCGCTGCAGGCGATCGAGCGGCTCGACCTGCGCGCGGTCGAGATTCCCGTCGATCCGCGCACGGGCCTCGATCTCGATGCGCTCGCGAACGCGCTCGACCGGCACGACATCCGCGCGTGCTGGTTCATGACCAATTTCCAGAACCCGACCGGCGTCACGCTGCCGGTCGACAAGAAGCGCGCGCTCGTGGAGATGCTTGCCGCGCGCGAGGTGCCGCTGATCGAGGACGACGTGTACGGCGAGCTGCATTTCGGCCCCGACTACCCGCTGCCCGCGCGCGCCTTCGACCGGCACGGCCTCGTGATGCATTGCAGTTCGTTCTCGAAGACGCTTGCGCCCGGCTACCGGATCGGCTGGGCCGCCGCCGGCCGTTTCGCGGAAAAGGTGCAGCGGCTCAAGCTGATGACCACGCTGTCGGCAAGCATTCCCGCGCAGGCAGGCATCGCGAACTATCTGGAGCATGGCGGCTACGATCGTCACCTGCGCAAGCTGCGCGGCGCGCTGCAGACGCAGCTCGCCCGCATGGACGACGCGCTGCGGCGCTGGCTGCCGCCCGGCGCGGAGTGGGTGCGGCCGGACGGCGGGTATTTCCTGTGGCTGTCGTTTCCCGATGCGATCGACGCGATGGAGCTGCATCGCCGGGCGATCGCGCGCGGCATCAGCTTCGCGCCAGGGCCGCTGTTCTCGGCCGCGCACGGCTTCGAGCGCTGCGTGCGCGTGAACTTCGGCCATCCGTGGAGCCGCGACATCGAACGCGCGATCCGCGTGCTCGGCGAGCTGGTCGCGGAGCCGACGGTACGCAAGGCCGGTTGAGCCGCACGCCGGCCGACGCCGTGCAGCCGACGCGCACACGGGTTACAGTGCAAGCCCCTTCGCTCCTTCGCACGCCCCCCCATCTCATGAGCGCATTGCCCTACCTCGATCACGCCGCGCTGCTGAAGCGCGCGGCCGAAGCCGCCGGCGTCACGCAGCCGTGCACCTGCACGAAGGCTCCGCTTGCCGGCTGGACGAGCCTGCCGCTGTCGCTGCAGGGCACGCAGCTCGCCGAAGTGGCGACGCTCGCGCCGCCCGACGACCGCGAGCCGACCTACGACGAATACCATCCGGCCGGCACGCGCTACGGGTCCGACGACGCGCCGATCGCGCCGCGCCACTTTCCGTACAACCGCTGCAACATCAGCCGCTGCGTGTCGTGCGGCCGCCTGTTCCTGCGCTACCAGGAAGGCGGCGGCTACTTCGTCGACCAGCGCATCCGCGCACTCGATCCGGCGTTGATCGTCGACGCACAAGCACAAGCCTGAGCCTGACGCGGGCATGCGCGGCGCATGCCCGGCGTTCACCGGCGCGCTACCGATCTGCTGCGCCCTTTTCGTTCCGATCTGCTGCTTGTCCCGCCGCCCCGCGTTCCCTACGCTGTCTCCGGTTGCCCGACACCCGTCGCAACGTCCCCTCCCGAGCGGCGCGCCTTCCCGCGCCGCCGCTCCTCTCGCGTATCACGTCATGTACCGATATACCGATTTCGACCGGGCGCTCGTGCACAGCCGCGCCGCCCAGTTCCGCGACCAGCTCGAACGCTGGCAGCACGGCTCGCTGAGCGAGGACGCGTTCCGCCCGTTGCGCCTGCAGAACGGCTGGTACGTGCAGCGCCATGCGCCGATGCTGCGTGTCGCCGTGCCGTACGGCGAACTGTCGAGCGCGCAACTGCGCGTGCTCGCGCGGATCGCGCGCGACTACGACGTGCCCGACGACGCCACCTATCGCGCCGCCTGCGACGCGCAGGCGCTGCTCGGCACGCTGCGCCTGCCGACCCGCAACGCGCACTTCACGACGCGCACCAACGTGCAGTTCAACTGGATTCCGCTCGCGAAGGCGGCCGACGTGATGGACCTGCTCGCGACCGTCGACATGCACGGGATCCAGACGAGCGGCAACTGCATCCGCAACATTTCGTGCGACGAGCGCGCGGGCGTCGCGCCGGACGAGATCGCCGATCCGCGCCCGTTCGCCGAAGTGATGCGCCAGTGGACGACGCTGCATCCGGAGTTCGCGTTCCTGCCGCGCAAGTTCAAGATCGCGATCACCGGCGCGGCCGAGGACCGTGCGGCGACCGACTGGCACGACGTCGGGCTGAGGCTCGTGCGCAACGACGCTGGCGAACTCGGCTTTCGCGTGAGCGCCGGCGGCGGCATGGGCCGCACGCCGCTGATCGCGACGCTGCTGCGCGCGTTCCTGCCGTGGCGGCACGTGATGAACTACATCGAGGCGATCGTGCGCGTGTACAACCGCTACGGGCGGCGCGACAACAAGTACAAGGCGCGCATCAAGATCCTCGTGAAGAGCGAGGGACAGCGCTATATCGACGACGTCGAGGAAGAGTTCCGCCAGATCGTCGAGCACGACGGCGGCCCGCACACGATCCCGCAGGCCGAGTTCGACCGCATCGCGGCATCGTTCGTGCCGCCGCATCTCACGCCGCGCGCGCTCGACCTGCAGGAAGCCGAAGCGCGCATGGCCGCGCACGCCAATCGCCACCCGGCCTTCGCGCGCTGGCTCGCGCGCAACGCCGCCGCGCACCGCGATCGCACGCTGCGCATCGTCACGCTGTCGTTCAAGCGCCGCCTGCAGGCGCCCGGCGACGCGTCGCCCGAGCAGCTCGACGCGCTCGCCGAGCTCGCCGACCGCTTCTCGGCCGGCGAGGCACGCGTCACGCATGCGCAGAACGTGGTGCTGCCGTGGGTGCACGTCGACGACCTGTTCCTGCTGTGGGAACACGCGCGCGCCGTCGGTCTTGCCAGCGCGAACGTCGGACTCCTGACCGACATGATCGCATGCCCGGGCGGCGACTTCTGCGCGCTCGCGAACGCGCGCTCGATCCCGATCGCCGACGCGATCGCCGAGCGGTTCCAGGATCTGGACATGCTGCACGACGTCGGCGACATCGACCTGCACATCAGCGGCTGCATCAACTCGTGCGGCCACCATCACAGCGGGCACATCGGCATCCTCGGCGTCGACAAGGACGGCGCGGAGTGGTACCAGGTGACGCTCGGCGGCTCGGACGGTTCGAGTGCGAGCGGCCCGGCGCGACCGGGCAAGGTAATCGGCCCGTCGTTCTCGGCGGACGAGATCGTCGATGTCGTGGACGCGCTCGTCAACGCGTATCTCGACGCGCGGCTCGACGCCGACGGCCGCAGCGAACGATTCATCGACACGGTGCGCCGCATCGGCGCCGAGCCCTTCAAGGCGGCGGCAAACGACGCACGTCACCAGGCGGAGCACGTATGAAACCGACCGACGAAAACGCTCACGCGAGCGCGAACGCACGCATCCGGCTGCTGACGCCGGCCGCACACGCCGACGATACGAACGCGCCCGACACCGCGACGCTCACGATCCTGACGATCGCCAACGACGAGGAACTGCCGCCGCTCGCCGCACGAATCGCGCAGGCCGCGCGCATCGACCTGCATTTCCCGTCCTTCACCGACGGCCGCGCATACAGCCAGGCGTACCTTCTGCGCAAGCGCTTCGGCTTCGCCGGCGACCTGCGCGCGACGGGCGACGTGCTGATCGACCAGTTGCTGCTGATGGAACGCACGGGGTTTTCGAGCGCGGTGCTCGGCGCCGATGCGGACGTCGCGGCCGCCCGCCGGCAGCTCGACCGGTTTCCCGGCTTTTACCAGCGCGATGCGAGAACCGCACCGCCGCGGCAGGACGCCGCGATGCTGGCGGAGAAATGAAGGCGGGCGGCCCGCAGGCCGCCCGTCCGATCAACCGCGAGCACCGCGCCCGCCGCGCAGCGGGCGCCGGCGTTCAGCGCGCCGCGACCGGCTTGCCGAACCCGCCGAGGATCTTCTTCTCGAGCGCGATGTAGTCGTGGCCGAAGTGGTGGTCGCCCCCCGTCTTGATCACGTCGGCGCCGGTATTCACGAGCGCGGGACACATCGTGTCCTGCTCTTGCGCACCGTAGAAGCACTGCACGAGCCGCGGCGGCACCTTCGCGATTTCCGGCGCGACCTTCATCGCCTGGTCGCTCGCCGGCATCCCGAGCCAGCCCGTCACGCGGATCTGGAAATCCGCCGCCGGCGCGAAGCCGAGCAGCGACATCACCGAGACCTTGTCGCGCAGGTCGGCCGGCAGCCGGTTGTACGCGAACGGCATCACGTCCGCGCCGAACGAATAGCCGACCAGCGCCACGCGATTCGCATGCCAGCGCGCCAGGTACGTGCGCATCACGCGCGCCAGGTCGCGGCTCACCTGCGCGGGCGGCTTCTCGCTCCAGAAGTAGCGCAGGCTGTCGATGCCGACCACCGACACGCCGTCGCGCTGCAGCGCCTCGGCGATCGTCTTGTCGAGATCGCGCCAGCCGCCGTCGCCCGAGATCACGATCGCGAGGCGGTCGCTGCCGCCCTTGGCCGGCAGTTCGACGAGCGGCAGGTCCGACACGTCGAGCTCGTCGCTGCTGGTGGTGTCGTGCAGGTGCGACGTGACGAGCGACACGAGCTTCGCGGTGTTGCCTGCCGCGGCCGTTTCGACGAAACCCGGCATCGCGCGACGCACGATCGTCGGATCGGGCGGGCACGGCTTGAAGCGCGCGTCGAGCTTCGCGGCCGGCTCGACCGACACCACGCCCGCGATGGTGCTCTCCGGCGCCATCGACAGGATCTGCTTCGCGATCGCGCCGCCCTGGCCCACGCCCGCGACGATCGGCGTGTAGTAGCGCGCCGATTGCGCGAGGCGTTCGAGCTGGTGGCTGACGGCCTCGGCGTCGCCGTCGAGGTGGTGACAGGTTTCCTGCTTCGCGGCGAGGTTCGCCGCATAGCGCTCCGAATCCACACCGACGGTCATCGCGCCCGCTTTCGCGAGTGCGTCGGCCGCCTGCTGGTCGGCGGCACCCCAGCCGCGCTCACGCGAGAACAGCACGACGAAGCCGCGCAGCGGGCCGCTCGGCTTCGTCACGGTCACGGGGCCGTAACGGCCGCCCGACACGGTTTCCGGTTTCGCCGCCGCCGGCTGGGCCGCGAGCGCGGCGCCGGCCAGCATCATTCCCGCGCAAGCGACTGCCGCCTGTGCGATACCCTTCTTCAACATCATGAACGCCGACCTCCAGCCAGCAGGGACAGATCCGCGAGCGTGACGAACACGCCGACCGAGCCCGAGGCCGCGAGATAGCGCGGCTCCCAGTGCGGCTCGAACTTGCTCTTGAATGCACGCAAGCCACGGAAGTTGTAGAAGCGGCCGCCGAAGCGCCAGACCATCAGTCCGAACCGGTGCCACGGCGACGGCATCTTCGCCGCCCCCATCCCCGAGAACGGCGCGATGCCCAGGCTGAGCTTGCGGAACCCCGCTTCCTTCAGATGCAGCGCGAGCTGCGTAAACAGATATTCCATCGCATACGGCGACGCGTCCGGCAGATGGCGCATCACGCCGACGGTCGCCTCGGTGTTGAGATCGGTCGTCATGAACGTGACGAAGGCGATCGGCTTGTCGGCCTGGCGCACCAGCATCACCGACTGCGTCGCGAGATAGCCGTCGTGGAACGCGGCCACCGAGAAGCTCTTCTCGCGCGCGTCGCGGCTGTCGAGCCAGCCGTCGGAGATGTCGCGCAGCGACGGCAGCGCGGCCGGCACGTCGGGCGGTGCGATCACCTCGACCGTCAGCGCGTCCTTGTCGCCGCGGCGCAGCGCATAGCGCAGGTGCGACCGGTTCGAACCCTTCAGGTCGAACCGGTCGAGCGCGATATGCGCTTCCTCGCCGAGCTTCATCAGCGTGAGCCCCGCGTCGAGATACAGCGGCAGCGCGTTCGCGCGCACCTGGTAGAACGCCGCGCGGCCGCTGTGCGCGTGCGCCAGCGCGATGAACTTGCCGATCAGCGCCGGCCATTCCTCACGCGGGCCGACCGGATCGTGCAGCGCGGCCCACGTGCGGCCGTGTTTCGCGTACATCAGGAACGCGCGGCGCGACTCGGAGAACAGGAACGACTTGTCGCCCATCAGCGCGAGGCCCGCATCGCTGCATTCCTGCGCGCGGATGATTTGCTCCGCATCGAGCAGATCCTGCGCGACCGGCGTCACGAAACGGCCGGGCGCCGGGCGCAGCAGTTGCCACAGCGCGAACAGCGCGACGAACACGCCGGCCGCCAGCGTCGCGCGCAGCGCCCGCGGCGCACGCTCGTCGAACGCGAAATGCGACCACAGATCGCGCGTGTACGGCACGTCGCGGAACGCGAAGCACAGCACCCACACGGCGAGCACGAGCACCATCGTCACCGACACGAACCAGCTCACCGTGAAGCGCTCGGCGAGCAGCGACGAGTGACGGTTGAAGCGGCGTCGGCTGACGAGCAGCAGCACCAGCAGCGTGCCGAGCACGCCGGCCTCGACGAATGCGAGCCCCTTCGCGAGCGACAGCGCGAGGCTCGCGAGCGTCAGCGCGAAGGTCATCCACCATGCGCCGTCGAGGCGGCGCAGCAGCCCGCGCGCGACGAACAGCAGGGCGACGCCCAGTACGCTGCAGATCACCTGCGAGCCTTCGAGCACCCACAGCGGGACGATGCCGCGCAGGATCGCGATCCGGTGCCAGAACGCGGGCGTCGCGCTCGAGATCACCAGCATCCCGCCGACCGCAAAGGTCACGAGGCTCAGGAACAGCGGCGCCAGTTGCGACACGCGCGCGGCCTGCCGCGACACGAGCCGGCGCCGCAGCGCGCGGCCCTCGAAGCTGGCCAGCAGGCCGGCCGACAGCACGAGCGGCACGCCGAAGTAGATCGCGCGGTAGGCGATCAGCGCGGCGACCATCGCATGCGCGGGCACGTCGCGGCCCAGCGTGAAGACCATCGCGGCCTCGAACACGCCGATCCCGCCCGGTGTATGGCCGATCATCCCGAGCAGCAGCGCGGCCGCATACACGGTGATGAAGGTCGGGAAGCCGACCGGCGCAGCCGGCAGCAATACCCACAGCGTCAGGCCCGCGGCCACGACGTCGAGCACCGCGTAGGCGACCTGCGCGACGAGGTCGCGCCGCGCGGGCACGTCGAACGACAGCCATTTGAAGCGCGTGACGACCGGGCGGGCGGTGTTGCCGCACGTCATCGTCATCACGGCCAGCACCACGAGCAGCGCGGCACCGCCCCACATGAGCATGCCGGGCGCGACATGCAGCATCGCGGCGAGCGTGCGCGGCACGCAGACCATGCCGACCGCCGTCATCAGCACCAGCGCGAGCGCGAGCGTGCCGCTGGTGAATACCGTCATCCGGCCGATCTGCGCGGGCGTGACACCCGACACGCCGTACACGCGCGCACGCACCGCGCCGCCCGTCAGCGCGCCGAAGCCGGTCGCGTTGCCGAGCGCGGAGCCGGCGATCGCGCCGATCCACAGCGCGGCGCGCGGCACCCTGGCGGCGACGTAGCGCAGGCCGACCGCATCGCGGGCGACGAGCGCGAGATAGCTGAGGGCCGTCGCGGCCAGCGACGCGCCCCATTCGCCCGCGGACAGGTGGCGCAGCTGGCGGATCACCGACCGGTAGTCAACGGATTCGGACAGGTGCTGGAACACCACGATCAGCAGCAGGCCGATGCCGAGCGCGAGCAGCGGCGACAGCACGCGCTCGTTGCGGATCAGCGTCGCCACACGGGCGATCGCCGCCGCGGCACGGCCGGGCGGCCCAGGGTGGCGGGAAGACATAGATTGTTCAGTGGTGGCGCATAGCATGTCGCGGCGCGGGACGGCCGGGCGGCGACGGATCTGGTTGTTCTGCGTGAGCGGCCAGCCTAGGTCGGAGGCTGGTGGCGCCTGAATCAGAAATTACGAGTATACGGAATTTATATTACAGAATCTTTCGATCGCGCACAGGGCAGTTCGGGCGCGGCGGGCGCATCGACGAGGCATCAAATTCATGCGCAAGGTGCGCATCATACCGGGAACGGCAGGGGATTTTTCATCGGATGAATGACTGGTGATGCATTTGGGAGAAATTCTCCCGGCCCCCCGCGCGAGCGAGCGCAAAACCGCGAGCGGCACGGGATTCGGGGAATGGGGACGGATTGCGCCCCCTCACTTCGCTCGCTCGCGCGGCACGTCGCTGAATGCGCGCAGCTTCGCCGGCACGTGCGTGTGGTTCCCGTCATGGAGCGTCCTCGGCGGCAGCGTCCGGCTCGCGCGCGCGGGATCGGCGGCAACACGCCGCCAACAGCGCGGCGAGTGCCGGACGGCGCCCGCCGCGCACGCGGTCAGTACACGTCCCGCATGTAGCGGCGCGCCTTCGCGAGCCGCGCGACGTAGTCGTTCGCGGCCTCGTCCGACATCCCGCCGTGCTCGGCGACGACCGCCTTCAGCGCGGTATCAACGTCCTTGGCCATCCGCGCGGCGTCGCCGCACACGTAGAAGTGCGCGCCCTCCTCCAGCCACTTGTACAGTTCGGCGCCCTGCTCGCGCATCCGGTCCTGCACGTAGATCTTGTCGGCCTGGTCGCGCGAGAACGCGAGATCGAGCCGCGTCAGGAAGCCGCTGTCGCGCATCGCGCTCAGTTCGTCGCCGTAGTAGAAGTCGGTCTGCGCATGCTGCTCGCCGAAGAACAGCCAGTTGCGTCCGCGCGCGCCGCGCGCCTGCCGCTCGTGCAGGAAGCCGCGGAACGGCGCGACGCCGGTGCCGGGCCCCACCATCACGACCGGCACGTCGCCGTTTACCGGCGGCCGGAAATGCGCGGACTTCTGCACGAACACCGGCACCCGGCCGTCGTCCGCGCGATCGGCGAGGAACGTCGACGCGACGCCTTTGCGCGCGCGCCGGCCGTTGTGATAGCGCACGGCCGATACGGTCAGGTGGATCTCGCCCTGGTGCGCGCTCGGGCTCGACGCGATCGAATACAGGCGCGGCTGCAGCCGCTTCAGCATCCCGACCAGCTCCGTGCCCGACAGATCGACCGGAAACTCGTGCAGCACGTCCGCGAGCTGTTGCCCCCACAACCATTGCTTCAGGTCGGCCTTGCGATCGTCGCCGAGCAGCGCCTTCAGCGCGCCGTTCGCGCTGCGCGACGCGATGAACGCGAGCGTGTCGGGATGCGGGCGCGTGATGTCGAAGTGGCGCGCCAGCGCATCGCCGAGGCGCACGTCGCCGACGCCCGCGACCGACACGGGCGCGTCGGCCTTCAGCGCGGTGACCGACAGCAGCTCGTCGACCAGCTCCGGGCAGTTGGTCGGCCACACGCCGAGCGCGTCGCCGGCTTCGTATTCGAGGTTCGCGCCTTCGGTCGACAGCGACACGTAGCGCGTGTCCTTCGCGGCGCCCGGCCGATTGAGCCGCAGGTTCGCGACGAGCTTCGACGGCGCCGGATGCGCCTTGGTCGGCAGCAGCCCCGACGGGCTCAACCCGGCGGACGGCACCGCGTGCAGCGCCGCATCCGCTTCCTTGATCCGGGCGACCACGCGTTCGAGCCACTGGTCCGCATCGCGCTGGAACTCGACGTCGCAATCGACCCGCGCGCACAGTCGCGCCGCGCCGAGTTCCGCGAGCCGCGCATCGAGTCGCCGGCCATGCCCGCAGAACTGGTCGTAGTTGCGGTCGCCGAACGCGAGCACCGCGAAGTGCACGCCGTCGAGGCGCGCGGCGCTGCCGGCCTGCAGCGCATCCCAGAACTCGCTGCCGTTGTCGGGCGCATCGCCATCGCCGAACGTGCTCGTCATCAGCAGCACGTATTGCGCGCCGGCCAGCGACGCGGCCGGATAGTCGGACATGCACGCGGTGCGGATCTCGAAGCCCGCGTTCATCAGCTGCGTCGCGTAGTCCTCCGTCAGCGATTCGATGTTGCCGGTCTGCGATGCCCACAGCAGCACGACCTTCGGCCGCGTGCGCACGATCCGCACGCCGCCGGGCGCGGCGTCCTCGGCCGGCAGCGCGCGCGCCGCGGCTTCCGCCGGGTGGGCCGGCAGCGAGCGGCTGAACAGCCCCGCGAGCATCCCGTCGAGCCAGAACCGCACCGGCGGCGCGAGCGGCGCACCGGCCGGCAGCACCGGCACGCTGCCGTCGCGCCGGCCGGCGCTCGCCTTCAGCCCGCTGACGAGGCCGGCCACATACAGGCGCTCCGCATCGGAGAGCGGCGGCGGCGCGAGATCGGCCACGCCGAGCGCGGCCGCGAAAGTGTCGAGGTCTGCCATGTCGGATTCCTGTGAAGCCGTGATCTGCACCGTCGCCGGCGCGGTCCGCGCGTCGGCCGCGGACGCATCGGGTTGCGCCGTGTCATCGTCGGCGGATGCGAACGCATCCGTGTCGACGCGCGTCAACGCGACCGCGCAATATTTCAGTTCGGGCTGCTGCGATTCCGGATCGATCGCGTCGTTGGTCACCGCGTTGATGCACAGGTCGTCGCCGTACACGTCGTTCCAGTGCATCGGCGCGAAGCAGTTGCCGCGCTGCACGCGCTCGGTCACGACGGCCGGCAGCACCGCGCGGCCGCGAGCCGAACGGATCTCGACGCTGTCCTTCGTCGCGATGCCGAGGGCGCTCGCGTCGTCCGGATGCAGTTCGACGAACGGGCGCGGATTGAGCTTGTTCAGCATCGCGACCTTGCCCGTCTTCGTCATCGTGTGCCATTGATGCTGCAGCCGCCCGGTGTTCAGCACGATCGGGAACGTGCCGTCCGGCAGTTCGGCCGGCGCGACGTGCGGCCGCGCGAAGAAGCGCGCCTTGCCCGACGGCGTCGGGAACGCGATGCGCGGCGCGTCGTGCCCGTCGGCCGCCGGACGCGGCGTCTGGCTCACGCCGTCGTTCAGGTAGCGGATCGGGTGCCGCTCGCGCGCGGTGCCCGGCGCGACCGGCCATTGCACCGGGCCGTCGCGCAGCGCCGCATGGCTCGCGCCGCGCAGGTCGTAGCCGGTCGCCGGATTCGAAAAGCGCACGATCTCGTCGAACACGTCGGCCGCCGACGCGTAGTCGAACGCATCGCCGAAGCCCATCGCGCGCGCGACTTCCGCGACGATGCGCCAGTCGGGCAGCGCATCGCCGGGCGGCGCGATCGCGGCGCGCATCAGCGTCATGTTGCGCTCGGAGTTGATCATCACGCCGTCGCCCTCGGCCCACAGCGCGCCGGGCAGCAGGATGTCCGCGTAGCGGTTGGTCTCCGTATCGAGAAACGCGTCCTGCGCGATCACGAGCTCCGCTGCCTGCAGCCCCGCGATCACGTTCTGCCGGTTCGGCACGGTCGCGACCGGGTTCGTGCAGACGATCCAGCACGCCTTGATGTCGCCGGCCGCCATCCGTTCGAACAGGTCGACGGTGCCCTTGCCGGTTTCCTTGCGCAGCGTGCCGGCTGGCACGCGCCACAGGTGCTCGACGAAGCGCCGGTCGTCGTCGGACAGCACCGAACGCTGGCCCGGCAGGCCGGGGCCCATGTAGCCCATCTCGCGCCCGCCCATCGCGTTCGGCTGGCCGGTCAGCGAGAACGGCCCGCTGCCCGGGCGGCAGATCCGGCCCGTCGCGAGATGCAGGTTGCAGATCGCGTTGGTGTTCCACACGCCGTGCGTGCTCTGGTTGAGCCCCATGGTCCAGCAGCTCATCCATTCCTGCGCGTCGCCGATCCATTGCGCGGCCGTGCGGATGTCGGCTTCCGCGAGCCCCGTGATGTCAGCGACGCGCGCCGGCGTGTAGTCGGCGAGGAACGCGGGCATCGCGTCCCAGCCTTCCGTGTACGCGTCGATGAACGCGGCGTCGGTACGGCCGTTCGCGTGCAGCAGGTGCAGCAATCCGTTGGTCAGCGCGAGATCGGTGCCCGGCCGGATCTGCAGGAACAGGTCGGCCTTGTCGGCGGTGCCGGTACGGCGCGGATCGACGACGATCAGCTTCGCGCCGGCCTTCACGCGATCCATCATCCGCAGGAACAGGATCGGGTGGCAATCGGCCATGTTCGCGCCGGTCACGAAGAACAGGTTCGCGCGATCGAAGTCCTGGTACGACCCGGGCGGGCCGTCCGCGCCGAGCGACTGCTTGTAGCCGGTGCTCGCGCTCGCCATGCACAGCCGCGAGTTCGACTCGATGTTGTTGGTGCCGACGAAGCCCTTCGCGAGCTTGTTCACGAGATATTGCGCCTCGATCGACATCTGCCCCGACACGTAGAACGACAGCGCATCGGGCCCATGTGCGTCGAGCACCGCGCGCAGCCGCCGGGCGGTCTCGGCGATCGCGTCGCGGGCCGGCAGCGGCACGAGGTCGTCCTCGCGCGCGCGCCGCACGAACGCGCGGTCGAGCCGCCCGGAGCGGCGCAACGCGACGTGCGCCGACGAGCCCTTCGTGCACAGCCGCCCGAAGTTGGTCGGATGGTCGGAGTCGCCGGATACCTTGACGACTTCGTCATCCTCGACGTGCAGCACCATCCCGCAGCCGACGCCGCAGTACGGGCACACGCTCTTGACGGGGGTGGCGCTCATGCGTGCTCCGGGGCGTTCAGGCGGCGATCCACACGAAGCCGTCCTCGACCCGCGACGGATACGCGCTCACCGACTTGTCGGGCGATTCGAGGCATTCGCCGGTACGCAGGTCGAAATGCTGCTTGTAAAGCGGCGACGCGACGACGACGCGCTCGCCGAGGCTGCCGATCAGCCCGCGCGACATCACGGCCGCCTGCGACACCGGGTCGACGTTGTCGATCGCGAACACGCCGCCTTCTTCAGCGTGCGCGACGTGAAACACCGCGACCTGCTCGCCGTTGACGAGCGCGCACACGCCGGTGTTCGGCACGATGTCGTCGAGCGGGCACACACGGGTCCAGGACAGGGGAAGACGATCGTTCATGATGGGCTCCTTGGAAAAGACGCAAGTGTCGGTCGGGGTCAAACGGTGGCCGATTCGGTTGCGGGTTCGGCGACGACGGGAATCGAAACGGGCTTGCCACCCACGCGCTCGTCGGGCGTCGCGGGACGGATCTGGCCGCGCGTCTCGACGAATTCGATGGTTGCGTCCGGCGCGTCGCTGTTCACGAAGTGACGGAAGCGCTTGCGCGTTTCCGGATCGGTGACGGCCTTCTTCCATTCGCATTCGTAGGTGTCGACCACGTGCTGCATGTCGGCCTCGAGTTCGGCCGCGATCCCGAGCTTGTCGTGCACGACGACGTCGGTCAGGTAGTCGAGCCCGCCTTCGAGGTTGTCGCGCCACACGCTGGTGCGCTGCAGCCGGTCGGCCGTGCGCACGTAGAACATCAGGAAGCGGTCGATGTAGCGGATCAGCGTGTCACGGTCGAGGTCGGATGCGATCAGTTCCGCGTGGCGCGGCTTCATCCCGCCGTTGCCGCACACGTACAGGTTCCAGCCCTTCTCGGTCGCGATGATCCCGATGTCCTTGCCCTGCGCTTCCGCGCACTCGCGCGTGCAGCCCGACACGCCGAACTTGATCTTGTGCGGCGCGCGCAGGCCCTTGTAGCGGTTCTCGATGTCGATCGCGAGGCCGACCGAATCGTCGACGCCGTAGCGGCACCACGTCGAGCCGACGCACGACTTCACCGTGCGCACCGACTTGCCGTACGCATGCCCGGATTCGAAGCCGGCCGCAATCAGCTCTTCCCAGATCGACGGCAGCTGCTCGACGCGCGCGCCGAACAGGTCGACGCGCTGGCCGCCCGTGATCTTCGTGTAGAGGCCGTACTTCCGCGCAACCTGGCCGACCGCGATCAGCCCTTCCGGCGTCACCTCGCCGCCCGGCATGCGCGGCACGACCGAGTACGTGCCGTCGCGCTGGATGTTCGCGAGGTAGTAGTCGTTCGAATCCTGCAGCCCCGCATGCTCCTTCTTCAGCACGAACTCGTTGAAGCACGACGCGAGGATGCCCGCGACGGCCGGCTTGCACACGTCGCAGCCGAGCCCGCGGCCGTGCTTTTGCAGCAGTTCGTCGAACGTCGTGATGCGCTCGACGCGGATCAGGTGGAACAGCTCCTGGCGCGAATGCGGGAAGTGCTCGCACAGATGGTTGTTGACCGCGAGGCCCTGCTTCTTCATCTCGGCCTTCATGATCTGCGTGACGAGCGGCACGCAGCCGCCGCACGACGTGCCCGCGCCCGTGCACGACTTCAGTGCGCCGAGGCTCGTCGCACCGTCGGCCACCGCCGCGCAGATCTGCGACTTCGACACGTTGTTGCACGAGCAGATCTGTGCGCCCTCCGGCAGCGCGTCGACGCCGATCGCGGGCTTCGCCGCGCCGTCCGACGACGGCAGGATCAGGAATTCCGGCGACTCGGGCAGCTCGATGCGGTTCAGCATCATCTGCAGCAGCGTGCCGTATTCGGCCGCGTCGCCGACCATCACCGCGCCGTGCAGGAACTTGCCGCAGTCCGACACCACCAGTTTCTTGTAGACCTGGCGGCGCTCGTCCGCGTACTGGTAGGTGCGGCTGCCGGCCGTCGCGCCGTGCGCGTCGCCGATGCTCGCGACGTCGACGCCCATCAGCTTCAGCTTCGTGCTCATGTCGGCACCGGCGAACGCGGCCCCGGCCGCGTCGTCGAGGTCGCCGCCGAGCTGCTTCGCGACCACGCGCGCCATGTCATAGCCCGGCGCGACGAGGCCGTACACCATCCCGTTCCAGGCCGCGCATTCGCCGATCGCGTAGATGTCGGCGTCGCTCGTGCGGCACGCGTCGTCGATCGCGACGCCGCCGCGCGGGCCGATGTCCAGCCCGCACGCGCGTGCCAGTTCGTCGCGGGCGCGGATGCCGGCCGAGAACACGATCATGTCGGTGTCGAGATGCGAGCCGTCGGCGAACGCCATCCGGTGCGTGCCTTCCTCGCCGTCGACGATCTCGAGCGTGTTCTTGCCCGTATGCACGGTCACGCCGAGCGCCTCGATCTTCGCGCGCAGCATCCGGCCACCGCCGTCGTCGACCTGCACCGCCATCAGGCGCGGCGCGAACTCGACGACGTGCGTGTCGAGCCCCATGTCGCGCAGCGCCTTCGCGCATTCGAGGCCGAGCAGCCCGCCGCCGATCACCACGCCGCGCTTCGCGTGCGTGCCGCACGCCTGCATCGCTTCGAGATCCTCGATCGTCCGGTACACGAAGCAGCCCGCGCGATCGCGGCCCGGCACCGGCGGCACGAACGGACGCGAGCCCGTCGCGAGCACCAGCTTGTCGTAGGCGAGCGTTTCGCCGGACGCGAGCGTGACCGTGTGTGCGGCACGATCGATCGACGCGACCTGGGCGTTCAGCCGCAGGTCGAACCGCGGATGACGCGCGAAGAAACCGGGTTCGACGAGCGACAGATCGTCCGCCGACTTGCCCGCGAAGAATTCCGACAGGTGCACGCGGTCGTATGCCGGGCGCGGTTCCTCGCCGAGCACCGTGACCTGCAGCGCGTCCGCCGTGCCGGCTTGCGCCGCCAGGCATTCGAGGAGCTTGTGGCCGACCATCCCGTGGCCGATGACGATGAGTTTCATGATGACGTTTCCCTCGGTCGATCAGTTCGCGGCGTTGGCGGCGGCCAGCGCGCGATCGCGCAGTTCGGCCTCGCGTGCCTTGTGTTCTTCGCTGAAACGCACGGCCATTGCGCACAATGCGGTCGCGGTGACGGCGAGCCCGAGCAGGCTCAGCGTGTGCTGCACGTCGCCGACGCCCTTCAGCAGGAAGGCCGCGGCCACCGCGCCGACGTTGCCGCCCGCGCCGACGATCCCCGCGACGCCGCCGAGCGCCTTGCGGTCGATGAACGGCACGAGCGCATAGGTCGCGCCGCAGGCCATGTGCGTGAAGAGGCCGAAGGTCAGCATCGCGACCAGCGCCATGCCGATGCCTTGCGCATGCGAGAACCAGATCAGCCCGAGCCCTTCGCCGATGATCAGCGCGCACAGCAGCGCCGCGCGCACGTCGAGGCTGCGGCGTGCGGCGACCTTGTCCGACAGCCAGCCGCCGAGCGCGCGGGCGAACAGCGCGAGCAGCCCGAACAGGCCGACCGCGAAGCCGGCATCCTTCAGCGACAACTGGAAGTGATCGACGTAGTACAGCGCGGCGATGTTGTGGATGAACACCTCGACGCCGAAACACGCGCCGTACGTGACGAACAGCATCCACACGCGATAGTTGCCGCACGCCGCGAAGAAGCTCGCCCAGCCGCCCTTCTTGCCGCTGTCGACCGTCACGCCCTGCTTGCGCAGCGCGACGAAGTCGCCTTGCGGGCAGTCCTGCGTGAAGCGCCAGTACGCCCACGCCATCGCGAGCATCGCGACGCCCGGCACGATGAGTGCGATGCGCCACGACGCGTCGTCGCCGAAGCCGAGCATCAGGCCGGCGGCGACGAGCAGCGGCATCATCGCCTGCGTCGCGCCCGCGCCCGCGTTGCCCCAGCCGGCCGTCGTCGCGTTCGCGGTGCCGACCACGTTCGGCGCGAACATCACCGACGTGTGGTACTGCGTGATCACGAAGCCCGCGCCGATCGCGCCGATGCCGAGGCGGCAGATCAGGAACGACAGGTAGTCGTGCGTGAACGACACCGCGAACACGGGAAGCGCGCCGAGCAGCAGCAGGCCCGCATAGACGCGGCGCGGGCCGAAGCGGTCGCACATCGGGCCGACCAGCAGCCGCACGGCGATCGTCGCGGCCACGGCCGCGATGTTGATGTTCGCGACCTGTGCCGCGGTGAGGTGGAATTCGCGCGCGATCAGCGGCATCAGCGGTGCGCAGGCGAACCATGCGAAGAAGCACACGAAAAACGCCATCCACGTCATGTGGAACGCGCGCATCGGCGCGGTGCGGAAGCTGAAGAGATCGATACGGGTAGCTTTGTCGGTCATGTCATCCGCCAAACGAAAAACGGCATCCTGCGCAGCCGGTCTCGTCGAGAGATCCGATGCGTAGGACGCCGTTGCCCATGAAGCCCGTTGCCGGGCGCGTCAGTAATCGGTACTGCGGACGAATCGCCGTTGATCCGCCCGAACCAGCTAACGCAAGCGCCGTGCCACGTCGGCCCGCATCGCGCCGAGCGCCCCGCCACACAAGGCTCGCCGCCCGTCACACACGTCGCCGCGGTGCGCCGCGCGCGATGCGTCGGGATGCACGGAGGCACAGATGTGGTGCGCTGCAGCACTGTCGCCGTGCGACATCGCGGTGCGCGCTGGCGGGGCGGGATGCACGCCGATGCGGCATCGCGTGCGTCCTGGCCCCGCGGCTGCGGGCATGTCCGGGGCCGATGCGGCCGTCGCGCGGCGGATGCCGCAGGGTTCGCGGGTGGTTGGCCCGGATATTGCTGAATCCGGTGCACACACCGGCAACGGCGCCGGTGGGCAGTCCCCGAAGTCAGGCCCGCCATCGCAGGCGGGTGCAGCAGATCAGGACAACGATGTCCCCCCGTGCGCGGCACGGCAGGATGCCGTGGTTGCTTCGACCGCCCGCCGCCGCGCGCAACGACATGCAATCGACCGCCGCACGCACGCGGCACCAGGAACACGACATGACGACTGGCAAAGTCACGCTGCTGGGCGCCGGCCCCGGCGATCCCGATCTCCTCACGCTGAAGGCCGTGAAGGCGCTGGCGGCCGCCGACGTGCTGCTGCTCGACGATCTCGTCGCGCCCGGCATCGTCGAACTCGCGCCGCACGCGCGCGTGATCCGCGTCGGCAAGCGCGGCGGCTGCCGCTCCACGCCGCAGGCATTCATCGAGCGGCTGATGCGCCGCTACGCGCTGCGCGGCGCGCACGTCGTGCGCGTCAAGGGCGGCGATGCGCTGCTGTTCGGCCGCGCCGGCGAAGAACTCGCGACGCTGCGCGCCGCCGCGATTCCGGTGGACATCATCAACGGCATCTCGTCGGGATTCGCGGCCGCCGCGAGCCTCGGCATCTCGCTCACGCACCGCGAGCACTGCCAGGGTGTCACGTTCGTCACCGCGCACCGCCAGGATCACGGCGAGCCCGACTGGGCAGCGCTCGCGGCGACCGGCACCACGCTCGCGATCTACATGGGGATGAGCCGGGTCGACAGCATCGCGGCGGGTCTGCTCGCCGCCTTGCCCGCAGCCACGCCGGCCGCCGCCGTACAGTGGGCCGGCACGCCGCACGAACGCCGCTGGACCGGCACGCTCGGCGGTCTCGCGCGCGGCGTCGAAGCAGCGCGGCTCGGCAGCCCGGCCGTGATCCTCGTCGGCGGCGCGATCGGGGAAGCGGCCTTGCACGACGTGCCGGACGCGGGTGCCGCGTTCGAAACGACCTTGTCCCGGGCCGCGTAGCATGCGTGACACCACGCTGCAACGGCCGCCCGCCTATCATGAAAGCAGCGGCGCGGCTCGCACCGGCCGCCTGAGCGCCGCGCGCGGTGCCGACCCGATGTCCGCACGGGGCCACGGCTCCCGATCCGCGCATCGCGCCACGATTTTGCCGCCGCCGTTTGCCTCATGAGTACGCCCGCCCCACCCCTGCGCCTGCGCGTGCTGCTCGTCACCGACACCGACAAGCCGATCGGCGAACTCGGCGACGCGCTCGCGCGCCTCGGCTACGAGATGCTCAACGACGTCGCGACGCCCGCCCGCCTGCCCGCCGCCGTCGAGGAGCAGCGCCCCGACGTCGTGATCATCGATACCGATTCGCCGTCGCGCGACACGCTCGAGCAACTGGCGGTGATGCACGCCACCGCGCCGCGCCCCGTGCTGATGTTCAGCCACGACGCCGACCAGGCGCTGATTCACGCGGCGGTCGGCGCGGGCGTCAGCGCGTATCTCGTCGAAGGGCTGTCGGCGGAGCGCCTCGCGCCGATCCTCGAAGTCGCGCTCGCGCGCTTCTCGCACGACGATGCGTTGCGCCGCCGGCTCGCCGACGTCGAGCGCGAACTCGCCGAACGCAAGCTGATCGACCGTGCGAAGCGCCTGCTGATGGACCAGCGCAGGCTGTCCGAGCACGACGCGTATGCGCTGCTGCGCAAGCGCGCGATGGATCACGGGCTGCGCATCGTCGACGTCGCGCGGCAACTGCTCGACGCGCCACCTCAATGACCGCCATGAACACTTCACCTCCCGCCGCGCCGGAACGCGCGCATCTTCGTCTCGGGTTCGTCGCGCTGAGCGACGCGGCCCCGCTGATCGTCGCGCAGCAGCTGAACCTCGGCGCGCGCCACGGCCTGACGCTGGAGCTGAGCCGCCAGCCGTCGTGGGCCGCCGTGCGCGACAAGCTGCTGACCGGCGAGCTCGACGCCGCGCACGCGCTGTACGGGCTCGTGTGCGGGCTGCAGCTCGGCATCGGCGGGCCGCAGGCCGACATGGCCGCGCTGATGGTGCTGAACCGCAACGGCCAGGCGATCACGTTCGCCCGCGGCCTCGCCGACGCGTACCGCGCAAGCGGCGACGTGCGCGCGGCGCTCGCGACGCTCGGCCGCAAGCCGCTGCTCGCGCAGACCTTCCCGACCGGCACGCATGCGATGTGGCTGAACTTCTGGCTCGCGTCGCACGGCGTCGACCCGCTGCGCGACGTGCGCAGCGTCGTGATCCCGCCGCCCGAGATGGTCGCGGCGCTCGCGAGCGGCGAGCTCGACGGCTTCTGCGCGGGCGAGCCGTGGCACGCGGTGGCCGAAGCATGCGGCGCGGGCCGGACCGTCGCCGTCACGAGCGAGATCTGGCCCGATCATCCGGAGAAGGTGCTCGCGACCCGGCGCGATTTCGTCGCGCTCTATCCGGCCACCGCGCGTGCGTTGATCCGCACGCTCGTCGATGCGTGCGCGTGGCTGGACGATGCCGCGCACCGTCGCGACGCGGCCGACTGGCTCGCGTCACCCGATGCGCTCGGCGTGCCGGCGCGGCTGATCGCGCCGCGCCTGCTCGGCGACTACGGCGCGGGACCGTTCGCGCAGCCGCCGCTGCCGATCCGCTTCCACGACGGCGGCGCCGTGAACCGGCCCGATCCGCGCGACGGCCAGTGGTTCCTGTCGCAATACCGGCGCTGGGGCATGCTCGACGGGGCGCACGACGACGCGGGGATCGCCGCGGCGATCGCGCAGACGGCGTTGTATGATGCTGCGGTCGCCGAAGGCGGTTCAGCGGGCAGGTGATTCCGATACGGGGGATGCCGGCACCACAGGGCCGCAGGGCCGACGCACCGCGCGATGCCGCGCCATGCGGAACGCCTGACGCGATGCGCCGGTCCGCACCGGCCCCGCGCCGCCCGGACGCTTTCGTGTCCGTGCCGCCACATCCGTCCCCGTCCAGAATCGATGCCGAAACGAACGCGCACGCCGCTCGACGTGCTGCTCACCGAAATCCGCGCGTGCCGCGCCTGCGAAGCCGACCTGCCGCTCGGGCCGCGCCCCGTCGTGCGCGCCCGGCGCGACGCCCGCATCCTGATCGTCGGGCAGGCGCCCGGCGCCCGCGTCCATGCGAGCGGGATCCCCTGGGACGATGCGAGCGGCAAGCGGCTGCGCGACTGGCTGGGCGTCGACGCCGACACCTTCTACGACGAGACGCGCTTCGCGATCGTGCCGATGGGCTTCTGCTACCCGGGCCGCGGCGCGAGCGGCGACAACCCGCCGCGCCCCGAATGCGCGCAGCTGTGGATCGACCGGCTGGTCGCCGAATTGCCGTCGATCCGGCTGACGCTGCTGATCGGCCAGTACGCGCAGCGGCATTTCCTGCGCGACACGCGCAAGGCGACGCTGACCGACACCGTGCAGGCGTGGCGCGACTATGGCGCCGACGTGCTGCCGCTGCCGCATCCGTCGCCGCGTAACCAGGCGTGGTTCAAGCACCACCCGTGGTTCGACGCCGAGGTCGTGCCCGAGCTGAGGCGGCGCGTCGCGCCGCTGATCGCCGGCTGACCGAAGCCGGCCGCAGCGCCGGCATGGACACTGCGCACGAATCGCGCCGCGACCGCCGACACGCGCCGATCGGCCGGTGCCTCCAGCCGCCTCGCAACCGACGAGGCCGGCACGCACTGCCGCCATCCGGGCGTTCATCCGGCCGCCTGATTTCCCTGTCGCCGCGCCGGGCGCGCGCCCCGCCATCCCGCGCGGCCGCCCATCCGGACCGCCTGCGCGGATCGACCGGCGGATTCCGGCCGCGCGCGGTTCGCTGTACCATCGCGGCTCAACCGCGTCACGAACAGCAGAATCCTTCATGCCCTCCACCGCCCCGCCGCGCCTGTACGGGATGCCCGAACGCAGCGACCGGCTCGATTTCTACATCCGCGACCAGGCGTCGCGCCAGGCGATCACCGAGCCGCACCGGCACGCGTACTTCCAGATCCAGTTCAACCTCGGCGGCGACACCGAGCAGCGGATCGGCGGCGTCACGCGGCCATTTCCGCGCGGCGCGCTCGCGTTCGTGCTGCCGCACCGCGAGCACCTGATTCCGCATCCGGAAGGCGCGCACTTCATCGTGATCAACTTCAGCCAGGCGTTCCTGCGCGCCGATCTCGACGTCGATCCGCTCGATCTCGAGGATGTCCCCGCGCACCGCGTTCCGGAGCTGACGCCGTTCCGCTTCCAGGAACATCTCGACTTCATCCTGACCGGCGACGCGTTCGACGAGGCGCGCCGCCTCGCGCTGTGCATGCTCGACACCGACCGCGTGCGCACCTTCGGCTCGACCACGTTGCTGCGCGGCTACCTGCTGCAGCTGATCGGGCTCGTCTGCACGCAGTACGCGGGCGCGCTCGACAAGCTCGCGCAGCGCGGCGCCCAGCGCGCGGGCCGGCGCGACGCGCTCGCGCGCGTGCTGCGCCACGTGCGTGCGAACCTGACCCGCGAGGACCTGACGCTCGCGGCCACCGCCGAGGCCGCGTTCCTGTCGCCGAACTACCTCGCGCACCTGGTGCGCAAGGAAACCGGCAGCACCTTCACCGATCTCGTGACCGAGCGCCGGATCGCGCTCGCGCAATCGCTGCTCGCGCATACGAGCCGGCGCATCGCGGACATCGCGCGCTCGGTCGGCTTCCGCGACGAAGGGTATTTCGCGCGGCGCTTCCGCGCACGGGTCGGCGTGTCGCCGAAGGCATACCGGGACGCGAACGCCGCGCTGCCGGACGTCGACGAAGCACCGGTGGCCGGCGACGCGTAGATTTGTCCGGTTAAAACGCAGTTGCGTCGCATCCGGGCGCGCATGCGTCGGGTATCGTTCCATGCATGCCGGCCCGCAATGTACTGCGCGGGTGGCGGCATCCGTCTTTCCATCGAACGAGGCCATCCGATGTCCGCATACGTCATCGACGCTTCCGAGCGTCCTTCCGTCGAAGTCGAACAATCGTCCGCGCGCTTTCCGGTGCGCCGCGTATTCTGCGTCGGCCGCAACTACGCCGACCATGCACGCGAAATGGGCGCCGATCCCGACCGCGAACCGCCGTTCTTCTTCTCGAAACCGGCCGACGCAATCGTCCCGGCCGGCGGCACCGTCCCGTATCCGCCGCTGACCGGCGACCTCCATCACGAAATCGAGCTGGTCGTCGCGATCGGCAAGGACGGCCGGTCGATCGACCCGGCCGATGCGCTGTCGCACGTGTGGGGCTACGGCGTCGGTGTCGACCTCACGCGCCGCGACCTGCAGGCCGAGGCAAAAAAGCTGAGCCGGCCGTGGGACTGGGCGAAGGGCTTCGACGCATCGGGCCCCGTGACCGCGCTGCGCGCGGCCACCGCCACCGGCCATCCCGCAAGCGGGCGGATCTGGCTCGCGGTCAACGGCGAAACGCGCCAGCAAGGCGATCTCGCCGACATGATCTGGGCCGTGCCGGACGTAATCGCGTACGTGTCGCGCTCGGTCGAGCTGAAGGCCGGGGATTTGATCTTCACCGGCACGCCGGCCGGCGTCGGCGCGCTGCAGCCGGGTGATCGCGTGACCGGAGGCGTCGATGGCGTGGCGTCGTTCGAGTTCGTGATGGGGGCGAAGCCGTAACGGTTGCGCCCGCATGAAGCCGGGCCGTCATGCCGGCCTTTGCCCCATGCTCGCCCCACGAATCGCCGTGGGGCGTTCCTGCATGCACATAAGGCGCACGACGGCAACGCCGTCAACGCCCTACCGCGCGCGCACCGACACGAACTTGCGCGCGTTGCCGCGCTGGATCAGCACGGCGATCACGCCGCCGCGCGCTTCGAGCGTCTGCACGTCGTCCGGCGTTTCGAGCAGCGTGTCGTTGAGTTCGAGCACGACGTCGCCCGGCCGGATGCCCGCGCTCGCGGCCGGCCCGTGCACCGCATCCACCATCATCCCGACCGCGAGCCCCGTCGAACGCCGTTCGGCGTCGCTCAGCGGATGCATCGTCAGCCCGAGCCGATCGCCGGTGTCAGCCGGCTGTGTGGCAGCCATCGCCACGCCGGCGGCACCGGCCGTGCCGACCGCGCCCGCGCCAGCCGTGCCCGCGCTGCCCGTCGCGGCCGCGTTATCGATCGCGTCGCCGGTCGCCGCCCCCGTGACCGTCAGCCTCATCGGCGTGCGGTTGCGGATCAGCCGCAGCGGCGCCTTCCCGCCGGGCGGCAACGCGGCGGCCAGCTCGTTCAGCTCGGCCGACTGGCCGATCGGCTTGCCGCCGAACTGCACGATCACGTCGCCGGGCTTCACGCCAGCCGCGGCTGCGGGCGAACCGGGATCGACGCCGTTGACGAGCGCGCCGGCCGGACGCGGCAGGCCGAACGCGGCGGCCAGCCCGGCGCCGACATCCTGCACGTCGACGCCCAGTGAGTTGCCGGACGACGCGCGCTGCGCCTGCGCATTGGCCCGCATCTGCGCCTGCACCTGCGCACGCACCTTGACGGCGAGCGCGATCGGAATCGCGAACGTCGTGCTCGCATAGCGGTCGGCGTCCGTATAGACCTGCACCGCAATGCCGATCACGTCGCCCGCGCGGTTGAACACGGGGCCGCCCGAGTTGTCGGGATTCACCGCGATGTCGGTCTGGAAGAACGGAAACGCGCTGCCGTCCGGCAGCGCATGCGACGTCGCGCTGACGATGCCGGCCGTGACCGTGTTGCCCGAGCCGTCCGGCGCGCCGATCGTCATCACCGGTTCGCCGGCACGCACCCGCGACGAATCGCCGAGTCGCACGACCGGCAGCTTCGTCGCGTCGACGTGCAGCACGGCGACGTCGCTCTGCGGATCGACGGTCACCACCGTCGCCTTCAACTCTCGATGATCGGCCAGTCGCACCGTCACGTCGGTCGCATCGGCCACGACATGCGCGGAAGTCAGGATCACCCCGTCGGCGCTGACGATGAAGCCCGAGCCGAGGCCCGCGATCGCGCGCGGCGACGTATCAGGCACCGGCGCCTGTGCGCCTTGCGCGGGCGGCAGCGGCGCGCCTCGGCGGAAGAACGCGGAAAGCGGATCGTCGGGATCGAGGTACACGAACGCCGGACCGCCTGCCTGCTGGTCGGTCGCCGCGGTCATGATGGTCACGACCGCCGGGCCGTAGCGGTCGACGATCGCCGAGAAGTCGACCGGCATCGAGTAAGGCCGCACCGCGGGCCTGTTCTTCATCACGGGTGGTGTGGCGGGCGGCGCGACGGTCCCGGCCACGGTTGGCGGCGGCGACAGGAAAAAGGCGAATGCGCCCCCGATCAACGCAGTGCGAAGCACGGCGCGAGCAA
Source organism: Burkholderia sp. Bp9140 (assembly GCF_003853425.1). Classification (NCBI taxonomy): domain Bacteria; kingdom Pseudomonadati; phylum Pseudomonadota; class Betaproteobacteria; order Burkholderiales; family Burkholderiaceae; genus Burkholderia; species Burkholderia sp. Bp9140. Next base: position 213,678 of record NZ_QTPQ01000003.1, read on the forward strand.
GCGTCTGGCGAACCACGGTGCACCTCCCCCGGCAGTCGCGGCGCCGTCATGCGCGAGACGCGCGGAGCCCGACAAGCACCGGTACACGACTCCATTTATAGTCCACGCCGCTCGGGAACATACGAATCGAAACCCGCATGCCGGCGGGTCGCGCAGCGCGCGGAACCGCGACAGCGCTCGTTCCGGGCAAAGTCGGCGGTTCGTCAATCGGAATATTCACCGCGGATGGCAGGCGATGCGCGCAGCCGCGCCGTGTCTCGCACCACCGTTCCGCGCTACCACGCCAACGCCAGAAAATTCCGCACCACCGCCGACGGATCATCGCGCCGCGACGCGATCGCCAGCCTCGCGCGCAGCCCGTTGCCCGCGACCGGCCGATACACGACACCCGCGACCTGTACCTGCGTGATCGCCTTCGGCACGATCGACACGCCGAGCCCGGCCGCGACGAGCGTCACCGCCGACGCGATTTGCGGCGCGGGCTGCGCCATGCGCGGCTGGAAGCCCGCGGCATTGCACGCGGCGACGATGTCGTCGAACAGCGCGCTGCCCGCTTCACGCGGCACCTGCACGAACGCCTCGTCGGCCAGCTCCGCCAGATCGATCCGACGCCGCTGCGCGAGCCGATGCGCGACCGGCATCGCGACGAACATCGGCTCCTCGTCCCAATCCGCTGCGCGCAACGCGTCCGCGATACGCCGCTCCGGACGCACGATCGCGACATCGAGCCGCCCGGCCTCCAGCGCCTCGAGCAGCACGCCCGAGGTCGCTTCCTGCAACGTCAGCTCCGTGTCCGGAAACGCTTCGCGAAAACGTCGAATCAGGCCGGCGACTTTCGAATTGAAGGCGGCCGTCCCGGTAAAACCGACGCGAAGCTGCCCGATTTCCCCGCGCGCGGCCCGTTTTGCCGCCCGTGCCGCGCGCTCCGCGTCGTCGAGCACGCGTCGCGCCTCTTCCGCGAACACCTCACCGGCCACGGTCAGCTCGGCGCCGCGTGCGGTCCGCTTGAACAGTTCCACGCCGAGTTCGCTCTCGAGCGCCTTGATCTGCTGGCTCAGCGGCGGCTGCCCCATGCCGAGCGTTTCCGCGGCCTTCGTGAAGTTCGACGTGGCGGCCACGGCCAGAAAGTATCGGAGATGCCGAAGTTCCATGCGCGATGTGATCTCGGGTGGACAAAAGCGGGACGCGGCCTTCAGGCCAGTCGTAAAACGTATCGCAACGGTTTCTTTCATATATTGGACATATGTATGAGCCTGCGCAAGAATTCTGGCATTCCCTAGCCCATCGGGTACAAGCCATGTCTTCTCGTGCGATTTCGCCCGCCGCGACTCGCGTTCCGAACCCCGCGCCCGATGCGCTGCCCGCCGGCGTGTCGCCGCGCTCGGCGGCCTACAAGCGAATTGCGCTGGCGCTCTTCCTGGCCGGCTTTTCCACCTTCTCGCTGCTGTACTGCGTCCAGCCGTTGCTGCCCGCGTTCGCGCGCGAATTCCATATCGGCGCGGCATCGAGCTCACTGTCCCTGTCGCTGTCGACGGGGATGCTGGCCGTCTCCATCCTGTGCGCCGGCGCGCTGTCCGAACGCGTCGGACGACGCGGGCTGATGTTCGCGTCGATGACGCTGGCCGCGCTGTTCAACGTGCTGGCGGCGGTTTCGCCGAACTGGAACCTGCTGCTGGTCTGGCGCGCGCTCGAAGGTTTCGCGCTCGGCGGCGTCCCGGCAGTGGCGATGGCCTATCTTGCCGAGGAAATCGCGTCCGACGGGCTCGGCCTGTCGATGGGGCTCTATGTCGGCGGCACCGCGTTCGGCGGCATGATCGGGCGGATCGGGATGAGCGCGCTCGAGGAATATTTCTCGTGGCGCACCGCGATGCTGACGATCGGCGTCGTCGATCTCGTCGCGGCGATCGCGTTCGTGATGCTGCTGCCGCGGTCGCGGCGCTTCGTGAAGCGAACCGACCTGACGCTGCGTCATCACCTGCGGCTATGGAACGCGCAACTGCATCACGCTCGCCTGCCGTTCGTGTTCGCGATCGGCTTTCTCGTGATGGGCGCGTTCGTCACCGTCTACAACTACGCCGGGTTCCGGCTGACGGCCGCGCCGTTCAACCTGAGCGCGACCGCATGCGGGCTGATCTTCGGCGCCTACCTGTTCGGGATGGTGTCGTCGTCGAGCGCGGGCGCCCTCGCCGATCGTCTCGGGCGTGCGCCCGTCCTCGTCAGCGGGATTCTCGTGTTCGCGGCCGGCCTCGCGCTGACGCTGTCGCATTCGCTCGTCGCGATCATCGTCGGGATCGTGCTGATCACGATCGGCTTCTTCGTCGCCCATGCGGTCGCGAGCGGCTGGGTCGGGCACCTTGCCGGATCCGCGAAGGGGCACGCCGCGTCGCTGTACCTGCTGGCCTATTACCTCGGGTCGAGCGTGCTGGGTTCGGTCGGCGGCACGTTCTGGCAACACGGTGCGTGGGGTGCCGTCGTCGCGTATGTCGCGGTGCTGCTCGCGCTGAGCCTGGCGGCGGCCCGGCGGATCATTCGCGCGGAACGCGCGCGATGAACGATGTCACGACGCGCTCCGGGCACAGGATGATTTGCTTCAACCCGCACGCGCATGAAAGTCCGCGATCGCCTTCCACATCAATACCGGATTCGAGTACATCGGAAAGTGCCCGCAATCCGGGATTTCGGACAGCACGACGCCGTGCGCCTCGAGCGCGCTCAAGTATGAAAGCGACGCGTTCTGCTCGCCGTACATGAACATTCTTGGAAACGGCAGGCCGAGGAACTTGCGCATCAGGTTGCCGTTGTCGGACAGTTCGACCATCGAGCGGAAAATCCCGCCGACGGCTTCGGCCCGCACCTTGTGACGCAGGCTCGTCGAATACAGCGCGCTCGCATAGGCCGGCGCGCGACGGATGCGGTCGATGAAATCGTCGAAGAACCGCTCGGCGCTGTCGCGCGGATGATCGACGATCTGCCGGCTCAGGAAACAATCCTCCGGCGCATATTTCCTTCGATGTCGACGAAGCTCAGCACGCGTTCCGGATGTCGGTGCGCGAGCAACAGCGCCGTCAATCCCCCCATCGAATGACCGACGAGGTGGAAACGCGCGAAACCGATTCGTTCGATCACGTTCAACGCCGTTTCGACGAGGAACGGGATCGAGATAGTCGACAGGTCCGCGCAGCGCGTTTCGCCGCAGCCCGGCGCGTCGTAGGCGACGAAAGGCCGGCCGTCGAATTCGCGATGGCGCACGATGTCCGCGTAATCCTCCTTGGTCGAGCCGAAGCCGTGCAGGAACACGACGGGCGCGAGGTCGCCGCCGCGATGAAGGGCCGATACATCCAGTTCGGTGCCATCGACGGCGAACGACAGCCGCGACTGGGAAAACTCATCACTCATCTGATCCAATCCCGGGTAAAGAGGGCGTGGCGCCCGCCCCGATGCGGCAGGGTCGACAGAAGCGCACCAGCAGCCGTCGGACGGACAACGACCGTCAGGCCGTCAACGTCCGGCAGAAATCCTGGATCGCCGTGCACGCGCGCAGCAACGCGTTGTCGTCGAGCGCATAAGCGATCCGGATATACGGGCCGAGTCCGAACGCGCTGCCGTGCACGGTGGCCACGCCGGCTTCGTCGAGCAACGCGTTCACGACGTCCTCGTCGCCTTCCAGTCGCACGCCCGCACGGGTCGTCTTGCCGATCAGCCCCGCGCACGACGCAAACGCATAGAACGCGCCCTGCGGGACGGCGCAGCACAAACCCGGCGCCAGGTTGAGTTGCTCGACGACCAGATCGCGTCGCCGCTCGAACGCGACGCTCGAATGCGCGATGAAATCCTGCGGCCCGGTCAGCGCGGCGAGCGCCGCGTGCTGCGAAATCGTCGACGCGCCCGACGTTTGTTGCCCCTGTAACTTCTCCATCGCATCGATCAGCCAGCGCGGCCCCGTACCGAAGCCGATGCGCCAGCCCGTCATCGCATACGCCTTCGACACGCCGTTCATCGTCAGCACGCGTTCGCGCAGCCGCGGCTCGACCTGCGCGATCGTGAAAAACTCGAGGCCGTCGAAAATCAGGTGCTCATAGATGTCGTCGGACAGCACCAGCACATGCGGATGTGCCAGCAGCACCTCGGCGAGCGCCTTCAGTTCCGCGCGGCTGTACACGGCACCGGTCGGATTCGACGGCGAATTCAGGATCAGCCATCGCGTGCGCGGCGTGATCGCCACCTGCAGCGCGTGCGGCGTGAGCTTGAAGCCGCTTTCCGCACCGCAAGCCACGGTGACGGATCTGCCGCCGCAAAGCTGCACGATTTCCGGATAGCTGACCCAGTACGGTGCCGGGACAATGACTTCGTCACCTTCGTTCAGCGTCGCGGCCAGCGCATTGAAGATCACCTGCTTGCCACCGCTGCAGACGAGCGTGTCGCGCCAATCCACGTCGAGGCCGTTCTCGCGCCGGAACTTGTCGGCAATTGCTTCACGCAGTGCGCGCAGCCCGGCCACCTGCGTGTAGCGTGTATGGCCCGCACGGACCGCGGCGATGCCGGCGTCACGCACGTGCTCCGGCGTATCGAAATCGGGCTCGCCGGCGCTCAGCGAAATCACCGCGGCACCGCTCGCGCGCCGGGCGGCCACGCGGTCCATGACCTTGTAGGTCGCCGACGGCCGTGCGGCGGCGAGGAAGCGGTTCAGCGTCTCGATCGGTGCGCTCATCGCGCGTTCCTCCAGTTCGTCAGCTCCAGCGTGCTGCGCCCTTCGCGCAACGCGTCCATCATCCTTGCCTCCTTCTCGGCGCGCGCCTGCCCCTGGACCACTGTCGCGTCGACGTGCGCAACCGGAATCACGAGCACGCCGTCGTCGTCGGCCACGACCAGATCGCCGGCCGCCACCGGCGTGCCCGCAAAGCTGATCGGCTGCCCGACCGACGGTGCGCTCGCCTTGATCGTGCCGCGCATCGACACGCCGCGCGTGAACACCGGGAAACGGCGGGCCACCAGCGCCGCGATGTCGCGCACGCCGCCATCGATGACCAGTCCGGCCACACCGGCCGCTTCGGCGGCCACCGTCAGCACTTCGCCCCAGTAGCCGGACACGAAGCCGCCAGTCGAGACGACCAGCACACTGCCGCGCGGCACCTGCTCCATCGCGATATGGATCGCCAGGTTGTCGCCCGGCGAGCATTCGAGCGGGTAGGCAGGACCGGCGACCGCCGCGCCGGGCCACACCGTGCGGATGGCCGGATCGACGGCGCTGGTGGACAGACCCGAGGCCTCGAACAGCGTGGACGTGCCGAGCGTGCGGGCCTGTTCCAGCAGCGCCGGCTCATAAGTGCGGGTTGTGTTCATCGCTCAGGCCTTGCTTTGCAGTGTGTGATAGCCGAGCGCCGCACGTGCGCCTCCGAGCGTCTTGCCCTGTGCGATCTGTTCACGGATGTGCGATTCGACTTCTTCGATCCGGCGCGCAACCTGTGCGACTTCGCGCGCACGGCCGCGCGGCACGATCACGACGCCGTTCGCATCCGCGACGACGATGTCGCGCGCCGCCACGCGCACGGTGCCGATCCCGACCGTCGCGTTCACCGACTCGACCTGCACACGATCCTTGCCGGTCCGCATGAAGCGCCCTGCGGTGAACAGCGGATAGTTGTCGCCCAGTGCCTTGTTCACGTCGCGGCACACGCCGTCGATCACGGTGCCCGCGATGCCGCGCAGCCCCGCGTACTGGGTCATGATGTCGCCCCACACGGTGCAGTCGGTGCGGCCGTCGTTGTCGATCACGACCACGTCGCCGGGTGCGACGTCGTCGATGAAGTCGCCGACGGTGCCGGGCGGCACGCTGGCCGGCACGTACTTCACCGTGAATGCGGGACCGGCGACGACCTTCGTGTAGTCGGCCAGCGGCATGATGCCGACCGCCTGCCCGTGCAGCCCGAGCTTGTCCAGTGCATCGGACACGCCGGGCGTGTCGAGCCCTTCGAACAGCGCGACCAGCTCCTGGTCTTCCGCCGCAGCCTTGTTGGGATTCGTCATATCAAATATTCCGGAAGAAGGATGAGTGCTCAGCGCACCGCGATGGCTTCGAATTCCTTGTCGTGCATCACGTCCGCGACCGGACGGCCCGCACGCACGGCGGCCACCATCCCGTCCTGCCGCTTCGCGATACGCTCGCCGAGATCGAGCACGTCCTCGATACACCTGGCCGGCACAAACACCGTGCCGCAGCGATCGGCGATCACGTAGTCATCCTGATGGACGGTCACGCCTGCCATCTGCACCGGTGTGCCGGAGTCGATCTGGATCATGCGGTTGCGCGCGCTGATCATCGTGACGCCGCGCCCGTACACCGGGTAACCGATCGATTCGCTGCCCTCGATGTCGCGGCTCGCCCCGTCGATCACCGAGCCGCGAATCCGTTTCGCGGTCGCCGCGTTGGCCAGGATGTCGCCCCAGCAGGAAATGCCGTCCGCGCCGCCGGCAATCACCAGCACGCGATCGTCCGTCGTGACGGCGTCGACGACGGGCGAAATGAGGTGCACCGTCGGCCTGGCATCCGTTTTCGGTCCGAGCTGAATCGTGCTGGCGCGCCCGACGATCTTCGGGCAATCCCACAATGGACGCAGGCCGACGGTCGCGCCGGGCATGCCGAGAAAGTCGAGTGCATCGGATACGGTGTTCGTGTCGAGTGACGCGAGGCGCTCGAGCAAGGAAGGCTGGTTCATCACGCTGATCCCCGTTGACAAAGTGCAACCATCGTCGCCTCGGCAGCATGACAAGTAAAATTCGCATTTCGTATCTGCGTGATACGATTTCCGGAATACGGGAAATGCAATCTCTCGCGTGGCCGGCGACGCATGATGTCGAGCGGTAGCACCCGCCCCGCGACGGTTTCCGCGCGATTTTATCCCTGGGCATACCCGACATGAGCAACACGATCGACTACCGGCTGATACGACAGCTCTGGATGTTTCTCGCCGTCGCCGAGGAGCAGCATTTCGGGCGGGCGGCGAAGCGGCTGAACATGTCGCAGCCGCCGTTGACCGAGCAGATCAAGGTGCTGGAACAGTCGCTCAGGATTCAGTTGTTCTACCGCTCGCGTCAGGGAACGCAACTGAGCCCCGCCGGCGCCGCGATCCTGCCGGCTGTCCGGCAATTCGCCGGCCAGGCGGAGCGGCTGCAGCGCGTCGTGCGCGAGGTTGCGGCCGGGCAGTCGGGCGTGCTGCATGTCGGCGCGATTACATCCGCGATGCTCGATACGGTGCCGCCGCTACTGGACACGCTCAAGCGCGCGCATCCGAACCTGACCGTGTTCGTCAACGAGATCGACAGCGTCGACGCAATTCCGGCGCTGGAGGCCGGCGAGCTCGATCTCGCCTTTGCGCGCGTCGATGGAGAGGTGGCGAACGGCATCGCGACGATGCCGCTGGCCGAGGACCGGCTGGCCGTGGCGCTGCCGAAGGACCATCCGCTGGCGGCGACGGCGAGGGTGCGGCTGCGCGCGTTGATGGACGAACCGCTGATCATGTCATCGCGGCAGGTCAGCCCCGTCTACTTCGACATGCTGACGTCCGTCTGCCGCACGCACGGGCTGACGCCGCGCGTGATTCACGAGGTACGTTCGGTGACGTCGCAAATCGCGTACGTCGGCTGCGGTCAGGGCGTGGCGCTGGTGCCTGCGTCGATGCGCAAGCTCGCGCCGGAAAATGTCGTCGTACGGCCGTTGAAGGAAAAGGTGATGGTCGTGACGGCGGCCGCTGTCTGGAATACGGGCCGGCATCATCCGATGGTCGATGAAGTGCTCGCCATGCTGAAAAAGTAGCGACGCGCGGCAATCGTGCCGCTTCCGGCTCCGCCTCGCTCGCGCGTCGTTTCACTCCCCCGCGACCCGATGCGCGATCGCCGACAACGTCCGCAGCATCGGCGCGAACGCATCGGCCGACGTATTGCCGAACCCGAGCACGAGCCCGTTGGCCGCCGGCGTCGCGTGGATCGAAAACCCCGACAGCGGAAACGGCCCGATCCCATGCTCGCGCGCCGCCTCGACGATCGCGGGGTCGCGATAACGCGCCGGCAACCGCAACGCGAGATGCAGCCCGCACGGCCCGCCCTCGACCTGATGCGGCACGGTGAACGCATCGTCCAGCGCGGCGAGCAGCAACCGCCGACGGTCGCGATACAACCGGCGCATCCGCCCCAGATGCCGCCCGTACTCCCCCGTCTCGATGAAATCGGCGAGCGCGAGCTGCACGTGACGTGTCCCGCCGCGCAGCATCTCCGGCAACGCCGGCCGCACCGCGGCCAGCAGCGCGTCGGGCAGCACGAGAAAACCGATCCGCAGCGCCGGAAACATCGTCTTGCTGAACGAGCCGAGATAGACGACCGGTGAATCGGCCGCGAGCCCGTGCAACGCGCCGATCGGCTCGCCGGTGTGACGGAACTCGCTGTCGTAGTCGTCCTCGATGATCCACGCGCGATGCCGGCGTGCGGCATCGATCAAAGCGAGCCGGCGCGAGATCGACAGCACCGCGCCGGTCGGGAACTGGTTCGACGGTGTCGTGTAGACGAGCCGCGGCGTGCGTTCGCGCCAGTCCGCGTCTTCCGCGCGCAGCCCCTCCGCGTCGACCGGCATCGGCACGACATCGAGATCGGCCGCCTGCATCGCGGTGCGCGCGCCGCGATAGCCGGGCTCCTCGACCCAGACCGTGTCGCCGGGATTCGTCAGCAACTGCGCGCACAGCGCGATCGCGCCCTGCGCGCCTTCGGTGATCACGATCTGCTCGGGATCGCAGCGCACGCCGCGCGTCACGGCCAGGTGGCGCGCGATCGACTCGCGCAGCGCGCGCTCGCCGAGCGGGTCGCCGTACGCGAGCAGGTCGCGGCCGGCGCGGCGCAGCGCGCGATCGATCACGTGCCGCCACGCATCGACCGGGAAATGCGACAGCGCGGGCACGCCCGGCCGGAAGCCTTCCGACTCGCCGGTGCCGATCAGGCTCGGACGGATCCGGCCGAGCCGCTGCGCGACGGCCGGCGGCGCGGCCCGCCGGCGCGGCGCCGCCGGCCGCGACAGGCCGACCACGCGCGTGCCGCGGCGATCGGATTGCAGGAAGCCTTCGGCGACGAGCTGCTCGTAGACGGCCGCCGTGGTGTTGCGCGACACGCCCAGCGTCTCGGCCAGCGCGCGCGTGCCGGGCAGCCGCGTGCCGGCCGGCATCGCGCCGCCGAGAATCGCGTCGCGCACGCGGCGCAGCAATTGCCGCTGCAGCGAAGGCGCACCGGCCGTGCGCGCGAGCGGCGCGTCGAGCGGCAACAGCGGTGCGTCGCCGGAAGGAAGGGCTGTCGTCATCGAGGTATCGCGGCGTGGAAGTGTCGGAGCATGGCGCGTCGATCGTGGCGCAACCACGGCATCGCCGCGGCATGATCGTGGCACCATAAATTTGCCGTTGTCTGGCGCTTCTCATGGTACCTCGCCGGGACTACGATCGTCTGCATGCCGGCATGTCGCCGGCCGCCAACCGAAGCGAGATCGACCTTGTCCACGCTCACCAACGACTTCCAGCAGCCCATCGGCCATCCCGTTCCCGACTGGTCCGCGCGCCCGCGCCCGGAGCGCATCGCGCTCGAAGGCCGCTACTGCCGCCTCGAACCGCTCGACGCCGAGCGCCATGCCGCCGACCTGTACGCCGCGTATGCGCAGGCGCCCGACGGCAGCGACTGGACCTATCTCGCACACGGGCCGTACACCGACGAGTCGAGCTACCGCGACTACGCGCGCGGCGCGGCGGCGAGCGCCGATCCGCTGCACTACACGGTGATCGACCGCGCGACGAACCGCGCGGTCGGCACGCTCGCGCTGATGCGCATCGATCCGGCCAACGGCGTGATCGAGGTCGGCTCCGTCACGTTCTCGCCGCTGCTCAAGCGCACGCCGATTTCGACCGAAGCGCAGTACCTGCTGATGAAATACGCGTTCGACACGCTCGGCTACCGGCGCTACGAATGGAAGTGCGACGACCGCAACGAGCCGTCGCGCAAGGCCGCCGCCCGCCTCGGCTTCCGTTACGAAGGCACGTTCCGGCAGGCGATCGTCTACAAGGGCCGCAATCGCGACACCGCCTGGTTCTCGATCGTCGACGGCGAATGGCCGGCCGTGCGCGCCGCGTTCGAAGCATGGCTCGCACCGGAGAACTTCGATGCGAAGGGTGCGCAGCGCGAGTCGCTCGTCGCGATCCGCCACGCGCAGGCGCGTGCGCGCGAAGCGGCCGGCCGTGCGAACGACGCGACGCGCGTCGCGGTCCGGCCGCTCGTCGCCGCCGACGAAGCCGCATGGCGCCCGCTGTGGCAAGGTTATCAGCAGTTCTACGAGACCGCGCTGAGCGATGCCGTGTTCGCGACGACGTGGACGCGGCTGATGGATCCCGCCGAACCGATGTTCGTGCTCGGCGCATTCGACGCGTCGGATACGCTGGTCGGCATCGTGCATGCGATCTACCACCGCTCGTGCTGGACCGAAGGGCCGTACTGCTACCTGCAGGACCTGTTCACGGCGGCCGACGCACGCGGACAAGGCGCCGGCGGCGCGCTGATCGAGGCCGTGTACGAGCGGGCGCGCGAAGCCGGTGCGAGCCGCGTGTACTGGCTCACGCACGAAACCAATACGACGGCGCGCGCGCTGTACGACAAGCTCGCGAACAACGCGGGGTTCATCCAGTACCGGAAGGATCTCAAGTAACGCGCGGGTGCAACCGGTCGCGCTCAGCCAAGGGCGTCGACCGGATCCGCCGCCTCGCCGCGGGCGGGCGCGACGTGACACCCGGCGCCGGCCGCGCCCGGCACCGACGCCGGGCGGATCATCTCGTCGCCGTTGACGGGCACCGGCCGCCGCACCGGCCGGTACACCGGCTCGCCCGGCGCGATCGCCTGGCCCGAGATCGCGCAGCGGCCCGCCTGCAACGCGACGCGCAAGCGCCAGCGCTGCTCGCCGTAATGGCAGCGCCCGCTTTCGCTCCAGCGCACCAGCAAGCCGTCGTCACCAGCCTCCAGGACCGTCACGAACAGTTGCGGCCGCAACGGTGAAACGCCCGGTGCGACCGGCTCCGGAACCGGCGCGCGAGCGGCGCTCGCCGACGGCCGGACCATCCCGGCCTCTGCCGGCGACGGCATCGCGCTCCGCTCGTCGGCCACCAGCATGTGGTACGACACGTATTCGCAGATCAGGCTTTCGATGAAGTTCGACGTGCTTGACGACATTCCGTGAAGATTGAAACGGGCCGGCGGCGCGGCGAGCGTGCCCGCGACGGACGATCCGGTCATGCTCCGCCACCGGTGACGCCGCCACGCACGGCACGCGATCGGACTGTCGCAGATGATACAAATTGAAGTTAACTTCAAGTAAAGAGGCAGCGTGCGCAATGATGCGTTTCACGGATCGGCACAATGGGCTGGCACGACGGCGGCGACGGCGAAGCCGATCGAGCCACGCGTCTCGCGTTTCGTCTCAAACGGCCGAGACGAATGTCTCGGCGTCTCACCCGAACCACGTCATCGCAGTTGCAGCAAATTCCGCGCGCGATTCACGCGACACCGCCTGATGCCGATGCAAGGCGCCCTGCTGCATCGCACACCGCCCGCGCGACTCGGCCGCCGCGCGACCGCCCATTCGAGCTGGCCCCGTTCCTGCATGTCGGTCGCTCGCGCAATCGCGCGACGGACGCCCCGGCTGCTTGCCGCGCGTCCGACGACAACCTGACGGAGACAGCAACGTGAGTACACCGGCAACGAACACCGCACCCAGCATGAAGGCCGCCGTCTGGCACGGCCGCAACGACATCCGCGTCGAAGAGGTTCCCGTTCCGGCGCATCCGCCGGCCGGCTGGGTCCAGATCCGCGTGCACTGGTGCGGCATCTGCGGCTCCGACCTGCACGAATACGTCGCCGGGCCCGTGTTCATCCCCGTCGACGCGCCGCACCCGCTGACGGGCCTGAAGGGCCAGTGCATCCTCGGCCACGAGTTCAGCGGCGAAATCGCGGCGCTCGGCGCGGGCGTGACGGGTTTCGCGGTCGGCGACCGCGTGACGGCCGACGCGTGCCAGCATTGCGGCACCTGCTGGTATTGCAGGCACGGGCTGTACAACATCTGCGAGAACCTCGCGTTCACCGGGCTGATGAACAACGGTGCATTCGCCGAATACGTGAACGTGCCGGCCGAGCTGCTGTACAAGCTCCCCGACCACTTCCCGACCGAGGCCGGCGCACTGATCGAACCGCTCGCCGTCGGGCTGCACGCGGTGAAGAAGGCCGGCAACATCGTCGGCCAGACCGTCGTCGTGGTCGGCGCCGGCACGATCGGCCTGTGCACGATCATGTGCGCGAAGGCCGCGGGCGCCGGGCGCGTGATCGCGCTGGAAATGTCGGCCGCGCGCAAGCAGAAGGCGCTGGAGGTCGGCGCAACGGTCGTGATCGACCCGAAGGCGTCGGACGCGATCGCGGAAGTCAAGGCGCTGACGGGCGGCTACGGCGCCGACATATCGTTCGAGTGCATCGGGCACACGGCCACCGCGCAGCTCGCGATCGACGTGATCCGCAAGGCCGGCAAGTCGGTGATGGTCGGCATCTTCGAGGAGCCGACATCGTTCAACTTCTTCGACATCGTGTCGACCGAGAAGGAAGTGATCGGCTCGCTCGCATATAACGGCGAATTCGCGGACGTGATCCGCTTCATCGCGGACGGCCGCATCGACGTGCAGCCGCTGATCACCGGGCGGATCACGCTCGGCGACATCGTCACGCACGGCTTCGAGGAACTGGTCAACCACAAGGACCGGAACGTGAAGATCATCGTCCAGCCCGCGACGGCCTGACGAACCCGTGACCGGGCGATAACCGGGCGATAACCGGGCGATGACCGCCGCGCGACCTCCGGACGCGGCGCCGGGCGGCCCCGCGGCGGCCCTGGCGCGGCCCGCCGTCCGGCCGGCGCGCGTTCCCGCCCGTGTCCGGTGCGCGCACAACGGCGCCGGACGAGGCGCGCGGGGTCGGACTTCGATATACTCGAAGCGACATCACCGCCCCGCGCGCCACCCGCGCGCCCGCTTCCGTGAAACCACGAGCCGGCCTGATCCTCGAACTCGTCGTCAACCTGCTGCTGCCCTGGGTCGCATACCGGGTCGCGCACCCGTATTTCGGGGAAACCGGCGCGCTGTACGCGTCCGCGATCCCGCCCATCGTCTGGTCCATCGTCGAATTCATCCGCTCGCGCCGCATCGACGCAGTGGCCGCCATCGTGCTGCTCGGCATCGCGCTGTCGATCGCCGGCATGGCGCTCGGCGGCAGCGCGCGCACGCTGCTGATGCGCGAATCGCTCGCGTCCGGCGCGATCGGCATCGTGTTCCTGCTGTCGTTGTTCCGCGATCGCCCGCTGATCTTCTACCTGACCCGCGCAACGGTCGCCCGCGAGATGGCCGGCGGCGCCGCGCGTTTCGAGACGGTGTGGGCCGAGCAGGCGGGGCTGCGCCAAATGCTCCGGCTGATGACCTTCGTGTGGGGCGCGTGCATGACGCTGGAGATGCTGCTGCGCCTGTGGATGGTCGTCACCTGGCCCGTCGAGCGCGTGCTCGTCGTGTCGCCGATCATGGGCTACACGGTCTTCGGCACGCTGCTGCTGTGGACCTTCTGGTACCGGCGGCGGATGCGCGAGCGCAACAGCGTCGACATCCCGACCCGCGACGGCGTCACCGAGATCGCCGGCCGCTGACCGCCCGCCCCGCGCGGCGGGCCCGGCGGCACGTCACGGTCGCTGGGGTATGATGCGCGGCGTCTCGTCCGACCCTGCATCGCCCCATGTCCCTCTCGCTTCTCCCGTGTGCCACCATCTGGCTCGCGCTGTTCGCTGCCGCCGCGTTCGCATGGCAGCGCCCGCTGCACGGCCTGAGCATCGCCCTTGCCGCGCTCGGCTATGCCGGCGCGCTGGCATTCGGCAAGCTCGAGCCGATCGTGCTCGCGCCGTTCGCGTTGCTCGCGGCCGCCGCCTGGGGCGTCGCGCCGGGCCGCCCAGTCGCGGTGCGGATCGTCGCGCACGTCGTGTTTGCCGCGCTCGCGATCGCACTGAGCCTGCACCTGATTCCCGGTTTCCACAATCCGCGCGTGATCGAGCCGACCCGGTTCACGCCGGATGCCGTGCCGTTCACGATGTACCTGAATTTCGACAAGCCGCTCGCCGGCCTGTGGCTGCTGTGGACGCTGCCGTGGGTGGCGCCTGACGTCCCGCCGGCGCGCGCGCTGCGCACGGGAGCCGTGGCCGGCGTCGCAACGGCGGCCGCCTGCCTGGCCGGCGCGCTCGCGTTCGGCATGGTCGGCTGGGCGCCGAAATGGCCGGCGTCGGGCTGGATGTGGCTCGTCAACAATGTGCTGCTCGTCACGCTCGCCGAGGAAGCGCTGTTCCGCGGCTATGTGCAAGGCGGGCTCACGCGCGTGCTCGGCCGGTTCGGCTGGGGGCCGTGGGCCGCGCTCGCGATCGGCGCCGTGCTGTTCGGCGCCGCGCATGCGGCCGGCGGCTGGCACTGGATCGTGCTCGGCACGGTGGCCGGCATCGGCTACGGCCTTGCATGGCGGCGTGGCGGGCTGCTCGCGTCCGCGCTCGCGCACGCGGGACTGAACGTGATTCACTTCGGGCTGTTCACCTACCCGATGCTCGCCGCCGCACGCTGAACGCCGCGTATGGCGGCGGCATCCCGCCGGTTTCGCCCGGCCGAGCTCAGTTGAAGCCGGCCACCGCGTGCGGCACGTACGGACCTTCGAGCGCCGCGATTTCGTCGTCCGTCAGCTTCAGCTGCAGTGCGCCGAGCGCATCGTCCAGATGATGCGGCTTCGAGATGCCGACGATCGGCGCGGTGACGCCGCGCTTGTGCGCGACCCATGCGAGCGCGACCTGCGCACGCGGCACGTTGCGCGCGGCGGCGATCGCCGCGACGGCCTCGACGACCGCGCGATCGGCATCGGCCGTCGCGTCATACATCCGCTGACCGACCTCGTCGCTCTGCTGCCGGCCGGACGACTCATCCCAGTTGCGCGTCAGCCGGCCGCGCGCGAGCGGGCTCCACGGAATCACCGCGATGCCTTCCGCCTCGCACAGCGGCAGCATTTCCCGTTCCTCTTCGCGATACAGCAGGTTCAGGTGGTTCTGCATGCTGACGAAGCGGGCCCAGCCGTTCTGCTTCGACGTATGCAGCGCCTTCGCGAACTGCCACGCGAACATCGACGACGCGCCGATGTAGCGCGCCTTGCCGGCCTTCACGACGTCGTGCAGCGCCTCGAGCGTCTCCTCGATCGGCGTGCCGTCATCCCAGCGGTGAATCTGGTACAGGTCGACGTAGTCGGTGCCGAGCCGCTTCAGGCTCTGGTCGATGTCGGTCATGATCGCCTTGCGCGACAGCCCCGCGCCGTTCGGCCCCGGCCGCATCCGGTAGAACACCTTGGTCGCGATCACGACGTCGTCGCGCTTCGCGAAGTCGCGCAGCGCGCGGCCGACGATCTCCTCGGACGTGCCGTCCGAATACATGTTCGCGGTATCGAAGAAATTGATGCCGGCCTCGATCGCACGCTGGATGATCGGGCGGCTTTCCGCTTCCGGCAAGGTCCACGGATGCGTGCCGCGCGACGGCTCGCCGAACGTCATGCAGCCCAGCACCAGCTTCGACACGTCCAGCCCGGTCGACCCGAATTTCACGTATTCCATCGCTCGCCTCGTCATTGAAGTGGGGTTGCGGCCGGATGCGCGCCGCGCCTCGGTGCACCGGGCACGAATGCCGGGGCGTGCATCCGCCGGACGTCGCATGGTATCCCGCAGCGCGCAAACGCGTATCGGTGCGCTGCCCGGCGGGGTCGAGCGGGCGAACGCGACCCGCAGCCCGAATGCAGGGCGCCGGGCCGGGTCATGCGCCGAAGGAGGAACGGGTTACTTGATCTGGTCGGCGATCGGCTGCAGGAATTCGGAGAATCCGGTCAGCATGATCTGCACACCGATGCACAGCAGCAGGAACGCCGACACGCGCTTCGCGACCTTGGTACCTTCGCTGCCGAGGTAGCGCGACAGCAGCGCGGAGCGGCTGTAGACCTGCCAGATCACGATCGCAACCAGTACGGAGACGGTAATCGACACGATGCTCGACAGCATGAACTCCGACAGCTTGTGCGTGCGGTTCGCGTTGAGCGCGATCGCGGTCGCGATCGAGCCGGGGCCAACGGTCAGCGGCATGGTCAACGGGAAGAACGCGCGGGTCATGATCGCGTTCGCATCGATCGGCTTGACCGGCGTATCGCCGCCGCCCGCCGGCCCGTCCGGCTCGTTCAGCATCTGCCAGCCCGCGACGGCGACCGCGAAGCCGCCGCCGATCCGCAGCGCTTCCATCGAGATCCCGAAGAAATGCAGCACCGGCGTGCCGGCGAAGAACGCGACCATCAGCACGATGAACGCGTTGAACGCCACCTTCTTCGCCAGCAGGTTCCGCTCGTGCTCGGTCAGCGCCTCGGTGCGCTCGAGAAACAGGAACGCGATGCCGATCGGATTGATGATGCCGATCAGGCCGGTGAAGCCGAACAGGATCTCGGAGATAAGGCGGTTGACGATCATCGGGCGAGGAAGCGGTCAGGGCTGGGCCGGCGGCGCGCCGGGGGTCACGCATTGTAGAGCAAGCGCCCGCGCCCGAGACGCAAATCGCGGCCCGGTCCCGGCCGGCCGCGCCACGGCCTTATTCGGCGCCCGGCTCCCACGCCGGCGGCCGCTTCGCGAAGAACGCGGCGAAGCCCTCCTTCGCTTCCGGCGTCGCGCGCACGCGGGAGATCGTCCGTGCGGTGAACGCCGCGCGTTCGTCCGACGGCGGATACTCGCCGATCGCGTCGAAAAAGCGCTTGATCTCCATCAGCGCGTGCGGGCCATTGCGGCTCAGCTCGGCGAGCGTCTTGTCGAGCGCTTCATCGAGTGCCTCGAGCGGCACGGCCTGGTGGATCAGCCCGATCGCGACGGCTTCGCCGGCCGCGAGCTGTGTCGCGGTCAGCGCGAGCCGGCGCGCCTGGCGCTGGCCGACCGCCTCGACCAGATACGGGCCGATCACCGACGGCAGGATCCCGAACCGGGCCTCGCTGACCGAAAAGCGCGCGTGATCGCTCGCGATCACGATGTCGCAGGCCGCGCACAGGCCGACGCCGCCGCCGAACGCGTGGCCCTGCACGCGGGCAACCGTCGGCTTCGGGCACTGCCGGATCGCACGCATCATCGCGGCGAACCGCTCGGCGTCGCGCAGGTTCGCGGCCGCGTCATTCGCGCTCGCGCGCTGCATCCACTGCAGGTCCGCGCCCGCGCAGAACGCGCGGCCGTCCGAGCGCAGCACGATCGCGCGCACGTCGTCGCGCGCGCCGAGCGCAGTGAACGCGTCGGTCAGCTCGGCGATCATCGTCTCGTCGAATGCGTTGAGCACGTCGCCGCGCTGCAGCGCGACGGTCGCGATGCCGCGCGTATCGACGGCGACGGCCAGGGTCTTCAATCCATCCATCGAACAGGTTTCCTCGGGGTAGAACAGGGAATGGCGAAACTCGGTGGCGAAGTTCAGGCGGCCTGCCGGCGGTCGATCACGCGCCGGGCCTTGCCGGTCGCGCTCGCGGGAATGCCGCCCGCGGCCAGCACGGTCACGCCGGCCGACACCCCGATCATCGTCTTGATCCGGTGCTGCAGCTCGCGCGCGATCGCCGCGCGCTCGCCGTCGGTCACGCACGCGGCGGCCTCGGAGCGCAGTTCGACCGCGAGGTCGAGCCGGTCCATGTGGCCGTCGCGCGAGATCGTGATCTGGAACTGCCCCGACAGCTTCGTCTGCGCGACGACGATTTCCTCGATCTGGCTCGGGAACACGTTCACACCGCGCACGATCAGCATGTCGTCCGAGCGGCCCGTGATCTTCGCGAGCCGGCGCATCGCGCGCGCGGTCGGCGGCAGCAGCGCGGTGAGGTCGCGCGTGCGGTAGCGGATCACCGGCATCGCCTCTTTCGTCAGCGACGTGAACACGAGCTCGCCCTCGCTGCCGTCCGGCAGCACTTCGCCGGTCGCGGGATCGATGATCTCCGGATAGAAGTGGTCTTCCCAGATCACCGGGCCGTCCTTCGTCTCGACGCATTCGCACGCGACGCCGGGGCCCATCACTTCCGACAGCCCGTAGATGTCGAGCGCGTCGATGCCCACGCGCGTCTCCACTTCCTCGCGCAGCGCCTGCGTCCACGGTTCCGCGCCGAAGATGCCGATCTTCAACGACGACTTGGCCGGGTCCATTCCCTGCCGCACCATCTCGTCGATCAGGTTCAGCATGTACGACGGCGTGACCAGGATGATCTTCGGCTCGAAATCGCGGATCAGCTGCACCTGCTTCTCGGTCTGCCCGCCCGACATCGGCACGACCATGCAGCCGAGCCGCTCCGCGCCGTAGTGAATCCCGAGGCCGCCCGTGAAGAGCCCATAGCCGAACGCGTTGTGCAGCGTGTCGCCGGGGCGGCCGCCGGCCGCGCGGATCGAACGCGCGGTCACGTTCGCCCACGTATCGATGTCGCGCGCCGTGTAACCGACCACCGTCGGCTTGCCGGTCGTGCCGCTCGACGCATGCACGCGCACGACCTGCTCGCGCGGCACCGCGAACAGCCCGAACGGATAGTTGTCGCGCAGGTCGTTCTTGGTCGAGAACGGGAATTTCGCGAGATCGGCGAGCGTCGTCAGGTCGTCCGGGTGCACGCCCGCCGCGTCGAACGTCCGGCGATAGTGCGGGACGTTGTCGTACGCGTGGCGCAACGACCACTTGAGGCGCTCGAGCTGCAGCGCCTGCAGTTCGTCGCGGCTGGCGGTCTCGATCGGATCGAGGGCGGCGGCGGGGTGCGTCGGGTGAGTCATCGGGGTGCTCCTCCAATGGAGTGATGTCGTTATCGTGATCGGGGTAATGGGGCCAGCGGCTAGCGGAACGTGCGGCCGGCGGCGTGCAGCGCGGCGATGCGCGGCGACACGCGGTAGCGGTCCTCGCCGTAGCTCGCCGCCAGGTTCGACAGCACGCGCTGCACGCGGCCGATGCCGATCGCATCGGCCCACGCGAGCGGGCCGCACGGGTAGTTCACGCCCTTCTCCATCGCGAGATCGAGATCGGCGGGCGAGCACACGCCCTGGTTGACCGTGTCGGCCGCCTCGTTCGCGAGCATCGCGACGGTGCGCATCGCAACCATGCCCGGCACGTCGGCGACGCCGACGACGCGGAAACCGGCGTGCTGGAACAGCCCGACCGCCTCCGCGTAGGCGGCGTCGCTGCACTGCAGCGCGCGCGTCAGCGCGACGAGCCCGGCCTGCGCGTAATCGCGCGCGAGGTCGACGAGCACGAGATCGGTCACGCCGGTTTGCGCGGCGCGCACCGTCGCGGTGCGGCCATCCGTCAGCGCGATCGACGCGCGGCCGGCCACGGCAAGCAGTTCGTCGGCATGCGCGCCGTCGTGCCGCGCACCCGCGATGCGTTCGGCGAAGCGTGCATGCAGCGCGGCGGCCGGACCGTCCTGCGCAAACAGCGCGACGTCGGCCGGCGCGGCACGCGGCGCTTCGAGCTCGGGCGCGGGTGGCGCCGCGCCGTCCGCATACGAATAGAAGCCGCGTCCCGACTTGCGACCGAGAAAGCCTGCGTTCACGAGCTCCTGCTGGATCAGCGACGGCGTGTAGCGCGGATCGTTGAAGTACGCGCGAAATACCGACTCGGTCACCGCGAAGTTCACGTCTTGGCCGATCAGGTCCATCAGCTCGAACGGCCCCATCCGGAAGCCGCCGGCCTCGCGCATCACCGCGTCGATCGAGGCCGGCGTGCCGCCCTGCTCGTTCAGCACGCGCAGCGCCTCCGCGTAATACGGCCGCGCGACGCGGTTCACGATGAAGCCCGGCGTCGATTTCGCCAGCACCGGCCGCTTGCCCCACGCGGCGGCCGTGTCGTACAGCGCCTGCGCGACTTCCGGCGCGGTCGCAAGCCCGCTGACCACCTCGACGAGCGCCATCAACGGCGCCGGATTGAAGAAATGCAGGCCGGCCACGCGCTGCGGCGCGCGCAGCCCGGCCGCGATCGACGTGATCGAGATCGACGACGTGTTGGTCGCCAGCATGCAGGTATCGTCCACATGAAGTTCGAGCGTCGCGAAGATCTCGCGCTTCACGTCGAGCCGCTCGGCCGCCGCCTCGACGATCAGCGCGGCGCCGGCGAAATCGGCCAGCGCGCGCACCGCGCGGATCCGGCTGCCGGCCGCGTCGGCCTGCGCCGGGTCCATCCGGCCCTTCTCCGCGAGCCGCGCGAACTGCGCGCGGATGCCGGCGAGCGCCTTGTCGCACGCCGCCTCGTTCAGGTCGTACAGCAGCACCGCATGACCGGCCGCTGCCGCGACCTGCGCGATGCCCGCGCCCATCGCGCCCGCGCCGATCACGCCGACGGCCGCCGTCGGCGCCAGCGCGCCCGAATTCACCGAATGTGCAGAAGAAACAGCCATCGCTTGCGATCCGTCATGAAGTGGAAGTGCGAGCTATTATAAACCGACCGGTCGGTAGATTTATGTCAGGGCGAGCCCGAATTTGTCGTGCAAGAGACCATTACGAAATCTGCAAAAGCAAAAAAATCGGATGATCGGGGCACTTTTTGTAAACCGAAAGGTCAATGAAAGTGTTCGAATATGAGATAGCGACCCCCGAACGCCTGATAAAATTCGACAAACCGCCGGATTTCAGGGGGAAACCGCGTGTCACGCCGCCGCTGCCGCCCTTCGCACGCCGCCCTTGCGGGGTCGGTTCCGGACTGCCGGGCCGCCTGCCGCCACATCCACGTGCGCCGCCATCGGCACCCGGTCGCATCGAACCGTTTCATCCAGCGACGGGCTTCGGCCCGCCCGCGCCCCTCGCCGCCTCATGGTGGCGAACCCGAGGCAGCACCATTGCGCGCTGCCGCCCGTCAGCTTCATCGTTCTCGTTCGGCGGATTATCCGGCCGGACTTCGTCAACCCGTGACGGCGCGTCGCGCGCCGTCACTCGCATAGGGAAACCGTCCATGCCGCTCTCGTCCAACCAGCTCCCGCGCTGGACCCTCTGGGCCCCGCTTGCCGCGTGGCTGGTACTCGCGCTGTCGCGCGTCGTGCCGGCCGAAGGCCTCGTCATCGCAGTGTTCGCCGCTGCGCTCGCCGGCGCCGTGTTCGCCGCCGTCCATCATGCCGAAGTCGTCGCGCACCGCGTCGGCGAGCCATTCGGCACGCTCGTGCTCGCGGTCGCCGTGACCGTCATCGAAGTCGCGCTGATCGTGTCGGTGATGCTCGGCGCCGGCCCCGAGAAATCGGGCCTCGCGCGCGATACCGTGTTCGCCGCCGTGATGATCATCTGCAACGGCATCGTCGGCCTCTGCCTGCTGGTCGGTGCATGGAAGCACGGCGAACAGGATTTCCAGGGGCGCGGCGCGAGCAAGGCGCTCGCGGTGCTCGCGTCGCTGTCGGTGCTGTCGCTCGTGATGCCGAACTACCTCAACGCGGCGCCGGGCCCGTTCTTCTCGAAATCGCAGCTCGCGTTCGCCGGCGCATCGTCGCTCGTGCTGTACGGTGCATTCGTATTCGTGCAGACCGTGCGCCACCGCGACTACTTCCTCACCGAGCACGACAGCGCGAACGAATCGGTGCACGCGGCGCCGCCGAGCGGCCGCACCGCGTTGATCAGCCTCGTGCTGCTGTTCGCGAGCCTCGTCGCGGTCGTGCTGCTCGCGAAGCTGCTGTCGCCGGCCGTCGAGCATGCAGTGAGGAAGCTCGGCGCGCCCGAAGCGGCGGTCGGCATCGTGATCGCCGCGCTCGTGCTGCTGCCCGAAGGGCTCGCGGCCGTCACCGCCGCGCGCGCGAACCGCCTGCAGACCAGCATGAACCTGGCGCTCGGTTCGGCGCTCGCGAGCATCGGGCTCACGATCCCGACCGTCGCGGCCGTGTTCATCTGGGTCGGCCAGCCGCTCACGCTCGGCATCGGCGCGATGGAAACCGTGCTGCTGTCGCTCACGCTGCTCGTCAGCACGCTGACGCTCAGCCAGGGACGCACGACGGTGCTGCACGGCGTCGTGCACCTGTCGCTGTTCGCGGCCTACCTGTTCCTGTCGATCACCCACTGATGTCCATCAACGCGCGGCACGACGGATCGTTTCCGCCGTGCCGCGCGCATCACTTCACCTGCACGGCCACACCTTCCCTGCTTCACGCCGCGGCTAGCGGACCGGAATCACCAGATGCTGGCCGGCCAGGATCAGGTTCGGGTTCGCGAGGTTGTTGCGGCGCTGGATCTCGCGATAGCGCTGGCCGCTGCCGAGCTTGCTCGCCGCGATCATGTTCAGCGTATCGCCCGCCTTCACCACGTACGTGTGCTCGCCCGACGCGGCTGCGGTCGTCATCGTCTGGTCGCTGACGAAATACTTGCGCAGCAGGTCGAGATACTGCGGCGACTGCTTGAGCTTCGCGATCGCGGCGTTCAGGTAGATCAGCAGATCCTGGTCGTCGGCGCGCACGCCGATCTTGTAAGCGATGTTCGAGCCGTCGAGCTTGGTCACCGCGAACTTCAGGTCGGTGCCCTTGATCGAACTGACCGCGAACGGGTAGTCGTAGATGAACGCGTCGACCGCATGGCCGTCGAGGCTCTTCGCGATGAATGCCGGATCGGAATCGTCGACCTCGACGAACCGGACGTTCGGATACTGACGCGTGACGAACGCACGCACATCCGGGTCGCCCTTCAGGATGCCGACCGTCTTGCCGACCAGGTCGTCGGCCGAGCGGATCGCGGCGCCTTGCCGCACGATCAGCGAATAGCCGAAATCGTCGACGTACGGCACCGAGTAGACAACGCCCGCCGGCGTGTTGTCCGGGAACGTCAGCCCGTCCATCGCGACGTCGACGACATGGTTGCCCTTCGCATCGGTGTCGAGCAGTTGTTTCGGCACGCCCGGGTACGTATCGACTTCGTGACGCGTATCGACGACGACCGGCTTGCCGCCGTGCGAGAACGACGGATCCGCGAACAGCAGCCGCGCGAACTCGACGTTGAAGCCGCGCGGCGCGCCCTTGTCCTCGCCGAAGAACGGCTCGCTCGGATTCTGCACCGAGATCCGCACGATGCCGTTTTCGGCGATCGATTTCAGCGTGCTGGCCTGCGGCGTGAAGCCGGCCGGCATCACGTTGCCCGATGCCGACGGCTGCGCCGGCTGGCCCGCGTCGGCCGACTGCGCGGACGTCGCGCCCGGAGCCGCGTCGTGGTCGTGCGCGGGAATCAGTGTCGACAGGCCGCCCTGATGGACGATCCAGACGCCGACGAGCACCACCAGAAACGCGATCGCGCCGAGAAGTTTTTTCATGGTTGCGTGCCTGCAGGAAGTTATCGTTGCTTCGACGGCAATGCGGCTGTGTGTGCCGCATCGGGGCCGGGCACGGGGGCGGGCGCGCCGTTCATCACCGCCTGCTGCTGCGCCTGCTTGACCTCGGGGTTATCCAGCAGCGACGTCTCCATTTCGGAGAACGCCTTGTTGACCGAGCGCATCACCGAATCGACGGCCACGTCGGTCTTGATCTGCTCGAACGTGTCGGCCGTCTGCCGGCCCGCGAGCTTGTTCATCTGCTGCGCCGCCTGCGACATGTCCCACATTGCCTTCGCGCGGTCGATCGCCGCCGCGAAATTCTTCAGTTCGGCCTGCACCTGCTTGTAGCGGCCTTCGCGGAACGCGAGCAGCTGCTTCATCGTGTCGAGCTGCGCGCGAAAGCGAGGCGCATCGTCCGGATACTGCTTCTCGAACAGCTCGGTCTTGTTCTCGAAGTTCTTCACCTCGGTGCGGAACGCGGTGATGCTGTCCGCGAATTTCTGCGCCGCCTGGCGCTTTTCCGCGAGCTGGTTGATCAGCGTCTCGATCGGATTCGACTGCGCTTCGTCGACGATCATATTCACCTTCTGGTTCGCGAACTTCATCGCGACGACCGGCGCGAAATAGATCGCGCCGAGGCCGATCACGGCCGCCGTGATCAGCGCGACCATCCCCTTCAGGATGAACAGCGCGGCCGGTGCCGCGATCGCGACGCCGGCGATGATGATCGCCCATTTGATCAGCCTTGCCTTGCCACTCCCCGAACTGCCGTTTGCTTCATTCGAAAGCTGCGACATGAGTTTCTCTCCTTGAACCTCGAACTGAACTGCGTGCGTGTGCTGCGCCATGCTCGATCGAAATGCTTCGGACTCCGGCGCCGCCGCGCGTGCGGGACAGGCGGCGGCGCGATGCGTGGACGGGCGCCGGCGGCGTCACGAGACGCCGGTGTAGCGTCATGTGCGATACGGTATTCGGGCGCGGCAGGCTGCCGCGCGACGCGGCGGTGCCGAT
Organism: Burkholderia sp. Bp9140; assembly: GCF_003853425.1. Classification (NCBI taxonomy): domain Bacteria; kingdom Pseudomonadati; phylum Pseudomonadota; class Betaproteobacteria; order Burkholderiales; family Burkholderiaceae; genus Burkholderia; species Burkholderia sp. Bp9140. Next base: position 238,085 of record NZ_QTPQ01000003.1, read on the forward strand.
CGGCGCCGTTCGTCGTCGCTGCCAGCGCGCGGACGGGAAAGTGTACCGATGCACGGTACGAAACGGGATGACGGATACGTGACGCGACGGGCGTCGGGAGGATCGTTGCTCCGGCGCGCCGATGAATGCGGCGCCTGGATTCCGGTACGAGTGCGTGAAGGCTCATCGTTGTTCTTTTGCGCGTCGCGGATGCAGGAACGCGCGGCCGGCGCGTCCCGCTCCAAATGCACGGACGTATCGTGCGCCGACCGGCATGCAGCGTCAAGCGGTCGACGCGGTGCAGCGAACCGCTGCGTTCGTGCGTTGGGAAGCAGGCATCGAAGCCGCTTTCAGGATCGCAAGCATTCGCCGGCTGCGACCTGTCTCGCTCGCTCAGGATCGCTTGGCATCGGATACGGCAAGCTTCCGGATTGAAAGCTTGTCACATCGTGCTGGCGTATCAAGTAGACGCGCCAGCCTGCTCCCGCGCGAGAAACTGCTCGACCATCGCGTTGAACACCGGCAGCGCCGGATTGTCGTTGTCCGCGCGCCACGCAAGATACAGCTCGGCCGCCACGTCGACGCCCGCGAGCGGACGGAACACCACGCCGTCGACGTGCAGCTCGCGCGCCGACGCCGGCACCATCGCGGCACCCAGCCCGGCGCGCACCAGGCCGAGGATCGTATGCGTCTGCCCGACGTAATGCAGGTAGTTCGGCAAGCGCCCGGCGCCGGCGAACATCCCCGAGATCATGTCGTGAAAGTACTTTCCCTCGTTCGGCGAATACGCGATGAACGGCTGCCGGTCGAGTTCGTCCGGGCCGATCCGTTCGCACGCGGCGAGCGGTGCGCCCTGCGCGACCGCGACGAGCATCGGCTCGCGCTGCACGAGCCGGTATTCGAGCGGATGGCGCGCGGCGCGCTGGCGCACGAAGCCCGCATCGAGCATGCGCGACGCGAGCGCGTCGATCTGCACGGTCGACACCATTTCGCGCAATTCGACATCGACGTCCGGCAGCGCGTGCGCCGCATGCGCGAGCAGCACCGGAATCATCCGGTACGCGCTCACGGCCGTGAAGCCGAGCGTGATGCGGCCGGCCCCGCCGTGCGCGACGCGCTGCGCGGCCTGTTCGGCTCGCGCGGAAAACTCGAGGATATGCCGCGCATCGCGCAGAAAGCGCTCGCCGGCCGCGGTCAGCCTGACTTGCCGGCTGCTGCGTTCGAGCAGCGCGATGCCGAGCGCGTGCTCGAGCAGCTGGATCTGCCGGCTGAGCGGCGGCTGCGTCATGAAGAGCCGCTTGGCCGCGCGCCCGAAATGCAGTTCCTCGGCGACGGCGACGAAGCAGCGAAGCTGGTTCAGTTCAATCATTCAATTCTTGAATCAATCAATAGTCTTTTGATGTTAGACCAACATCGATCCGATTCCTATACTCGGTTGCACCTGATGTGCGGCGCGCGCCGCGCACGACGACCGAGACCTTCATGACCATCGACATCCTGCTCACCCAGCCGCTTCCCGGCGCCATCGACGCCGAACTGTCCGCCCGCTACGCAGTGCATCGGCTGTATGCGGCCGACCGGGCCGACGCACTGCTCGATCGCGTCGCGCCGCGCATCCGCGGCGTCGTCACGGGCGGCGCGAACGGGCTGTCGGCGGCGTGGATGGACCGGCTGGGCGCGCTCGAAATCATCGCGATCAGCGGCATCGGCACCGACGCCGTCGATCTCGACCGCGCCCGCGCACGCGGCATCCACGTGACGACGACGCCCGACGTGCTGACCGACGACGTCGCCGACATGGCGATGGGGCTGATCCTGATGACGCTGCGCGACCTCGGCGCCGGCGAGCGCATCGTGCGCGCCGGCCGCTGGGGCAAGGTCGCGCAGCCGCTCGCGACGCAGGTGACGGGCAAGCGGCTCGGCATCGTCGGCCTCGGCCGCGTCGGACGCGCGATCGCGCAGCGCGCGCAGGCGTTCCGGATGCCCGTCAGCTATTTCGGTCCGCGCGAACACCGCGACAGCGGCTACCGCTACGTGCCCGACCTGGTCGCGCTCGCCCGCGACAGCGATGTGCTCGTGCTCGCGGCGTCGGCCGATCACGGCAACGTGCTCGTGACCGCCGACGTGCTCGCCGCGCTCGGCAACCAAGGATTCCTGATCAATGTCGCGCGCGGCAAGCTTGTCGACGAAGCCGCGCTCGTGCGCGCGCTCGCGGCCGGCACGATCGCCGGTGCCGGCCTCGACGTGTTCATCGACGAACCGCACGTGCCGGCCGCGCTGCTCGAACTGGAGCGTGTCGTCGTGCAGCCGCACCGCGCGAGCGCCACGCACGAGACGCGCGAAGCCATGGGCCGGATCGTGCTCGCCAACCTCGCCGCGTGCTTCGCGGGACAGCGCCCGCCGACCAGCGTCACGAGCTAAGCGACGCACACCCGCCCCCGCCCCCGACTACGACACCAAACGAAACGCCTCCGCACGACGGAGGCCAGGAGACTCGCATGCCCAATCGACCCAGCGGCGGCGCAACCGTCGCCGCCTCGCCCGCCTCATCCACCGCATCGCGCACGATCGGCCGCGTCCGCTACACGGTCCTCGCGCTGATCTTCGCGGTCACCGTCGTCAACTATGCGGATCGCGCGACGATGTCGATCGCCGGCACCGGCGTCGCGCACGACCTCGGGCTGACGCCCGTGCAGCTCGGCATCGTCTTCTCCGCGTTCGCGTGGGCCTATGCGATCGGCCAGGTCCCGGGCGGCTGGCTGCTCGACCGCTTCGGCGCACGCCGCGTGTACGGCCTGAGCCTGCTGCTGTGGTCGGTCTTCACGATGCTGCAGGGCACGGTCGGCTGGTTCGCCGTGCAGGGCGCGGCCGCGACGCTCGCGCTGTTCGCGATGCGCTTCATGCTCGGCCTGGTCGAATCGCCGGCATTCCCGGCCAATTCGCGGATCGTCGCGTGCTGGTTCCCGACCGCCGAGCGCGGCACCGCATCGGCGCTGTTCAATTCCGCGCAGTACATGGCCGTCGTGCTGTTCACGCCCGCGATGGCGTGGCTCACGCATGCGCTCGGCTGGGAACACGTGTTCCTGTGGATGGGGATGCTCGGCGTCGCGCTGTCGGCGCTCTGGTTCGCGTGGTATCGCGAGCCGCACGGCCATCCGCGCGTGAGCGACGCCGAGCGCGACTACCTGCGTGCGCACGGCGCGCTCGTCGATCTCGAGGCGAACCGCGTCCGGCACCGGCAGCGCGTCTCGTGGCGCGACGCGTCGCAGCTGTTCCGCCACCGGAACCTGTGGGCGATCTATATCGGCCAGTACTGCATCACGGCGCTCACCTATTTCTTCATCACGTGGTTCCCGATCTACCTGATCAAGGGACGCGGGATGACGATCATGGAGGCCGGCTGGGTCGCCGCGCTGCCGGCGCTCTGCGGCTTCACGGGCGGGGTGCTCGGCGGCGTGCTGTCGGACTGGCTGATCCGGCGCGGCGTGCATGCGTCGCGCGCACGCAAGGCGCCGTTCGTCGCGGGAATGGCGATGGCGACGCTGCTCGTGCTCGCGAACGGCGCGTCGTCGAACGCCGTCGTGATCGCGCTGATGACGATCGCGTTCTTCGGCAAGGGGCTCGCGGCGGTCGGCTGGGCCGTGCTCGCCGACACCGCGCCGGAAGGCATGGTCGGCCTGAGCGGCGGTGTGTTCAACGGCCTCGGCAACATCGCGGGGATCGTCACGCCGCTCGTGATCGGCTACTTCGTCGCGCACACGGGCTCGTTTGCGGGCGCGCTGTGGTTCGTCGCCGCGCACGGGCTGATCGGAATCGCCGCCTATGCGTGGCTCGCCGGCCGCTTCGAGCGGATTCGCGTCACGCCGGCCGTATGACGCCCGGCGCCGCCGGGCCCGCGACCGCCCGCGGCGTCACGCGCGCTGGCGGCTGCCCGGCGCCTGCCCGACCGCGAGCCGGTCGAGCTCGCGCAGGTCGTTCTCCAGCGCGGGGGTGAGCGTCGTGCGCAGATGGTCGAGGAAGGTGCGGATCTTCGCGTCGAGATAGCGGCGCGTCGCATAGACCGCGTACACGCTGACCGTCTGCAGCCGGTACTCGGGCAGCACGCGGATCAGCCGCCCCTCGCGGATGTCGTCGAGCACGGTGTACAGCGCGACGCACGCGATGCCGCGCCCGGCCCGCACCGCGACGCACAGCGCATCCGGCACGTTGACCTGGAACGGCGCCGGCTGCAGTTCATAGACCGTCTCCTCGTCGTCGCCGCGCTCGAGCCGCCACTCGCTGGCCGGCGATGCGGGCGTATCGAGCCGCAGGCACACATGGTTCGGCAGGTCGTCCGGCGTCTTCGGCGTGCCGTGCCGCGCCAGGTACTCGCGCGATGCGACCAGCACGCTGCAACTGGTGCCGCAGGTCTGCGCGACGTAGCCGGAATCGGGCAGTTGCGATGCGGTCACGATCGACACGTCGTAGCCTTCCTCGACGAGGTTCGGCATGCGCTGCGCGAGCGTCAGCTCGACCGACACGTCCGGGTTGTCTTCCTGGTAGCGCACGATCGACGACACGACGTGACTTTGCCCGAGCCCCGTCATTGCATGGATGCGCATCTTGCCGCTCGGCCGCAGCAGCGCGTTGCGCGCCTCGGCATTCGCGTAGTCGAACTCGGCGAGGATCGACTTCGCACGCTCGAAGTAGCGCTCGCCGCTTTCGGTGAGGCCGAGATGGCGCGTCGTGCGATGCAGCAGGCGCGTCTGTACGTGGGCTTCGAGATTCGACACCGCGCGCGAGACCTGCGCGGTGGTCGCATCGATTTCTTTGGCGACCGCGGTGAAACTGCCGGCTTCGACAACGCGCACGAACAGGCGCATGTTTTCGAGCATGTCCATTGAATTGGCTTGGGGAGTGTCGGGGAGGAAACGTCGGCGGCGCTCGCGTCAGACGGGAATCGGGGCGTGCGCGCGAACCATGTGCAAGCGATCACCGTGCCGGAGGAAAGGCTGGAGAGCAGGCATCGCGAGCGTGGTTGTGGCATGGGGGGGAATTCGGTGGCCCGAATTGTACGCCGCCGCAGGCAAATTTGCGCGCTCGCGGCGCAGCAGGCTTTCATCTCATGAAAGGTTTTTGCAAGCCACACGCGTCGCGCGCCTGCAACGCGCTGATGCGGCGCGACGATTTGTATCACAACGCGATATAATTTCGCCTTTTCTTGCGCTGCATCATCCGCGCCGTCATTTTTACCGCTTACCATCCATGTCGTCAGGCTCCTCCCCGTCGCGCCGCACATTCCGGCAATGGCTGCACAGCTTCATTCCCCATCCGATGACGCTCGGCTGGCGCGAGCGCATGCGCTCGTGCACGGGCGCGCTCGTCGGCATCGCGACGGTCGGCGTCACGATGCGGCTGCTGCCCGGCGTGCCGGGCCTCGTGCCGCTGCTCGTCGCGCCGATGGGGGCGTCGGCCGTGCTGCTGTTCGCGGTGCCGGCGAGTCCGCTTGCGCAACCGTGGTCGATCATCGGCGGCAATCTGGTGGCGGCGACCGTCGGCGTCGCCTGCGCGCAGTGGATCGCCGATCCGATCACGGCCGCCGCGGTTGCGGTCGCCCTCGCCATCGGCGGCATGTTCGCGCTGCGCTGCGTGCACCCGCCGTCGGGCGCGGTCGCCCTGACGGCCGTGCTCGGCGGCCCGGCGATCCACGCGCTCGGCTTCGGCTTCGTGGTCGAGCCGATCGCGCTGCAATCGGCCATCCTGCTGTCGGCCGCGCTCGTGTATCACGCGCTGACGGGGCACCGCTATCCGCACGGCAGCGTGCGTCCCGACGCGAAGCCGCAAGGCAGCGGCGCCGCACCCGCACGCGGCGGCTTCACGCGAGCCGATCTCGACGCGGTGCTGAAGCGCCGCAGCGAATGGCTCGACGTCGATCCGGACGACCTCGAAATGCTGCTGCGCGAAACCGAGATGCAGGCGTATGCGCGCACGTTCGGCCAGCTCACGTGCGCCGACCTGATGACGAAGAACGCGATCGAAGTCGCGCCGTCGACGTCGGTGACGGCCGCGCTGACGCTGCTCGACCGCCATCGCGTGAAGGCGCTGCCGGTCGTCGACAGCGACGATCGCCTGGTCGGCATCGTCACGCGCGCCGACCTCACGCGCCCGCCGCGCCGCCCGGCTGCGCTGTGGCAGCGGCTGTCCGCGCGGCTGCCGCAGTCGTTCGGCGGCCAGTCGCCGAGCGTCGCCACCGTGATGACCCGCGACGTCGCGTCCGTGCCGCAGACCCTGCCGATCACCGCGCTGGTGCCGCTGTTTACGCACTCCGGCCACCATCACATTCCGGTCGTCGACGCATCGCGCCGGCTCGTCGGGATCATTACGCAGACGGATCTCGTCACGGGCCTGTACCGGCAGACGCAGATGCTCGAGGCAGCGTAACCCGACTAACCCGACTAACCGCGCCGACAAACAACCCCGACGAACAGCGGGATGCGGGGCATTCCGCTGAAAATCCGCCATTTATATCATATTGTGATATATTTTGCGCTACCGAAACCGACTGCCCGACCGACCGCAATGACCGATACCCGACGCGCGCTGACCAAAAGCGATTTCCAGCAACTGTCCGAGTTCCGCTACCAGATGCGCTGTTTCGAGCGCTTCTCCGAACGCGCCGCGCAAAGCGAAGGCGTGACGCCGCTGCAATATCTGCTGCTGCTGCACATCAAGGGTTACCCGCATCGCGAATGGGCCACCATCGGCGAACTCGCGGAACGCCTGCAGGCGCAGCATCACGGCGTCGTCGCGCTGGTGACGCGCTGCGAGGCGCTCGGGCTCGTGAAGCGCAAGACGAGCGAAGCGGATCGCCGGCAGGTCGAGGTACACCTCGAAGAAGCCGGCGAAACGCTGCTCGCGCGCCTCGCGGCCATGCATCGTGCCGAGCTGAAATCGCTCAAGGGCACGTTCCAGGTTCCGCAGATCGATTATTGACCCGAGCTTTACCGACCTCTCCCCGCTCCGATGAACGCACCACACAAACGCGATTTCTCGACCAACGAACGCCTGCCCAGGATCGCATCGCTAGCCGCCGGAATCGGCGTGCTCAGCACGCTGGCGGCGTTCGTGCTGTTGAGCCTGATTCACCTGTTCACGAACCTGTTCTTCTTCCAGCAGTTTTCGTTCGCCGACCGCTCGCCCGCCAACCATACGCTCGGCGCGTGGGTGATCGTCGTGCCGGTCATCGGCGGGCTGATCGTCGGGTTGATGGCGCGCTTCGGTTCGGAGAAGATCCGCGGCCACGGCATTCCCGAGGCGATCGAGGCGATCCTGTTCGGCAAGAGCCGCATGTCGCCGAAGGTCGCGGTGCTCAAGCCGCTGTCGTCCGGCGTCGTGATCGGCAGCGGCGGCCCGTTCGGTGCGGAAGGCCCGATCATCATGACGGGCGGTGCGCTCGGCTCGCTGATCGCGCAATGCGTGCACGTGACCGCCGCGGAGCGCAAGACGCTGCTCGTCGCGGGCGCGGCCGCCGGCATGACCGCCGTGTTCGGCACGCCGGTCGCGGCCGTGCTGCTCGCGGTCGAACTGCTGCTGTTCGAATGGCGTCCGCGCAGCTTCCTGCCGGTCGCGCTCGCCTGCGCGGTGGCCGGTTTCGCACGTGCCGTGTTCTTCGGCGTCGAGCCGCTGTTTCCGCTGACCACTGCGTCGCCGACGCCCGTCGCGCTGCTGTCGTGCATCGTCGCGGGCCTGCTGTCGGGCATGCTCGCGTGCGGCCTGTCGGCTGCGCTGTACCGCGTGGAGGACGGCTTCGCGAAGCTGCCGGTGCACTGGATGTGGTGGCCGGCGCTCGGCGCGGTCGTGATCGGCATCGGCGGCTGGCTCGAGCCGCGCGCGCTCGGCGTCGGCTATGACGTGATCGGCGACCTGCTGCACCAGCACATCGCGCTGAAGATCGCGCTGGCGCTGCTGATCGTGAAGGCCGTGATGTGGGTGATCGCGCTCGGCTCCGGCACGTCCGGCGGTGTGCTCGCCCCGCTGCTGATGCTCGGTGCGGGCCTCGGCACCGTGCTGTCGCCGGTGCTGCCCGGCGGCGATCCTGCGCTGTGGCCGCTCGTCTGCATGGCCGCGACTCTCGGCGCCACGCTCGGCGCGCCGCTCACCGCGATCGTGTTCGCGTTCGGCCTCACGCACGACGCAAACGCGCTGCTGCCGCTGCTCGCGGCGACGCTCGTCGCGCACGGCTTCGCGACCGTCGTGATGAAGCGCTCGATCATGACGGAGAAGATCGCGCGCCGCGGCTATCACATCTACCGCGAATACGGCGTCGACCCGCTCGAACGCCATGACGTGGCCGAGGTGATGACGCCCGCCGACGCGCTCGTCGCCATCGACTGCGCCACGACGCTCGACGCCGTCGAGTCGCAGTACTTCGGCGCGAAGCAGACGCACCGTGCGTACCCGGTCGTGCAGGACGGCCGCCTGCTCGGCCTCGTCGATCGCGCGACGCTCGATGCGCAACGCGCGCAAGCCGGGCCCGGCGCGACGCTCGCGAGCGCGTTCGCCGAGCGCACACCGGCCGTCGCGCAGGCGCACGAGACCTGCCGCGTGGTCGCGTCGCGGCTCGCGATGCTCGGCCTCGAACGCCTGCCGGTCGTCGACGATGCGCAATCGCTGCGCCTCACCGGCATCGTGTCACGCAGCGACCTGATCAAGCCCGCGCTCCAGCACTTCGACGACGAACAGAAGCGCGAGCGCTTCCGTCCGATCGTGCCGGCCAACCTGCGCGACGCCGGCGCCCGCAAGGCCGGCTGACCGTTGCAGCGTGCGCGGCGCCCCGGCCGCGCACCGCTCTCATCCTCTTCCCCCGCCCTCCGAAACGGTGCGCACCATGCGCGCCGTTCCGCATTCCGCTGTGAGTGTCGGCGTTTAAACTTCGTTGACAATTCCTCGGACGAAAGTTTGTCATCATGGTGCTCATGCGACGGGGCCACCATTCAGCCATTCCACTTCGTCATCCAATAAAGAAGCGTCGCGGCGCGACATGCAGACACATGCAGCACGCCGCGGCCGTCAATCCGCCACACCACCGGGCAGCGAGCCGACCTCACGGCGCATGACGTCGTGCGCGTCCCCGTCTCGATACGGGCCGCACGCGACGCATGCCGCAGCGCCGCAGAACTCACAGCATCCGGGTTGCCGTTTGGCAAGCGCGTTAACAACTTGTTTCGGAATCGCCGGAACCGCACTTGTCCGATGCAATCTCACAGGAACGCAGTTCTGCTGCGCATCCCACTCAATCAATCACGACTCGAGGGAGATAAAACGTGAACTTGAAATTCTTACCGCTCATCGCATTGACCGTGGCGATTTCTGCTCATGCAGCCGATCCGGCCATGCAGAACGTGGGACAAAGCCAGAAATCCGCCCAGGACGTCTCGGCGTGCATCGCCAAGACCTGGGCCGACAAGTCGCAACAACAGGTGGTCTCGCAGAACGTGCTCGCCAACGGCCTCGCGACCGATGTCTACGTGCCGGGCCAGCAACCGCCGAACGGCGCGGCCGCGATGGTTCGCCCGGCGTCGAAGCCGGGCGCGAAGACGTGGGTCGGCATGCGCGGCGACGCCGCTTCCGCCGGCGACATCAACGCCTGCCTGTAAGCCCGCACCGGACGGCATTGCGCCGTCCGCATGCGACGAGCCCCGCTTCGGCGGGGCTCTTTGTTTGGGCGCGTCGGCCGCGCGCACGCGCTGCGGCCGATGCCTGCGCGCTTACAGGTAGCTGCAGACGTAGTCGAGCGTCTCGAGCACTTCGATGTCGAAGCGGCTCTTGCCCGGCACCGAGAACGATTCGCCGGCGCCGTAGGTTTGCCATTCGCTGCTGCCGTCGAGCTTCACGCGGCACTTGCCGGCCTGCACTTCCATCAATTCGGGCGCGTCCGTGCCGAAATTGAGCGCGCACGGCAGGATCACGCCGAGCGTCTTGCGCGTGCCGTCCGGGAAGAGCACGGTATGCGACACGCACTTGCCGTCGAAATAGACGTTCGCGCGCTTGACGACCGATACGTTGTCGAATTGGGTTGCACTGGTCATGTGATGCCTCTGATTGCTGGATGCCGGATGGCGTGTTGTCGGAAGCCGGCCGGGGCGGCAGGCCGGCCGCTATGATACCGGCTCGCGGCGAGTGCGCCGAAAGCGGGATTTTTCGAGGATACGCGACAGATAGTCAGGATCACTACTTGATTCGTTGCGGGACGCCGAGACGCTGCATGCACCGCCTCACCTGAGCCCCTTGCGTCGCGCGGAATCGCGCAGGCAGTCGAGCAGCATCGCAGCGGCCGGTGTGAGCGGGCTGTCGCGGCGCGTGACGACCTGCACGGACACGCCCGGCAGCCGCTCGCGGATCGGCAGCACCGCGAGCTGGTCGCGCGCCCACTCGCCCTGCAGCAGCTGTTCGGGCATCGACGCGATCAGGTCGCAGCCCGTCATCAGGCTGTGCGCGAGCCCGAAGCTCGGGCATTCGACGACCCGCTGCGGCACCGGCAGCCCGTACGCGACGAACGAATTGAACAGCACCTGGGTCGAGCTTTCCGGAGACGGATTCATCAGCCAGTCGGCCTCGACGAGATCGGCGAGCGACGTGGCCGACGCGAGCGGATGCCCCTTGCGCGCGACGATCAGCGATCGGCTCGCATAGAGTTCCGCGTGATCGAACTCGGCCGCCAGCAGTTCGGGCACGACGACGGCCACCGCGAAATCGAGCGAGCCGTCGTGCAGCCGCGGCAGCGCGACGCCCGGAAACCCTTCGATCAGGTTGACGCGCGCGACCGGAAAGCGCCGCCGGAACGCGCGAAACGCATCGGGCAGGATCGTCACTGCCGCGGCCGGCGTGATCGCGGCCGCGACCGAGCCCGTCATCGCGCCCTGCGCCTGCTCGATGTCGTCGCGCGCACGCTGCATCTCGGCGACGATCAGCCGCGCGCGCACCTGCAGCTGCTGGCCGAACGCGGTGAGCTGCACGCCGCGCGCGGTGCGCACGACGAGCGACACGCCGAGCGCGATCTCCAGCTCCTTGACCGCCTTCGTCAGCGCCGCCGGCGACACGTTCAGGCGCCGCGCGGCCGCGCGGATGCTCCCTTCGTCCGCGACGGTGACGAACGCTTTCAGCTGATGGTATTTCATGGCGGCATGCGTGATTCGAGGAAACCCTGTGCGACGCGGCGCATGCCGGCTCAGGGTATTCCCGAGCGGCAACCGGTGGTGTGCACCAAAGCAATTTAGCAGCTTCTGGTACGCAAAAGAAATTTATATGCTTCCACGTCATATGCGCGTCAAACGCCCCACCTGCCCCACAGGAGACACCATGCTGCAAGCCGTGAACCCCGTCATCCCCGGCATCGCCGAGATCGCTCCCGACCTGATCGAGGTGCGCCGCCGCATCCACGCGCACCCGGAACTCGCGTTCGAGGAAACGCTGACGAGCGATCTCGTCGCCGAGCTGCTCACGGGCTGGGGCTATGAAGTGCATCGCGGGATCGGCAAGACGGGCGTCGTCGGCGTGCTGCGCGAAGGACAAGGCACGCGCACGGTCGGCCTGCGCGCCGACATGGACGCGCTGCCGCTCGCGGAAACCACTGGCCTGCCGTATGCGAGCCGCCATGCGAACAAGATGCATGCATGCGGCCACGACGGCCACACCGCGATGCTGCTGTGCGCGGCGCGTCACCTGGCCGCCACGCGACAATTCTCCGGCACGCTGAACCTGATCTTCCAGCCGGCCGAGGAAAATTTCGGTGGCGCGAAATCGATGATGGACGACGGCCTGTTCGACCGCTTCCCGTGCGACGCGATCTTCGCGATCCACAACATGCCGGGGCGCGCCGCCGGCGACATGGCCTTCCGCACCGGTGCCGCGATGGCGTCGGCCGACCGCGTGACGATCACGCTGCGCGGCGTCGGCGGTCACGGCGCGATGCCGCATTTCGCGCGCGACCCGATGTCGGCCGCGGGCAGCATCATGGTCGCGCTGCAGACGATCGTCGCGCGCGAGGTCGATGCGCAGCATGCGGCGGTGATCACGGTCGGCAGCGTGCAGGCCGGCGAGACCTTCAACATCATTCCGGAAACCGTCGTGATGAAGCTGTCGGTGCGGGCGCTGGACGCCGACGTGCGCGCGCTGCTCGCACGCCGCATCGAAGCGCTCGTGAAGGGCCAGGCGGAAAGCTTCGGCGTCGCCGCGGAAGTGGATTACGACTACGGCTATCCGGTGCTCGTCAACCATCCGGAACCGACCGCGTTCGCCGCCGACATCGCGCGCCAGATGCTCGGCGCCGAGCGCGTCGAAACCGAGACCGCGCCGCTGATGGGCAGCGAGGACTTCGCGTTCATGCTCGAAGCGCGCCCCGGCTGCTATGCATTCATCGGCAACGGGATCGGCAGCAAGGGCGGCTGCATGGTGCACAACCCCGGCTACGACTTCAACGACGACATCCTCGCGATTGGCGCGAGTTACTGGGTTCGCGTCGCCGAAGCCTGGCTCGCGGCCTGACGGCCCTTCATCACGCAGTCCCGCGCCTTAGCAGGGGAACCCCATGGAAACGTCCGCCCTTTCGTTCGCCGGCTCGCCGGCCGATGCCCGCGCCGCCGCGAAGAAACGCCGCCTGATCGCGGCCGCCGCGGTCGGCAACGCGCTCGAGTTCTACGACTTCACGGTCTACAGCTTCTTCGCGATCCTGATCGGCAAGCTGTTCTTTCCGGTGCACTCGTCGTTCGGGCAGTTGATGCTCGCGGTCGCGAGCTTCGGCGTCGGCTTCGTCACGCGCCCGCTCGGCGGGCTCGTCATCGGCATGTACGCCGATCGTGCCGGCCGCAAGAAGGCGATGATCCTGACACTGCTGCTGATGGCGCTCGGCACCGCGACGATCGCGGTCGCGCCCACCTTCGCGCAGATCGGCTTCGCCGCGCCGCTGCTGCTCGTGCTCGCGCGGCTGCTGCAGGGGTTTGCATCGGGCGGCGAAGTCGGCGCGTCGACGACGCTGCTGCTCGAACAGGCGCCGCAGCATCGTCGCGGCTTCTATGCGTCGTTCCAGTTCTCGAGCCAGGGGCTCGCCGCGCTCGCGGGCGCGCTGACCGGCGTCGCGCTGACGTCGACGCTGAGCGCCGCGCAACTCGAAAGCTGGGGCTGGCGCGTGCCGTTCATCATCGGCACGCTGTTCGTGCCGATCGGCTACTGGCTGCGCCGCACCGTCGAGGAAGTCCCGGCTGCCGCGCCTGCTGCCGCTGCCACGCACGACGAACCTGTCGCGTCGCTGCCGCTCGCCGACGTGCTGCGCCATCACGGCAAGGCCGTGTTCGCGGGCCTCGGCGTAACGATCGGCGGCACGTCGATCCACTACATCATCGTGTTCTACATGGCGATCTACGGCGTGCAGGTGCTGCACTTGCCGACCTGGCTGTCGATGATGGCCGGCTGTGTCGCCGGTGCGATCCTAATGCTCGTGACGCCGATCGGCGGCCACCTGTCCGACGTCTACGGACGCAACCGGATCGTCTGGTGGACGCGCATCGTGCTGATGGCCGCGATCTATCCCGCGTTCATCGCGCTGAACCGCTGGCCGGGCGCCGCGTCGCTGCTGTTGATCATCGCGGCGCTGTCGATCGTGCACGCGATCAACATCGGCGCGACGGGTGCGATGCTCGGCGAGTTGTTCCCGCGTGCGGTGCGGGCGACCGGCGGTGCGCTGGTGTATAGCGTGGGCGTCGCGATCTTCGGCGGCTTCGCGCAGTTCTTCGTCACGTGGCTGATCGCGGCGACCGGCAATCCGAACGCGCCTGCGTGGTATGCGATCGGCTGCGGCGTGCTGACGCTGCTCGCCATACGCTGCATGGACGAGAAGGCCGGGAAGGCGCTCGATTGATCGGCGGTCGATGCGCGGTGCGTGATTGACGCGGCGCACGCGCACCGGGCATGATCGTTCCATGCATCACGCCACGACCACCCTTTCGACGAGCACGCGCCGAATGGCTGAACGCGGCCGGGATCGGCGAGATCGTGATTGCCGGAATGAAGACGCAGTACTGCATCGACACGGCATGCCGCGCGGCCGCCGATCTCGGGTTTCGCGCGGTGCTCGTCGCCGATGCGCACACCTGCATGGACACGCCGGCACTGCCGGCCGAGCGAATCGTCGCGCATCACAACGCGACGCTTGGCGGTCCGTTTGCGACGCTGACGACGACTGAGGTCTGCGTGTTCTGACCGCCAATACATACGGCGCGCGACGCGACTGCCGTCCGTAAACGAAACAAGGCACGGGCCACCCTCACCCGTGCCTTGCGTGCGCGCTTCCCGCTCAGAACGTATGCATCATCCCCACATACGCGCCCGTCTGCGACTCGCCCGTCATCGGGCTCGTGCCCGACGTCGCGTCGCGCGGCGACGCGAGCAGCGAGAAGTTCGAATTCCCGCCATTCCGCACATACGCGACCGTTCCATACAGGAACGTGCGCTTCGACAGGTTGTACGTGGTACCGAGCACGTACATGATCGCGTGCCCCGACGGATCGTGCGACGCATCGGCGCCACCGTCGCCCACCTTCACGTAATACCCGCCGCCCGTCACGGCCCACTGCGGCGTGGCTGTATAGGTCGCGCCGAGCCAGTAGTGATCGGCGCGATCGGCGACACCGGCCGGGCTGTCCGGCGCCTGGTAGTGCGTATACGCGCCCTGGATCTTGAACTTCGACACCTTCACGTTCGCGCCGACGAAATACTCGCGCGATGCGGTGAAGATATTGCTGAACTTGCCGTTGTTGTCGCGCAGCTCGTCGTAGATGCCGCGCACGTCGAGCACCGGCGAGTGATACGAGATCATGATCCCGTCCGAGCGGCCGAAGTCGTCCGCGGCGCCGTAGTTGAAGCCGCGCGACTGGTTGCCGAACGCATACTGCGCCTGCACGTCGAAGCCGCCGATCACCGGGCTGTGATATTCGATGTTGTTGCTGCTCTGCTGCCAGTTGCGGCCGCGCACGAGCGATGCGGACGAAAACGCCTGCTGGACGAACGGATCGAATTCCCACACGCCGTCGCTGTCGATGAACAGGTTGCGGCCGGCCTGCAGCTGGCCCCACGTATCGCTCTTCAGCCCGACGTACGCGCGCCGCGACCACATGCGTCCGCCGCCCGTCGTGCCGTTCATCACCTGGAACGCGGTTTCCAGGTTGAAGACCGTCGACATCCCGCCGCCGAGATCCTCGAAGCCCTTCAGGCCGAACATGCTGGTGCCCCAGTCGCCGCCTTCCGCGCTCCAGCGCGTCGAACTGCCGTTCGGCGTCGCGATGTGGTTCAGGTATTCGATGCCGCCGTCGATACGGCCGTACAGCGTCACGCTGGTCTGTGCGAATGCGGCCGCCGGCGCGGCGGCCGCGATCAGCCATGCGAAGTGTTTGAGTCGCAAAATGATGCCCCCTCGGAGTCTCGACCGTCCGACCCGCGCCCCATGCGCGCGCCGGCGGTCCGTTCACCCGCGATCGATCGAGAAACGCCCGGGGCCGGCCGCGCAGAGCGCGAACAAGCCGCCCGAGATCGCGATGTTCTTGTAGAAATGAATCATGTTGTTGATCTGCTCGCCGCCCGTCATCGTCCAGTAGTGATGGCCGATGATGCCGGTGCCGATCGTATACAGCGCAAGCAGCAGCGCGAGCGGCCGCGTCTGAAAACCGACGAGGATCGCGATGCCGGCGAACAGCTCCATCACGACGGCGATCGCCGCCGAGATGATCGGCGCGGGCGCACCTTCGCTCCCCATGAACGCGATCGTACCGGAGAAGTCGGCGATCTTCTTCCAGCCGAACATCACGAACAGGATCACGAGCAGGATTCGGGACAGCAGCAGCAGCACATCGCGCTGGGACGCGAGAAACGGTTGATTCGGTGTCATGGTGTGATCAACGAAAGCGATGCGCGAACCGCGCGCACCGGATTGCCAACGAACCAGGACGGGCGGCCGCCAGTGCCGCCCGTCCTGCTCTGCAACAACCGGCATCGGGCCCGCCCGATGTGCTGTGCTCCTCCTCTTGTCAGTGTCGCCCTGCTTCGCGTCCTGCCGCGCAGGCGTCAACGCGCCTTCGCGACGTCCTGCTCGGTCACCTTCGCGGCCGGGTTGCCGAACTGCCCCGTCAGGTAGTTCGCGAGCGCGGCGATCTGCGCATCCGACAGCTCGTTGCGGAACGCGGGCATCCCGACGTCCTCGCTGCCGGCCTTGCGCTGCACGCCGTTCAGGATCACCTGCACGAGGTTCGCCGGATTCGACGCGCCGACCGTCGAGTTGTGGAACAGCGACGGGTAATAGCCGTCCGGCGTGCCCTTGCCCTGCATCTGGTGGCACGTCGCGCAATTGCCGAGATACAGCCGCGCCGGATCGATGCCCGACGACGCGAGCGGCACGCCGCGCAGCTTCAGGCCGTCTTCCGCCGGTTTGCCCCACGCCGAACGCGACTGCTTCGCGTCGCCGTTTGCGACTGCCGGCACCGTGCGGATGTACGTCGCGATCGCGCCGATGTCGGCGTCGCTCATCTTCGAGAAGCTGTGCTCGACCGCCTCGGCCATCGGCCCGGCCGCCTGCGCGACGCCCGGCACGCTGCCGGTACGCAGGTACTGGACGAGCTGCTGCTGCGTCCAGCCACCGATCCCCGCGTTCGGGTCGGACGTGATGTTGTAGCCGTCCCAGCCCGCCAGCACCGAGCCCGACAGGAAGCTGCCGCCCGTCTCGTCGAGCGACTTCTCCTGCATCGCGATGCCGCGCGGCGTGTGGCACGTGCTGCAGTGCGCGAGGCCCTGCACCAGGTACGCACCGCGGTTCCACTCGGCGCTCTGCGCCGGCTTCGGCTGGTACGCGCCGTCCTTCAGGAACAGCCAGTTCCAGATCTTCAGCGGCCAGCGCATGCTCAGCAGCGTGGGGATCTCGTTCTTCGGCGGCGTCTGCCTGACCGGCTCGACGCCGTGCATGAAGTACGCGTACAACGCCCGCATGTCGTCGTCGTTGATCTTCGCGTATGACACGTACGGCATCGCCGGGTACAGGTTGTCGCCGTTCTTCGACACGCCGTGACGCACCGCGCGCTCGAAGTCGTCGAACGTCCAGTTGCCGATGCCCGTGTCGGGATCCGGCGTGATGTTGCTCGTGTAGATCTTGCCGAGCATCGGCACCGGCATCCCGAGGCCACCGGCGAACGGCTTGCCGCCCTTCGCGGTGTGGCAGGCCATGCAGTCGCCCGCGACCGCGAGATATTGGCCACGCTTGATCTGCGCGGGGTCGGCCGAGTCGGCCGCGCGCACGAGACCGGGCAGTGCGAGGCAACCGGCGAGGAGGAAGGTGAGAGTAGATTTTCGCACGGTCAGACTTCCTTCTTCAGCGTGTCCGACATCCGCAGCGCCAGCGCCGCGATCGTCAGCGTCACGTTCACCGTACCGACGGTCGGCATCGTCGAGCTGCTCGAGATGAACAGGTTCGGATGGTCGAACGTGCGGCAGTCCTTGTCGACGACCGAGTCGCGTGCATCCGCGCCCATGATCGTCGCGCCCGTGATGTGGTTGTTCGGCGCGAACTCGTCGTTGAACACGACCTCCGTGCCGCCCAGCACCTTCGCGGCGGTCGCATAGACCTCGCGCGTATGCACGGCGCCGCGCTTCACGTAGTCGTCGATCGCGTAGGTGATTTCCGGGCGCGGAATGCCGATCGCGTCGGTGGCCGTCTTGCTCGGCACGATGCGGTTCTCGGGCTGCGGCAGGATTTCGTGGAAGCAGTCGAACTGCACGTAGCGCGCGGAACGATCGCGGATCTGCGCGTCGAGCTCGTCGGACTTCATCAGCTTGCCGGCCTTGAAGATCTTCTGCGTCTCCTGGTTGATGCGCGACATGTTCGACAGGTGGATCTTCTTCGCGGCTTCGGTCGCACGGAACGGGCCATCGCGGAAACCGATCAGCGACGTCATCTCCTGCGGGCCGCGGCCCGGCCACAGCTTGTCGCTCGCGTAGAACGACACGCCGGTGCCCGGGTGGTCCATCAGGTTACGCCCGACCATGTCGGAGCTGTTCGCGACGCCGTTCGGGAAATCGCGGTTCGCGGACATCAGCAGGATCTTCGGCGTCTCGATGCCGTTCGCGGCAATCACGAAGTACTTGCCTTCGACGCGATGGTCGGCGCCCGTCTTGTCCTTGTAGATCGCGGCGACGATGCGCTTGCCCGGACCGGTCTCGAGCTTGTGGACGACCGCGCTGTCGATCAGCTTCGCGCCGGCCTGCTCGGCCTTCTCGACGTGCACGATGCCGTTGTACATCGCGCCGATCGGGCAGATCGGCATGCAGTTGTTGTTCCCGCAACAGGTCGGCCGGCCGTCGTACGGACGGCTGTTGCGCGCAACCGGCTCGGTCACGACATGGAACTTCGGGTCATGGCCGTTGAGCGCGCGCTTGATCGTCTGCTCGTTGAACGACAACGGCAGCGGCGGCATCGGGTACGGCTCCTTGCGCGGCGAGTACAGGTCTTCCTCGGGGCCGGGGCCCCACACGCCGAGCTCTTCCTCCGCGCGCTGGTAGTAATGCTCGAGGTCGTCGTACTGGATCGGCCAGTCGCGGCCGACGCCGTACACCGTCTTCATCTTGAAGTCGTTCGGGATGAAGCGCCACGCCGACGCGGCCCAGTGCCACGTCGTGCCGCCCACCGCACGGATGTACTGCGAGTTGAACTTGTGCTCGCCCTTCAGGATCAGGTAGTCGTTCGGCGGGCCGTATTCCGGATGCGGCGCCCAAGCGCTCGATGGGTACGGCGCCATGAAGTCCGTCTTGTCGGGCTGGTTGCGGAAGCGTTCGACGATTTCCCAGCGCGGCATGCGCGGGCCTGCCTCGAGCAGGATCACCGACTTGCCTGCCATCGCGAGCTGGTGCGCAACGATCGCGCCTGCGACACCGGATCCGACGACCACGACGTCGGCTTTTTGCGTATCGGTATCGGCCATCAGGCTTGCCTCTCGATCGGTTTTTCGGCCCAGAAGCCGGGTTTGTTGGGGCAATACGACGGGATCACGAGCGTATCGGACACGACGCTGAACATTAATGCTTCCTCGTACGTAATCACGACGTTGTCGACGATGCCGAGATACCACGCTTCGAGAATCGACAGCGCGGAGGCCTGCTGATCGGGATTCAATGAACCGGACGCGAGCGCGCCGGCGAGTTGCGACAGGCCGTCGGCCGTCTTGAACGAGCCCTTCTGCAACGCCTGCAGGAAGCGTTCGCCGAGCACGCGGCTCAGCCCTTTCTTGCCTGTCAGCGCTTCGGAGAGCGTCATGAACGTATCGAGCGGCGCGGTGCCGGGGTTATCGGCCAGGGCCCGCAACGCCAGCGAGCCCGTGAGGCCCGCCGCCGTCAGCGCCAGTGCGCCCTGCAGCCATTGACGCCGCGTGATGCCTGTTGCGGCTGCGTCGCTTTCGCGACGCGAGTGGGGAGTGTTGTCGTTGTGCATGTTTCCTTCTCTCGAACACCGGATTCGGGAAAACCACGCTTGATATTTCTCAAACTTTCGCGCGGCCCTGAAATGTACGCGCACAATTCGGATTGAACAATGCTTTTATAGTCCATTAATTGTTCCGCAATCCGAGACAACCGACATTTCGCTGCAATTTTGTGTCGTCGACGCGACAATTGCGCACTGGGAAGCAGTGTATGTCGCAGGCCGACGACACGCCGCTTCCCGTCATCCGCTCACCTGCCCGTCGGTTAGAATCCCGTGCAATCAAACAGAAAGCTTCCCTCCGAGGGCATCGAGCGATGGAGCAGCACGACAAACACAACAACACGCATCAATCCAACCACACGACACGGCTGCTCTGGCGCATCGGCGCGGTCGCCGCACTCGGGGGCGCCGCGGCACTGTCGCTGCACGCACTCGCGGCACGCACGGTGAGCGTATCGCCGCAAGGCACCGTCACCGAAGTCCGGCAGAGCGTCGTCAAGTTCGACGAACCGATGGTCGCGTTCGGCTCGGCATCCGCGCCGCCACCCGCGCGCATGACCTGCAACGATTCCACCGCCGCACGCGGCCAGGGCCACTGGCTCGACGACAAGACGTGGGTCTACGATTTCGAGAACGACCTGCCGCCGGGCGTGCGCTGCTCGGTCGCGCTCAACGACACGCTGCGCTCGGTCGCCGGCAATGCGGTCAGCGGCCCGCGCCGCTTCACGTTTCAAACCGGCGGCCCGTTCCCGGTGACGGTGCGCCCCGGCTCGCGCGAGATCGAGGAGCGCCAGGTCTTCGTGCTCAAGCTGAACGGCCCGGCCGAGCCGCGCTCCGCGCTCGCGAACATCTGGTGCGAAGCGGCCGGCATCGGCAACCGTATCCCCGTCACGGCCGCCGACGACGATGCGCGCAACGCGCTGCTCGACCACTTCGGGCTGAAGAAGGACGCCGCGCGCGTGCTGACGCTGTCGTGCGCGCAGGCACTGCCCGCGAGCGCGAAGATGCAGCTCGTCTACGGCAAGGGCGTCGCGAGCCCGAGCGGCATCGCGAACGACACCGAGCGCCGCTTCGACTTCACCGTGCGCGCACCGTTCGCCGCGAGTTTCTCGTGCGAGCGCGAGAACGCGAAGGCGCCCTGCACGCCGCTGCGGCCGCTGACGCTGTCGTTCAATGCGCCGATCTCGCGCAAGAACGCCGAGGCGATCAAGCTGCGCGGCCCTGACGGTTCGCTTTCACCGACCTTCGCGGCCGACGACCACAGCGACGAAGTGACGACCGTCACGTTCAACCCGCCGCTGCCCGCGCAGGCGAACCTGACGATCGAGCTGCCGTCGGGCCTGCGCGACGTGACCGACCGCTCGCTCGCGAACGCCGACCTGTTCCCGCTGGCGACGCGCACCGCGCCGATGCCCCCGCTCGCGAAATTCTCGTCGGGCACCTTCGGGATCGTCGAGCGCTTCGCCGAACCCGATACGCCCGCGCTCGTGCCCGTCACGCTGCGCAACGTCGAGGCCGACCTGCACATCGCGGGCCTCAACACGCGCGGCGCGCAATTCTCGAACCTGAAGATCGACGACGACACCGCGATCCGCCAATGGATGCGCACCGTCGAGCGCTTCGACAACTGGTCGATGACGGCCGGCACGATCGACGAGCGCATGCCGGGCCTGCTCCGGCGCAAGGGCCAGCACCCCGTCTACGTGCCGCTCGAGGCCGGCGAGAAGATGCCCGCGCCGCAGAACCGCCGCATCGACGTGCGCTCGCTGTCGCTGCTCACCGGCGAACCGGGTGCGCAGGCGCTGACGCTGCCGAAGGCCGATCCGAAGACGCTGCGCCCGTTCGAGGTCGTCGGCGTGCCGATCGACAAGCCCGGCTTCTACGTGCTTGAACTCGCGTCGCCCGCGCTCGGCCGCTCGCTGCTCGCGAAGCCGTCGAGCATGTACGTGCGCACCACCGTGCTCGTCACGAACCTCGGCGTGCACCTGAAACAGGGCCGCGAGAACAACCTCGTGTGGGTCACGACGCTCGACAAGGGCAAGCCGGTGCCGAATGCGCGGATCCGCGTGTCGGATTGCAACGGCGACGAGATCGCGTCCGGCAAGACCGATGCGCAAGGCCTGCTGAAGATCGACGGCCCATTCGAGCCGAAGCACGAATGCAGCCAGTCGGAACGCTTCGACGACTACTTCGTGTCGGCGCGCGTCGACGATCCGAAGACGGGCC
Source organism: Burkholderia sp. Bp9140 (assembly GCF_003853425.1). Classification (NCBI taxonomy): domain Bacteria; kingdom Pseudomonadati; phylum Pseudomonadota; class Betaproteobacteria; order Burkholderiales; family Burkholderiaceae; genus Burkholderia; species Burkholderia sp. Bp9140. The sequence continues at coordinate 259,776 of NZ_QTPQ01000003.1, forward strand.
CCGACATGGCGTTCGTCAGCTCGAACTGGAACCGCGGGATCGAGTCGTGGCGCTTCAACGTGCCGACCGATACCGACAGCGCGCCGACCGTGCGTGCGCACACCGTGTTCGACCGCACGCTCTTGCGTGCCGGCGAAACCGTGTCGATGAAGCACTTCCTGCGCACCGAGACACTGCAGAGCCTCGCGTTCCCGGCGCAATACCCGACGCGCGTGACGATCCGCCATCTCGGCTCGGACCAGACCTACAAGCTGCCGCTCACGTGGTCGGCCGACCACAGCGCGGACACGCAGTTCACGCTGCCGCCCGCGGCGAAGCTCGGCGAATACAGCGTCTCGCTCGAAGGCGGCCCGGACGATGCGCCGACCGCCAGTTACTACAGCGGCAGCTTCCGCGTCGAGGCGTTCCGCCTGCCGGTGCTCAAAGGGACGATCAGCGCGCGCGACGCGCAGAAGAGCCCGCTCGTCGCGGTCAAGGAAGCACCGCTCGCGGTGCAGATCGACTACGTGTCGGGCGGCGGCGCATCGAACCTGCCCGTGCAGGTGTCGGCGCTGATGAAGTGGGCATCGCCCCCGTTCGCGGATCGCTTCGAGGATTTCAGCTTCACGCCCTATCGTCCTGAGCGGAGCGACGGCAACGCCGACGACGATTCGCAGGACGGCGACAACGCATCGGCCGCGAACAACGACCCGGACGCGACCAAGCTGATCGCGGACAAGCTGCCGCTGACGCTCGACCGCAACGGCGCGGGTTCCGTCACGCTCAAGGGCCTGCCCGACGTCGACGCGCCGAAGCGCATCGCGCTCGAGGCGACGTTCGCCGACCCGAACGGCGAGGTGCAGACGATCCGCGGCGACACGATCCTGTGGCCGGCCGCGGTCGTGGCCGGCATCAAGGCAGGCCGCTGGGTGTCGGTCGGCCAGCGCGTGCCGGTGCAGGCGCTCGCGGTCGACCTGCAGGGCAAGCCGCGCGCGTCGGTGCCGATCGAGATCAAGGGCGTCGCGCACGTCACGACGTCGTCGCGCAAGCGGATGGTCGGCGGCTTCTACGCGTACGACAACAAGAGCGACACGCGCGACCTCGGCGTGCTGTGCTCGGGCAAGACCGACGACAAGGGCCGCATGGCCTGCGACGCGACGCTCGAACAGGCCGGCAACGTGCAGTTGATCGCGGTCGCGAAGGACGGCGACGGCCGCACGTCGAACGCGTCGACGTCGGTCTGGGTCACGCGCGAGGATCAACTCTGGTTCGGCGGCGACAACACCGACCGGATCGACGTGATTCCGGAGAAAACGTCCTACGAGCCGGGCGAGACGGCCCGCTTCCAGGTGCGCATGCCGTTCCGCTACGCAACCGCCCTTGTCGCGGTCGAACGCGGCGGCGTGATGGAGACGCACATCGTCGAACTGAACGGCAAGAACCCGACCGTCGACCTGAAGGTCGGCGAATCGTGGGGGCCGAACGTGTACGTGTCGGTGCTCGCGTTGCGCGGCCGGATTCGCGAGGTGCCGTGGTACTCGTTCTTCACGTGGGGCTGGAAGGCGCCGGTCGAATGGGCGCGTGCATTCTGGCGCGAAGGCCGTCACCATGAAGCGCCGACCGCGTTCGTCGACCTGTCGAAGCCCGCGTTCCGCTACGGCCTCGGCGAGATCAAGGTCGGCACGGGCGTCCATCGTCTCGGCGTGACCGTGACGACCGACGCGACGCGCTACACGGTGCGCGGCAAGGCCCAGGCGCACGTGAAGGTCACGCTGCCGAACGGCCAGCCCGCGCCCGCCGGCACGCAGATCGCGGTCGCCGCCGTCGACGAGGCGCTGCTCGAACTGATGCCGAACCACAGCTGGGACCTGCTCGACGCGATGCTGCAGCGCCGTGCATACGGCGTCGAAACGGCCACCGCGCAGATGGAAATCGTCGGCCGCCGCCACTTCGGCCGCAAGGCCGTACCGGCCGGCGGCGGCGGCGGCAGCGCGCCGACGCGCGAGCTGTTCGACACGCTGCTGCTGTGGAATCCGCGCGTGACGCTCGACGCGAACGGCAGCGCGACCGTCGCGGTGCCGCTGAACGACGCGCTCACGCGCTTCCGGATCGTCGCGATCGCGGCGGTCGGCCCCGACCGCTTCGGCACCGGCAGCACGTCGATTCGCAGCACGCAGGACCTGCAACTGATCTCCGGCCTGCCGCCGCTCGTGCGCGAAGGCGATGCGTTCCGCGCACAGGTCACGCTGCGCAACACGACCGACCGCGCGATGCAGGTCGTCGTGACGCCGCGCGTGACGGGCCTCGAGGTCGCGCCGCAGACCGTGTCGCTCGCGGCCAATGCGGCGGCCGAGGTCGCGTGGACGATCACCGTGCCCGAGCAGGCGCTCGACGCGGCCGGCGCGCTGAACTGGCGCATCGAGGCGGCCGAGCAAGGCGGCAAGCGCGCGTCCGATGCGCTGGCCGTCGCGCAGAAGGTCGTGCCCGCGCTGCCGGTGACCGTGCAGCAGGCCACGCTCGCGCAGGTCGACGGCACGCTGACGGTGCCCGTGTCGGCCCCGGCCGGCGCCGTCAGCAACGCGCAGGGCGCGCCGCGCGGCGGCATCGCCGTGTCGCTGCAGTCGAAGCTCGCGGACGGGCTGCCCGGCGTGCGGCGCTGGTTCGAGCGCTATCCGTACCGCTGCCTCGAACAGCAGACGTCACGCGCGATCGGCCTGCACGACGCAGCGCAATGGCAGGCGCTGGTTGCGCGCATGCCCGTCTACCTCGACAGCGATGGGCTCGCGAGCTACTTCCCGCCGTCGTCCGACGATGCGCACTACGGCAGCCCGACGCTGTCGTCGTACCTGCTCGTGGTCGCCGACGAGGCCAGCCGCCTCGACCCGCGCTTCGCGCTGCCGGAAGACCTGCGCACGCAGCTCGAGGCCGGGCTCGCGCGCTTCGTCGACGGCCGCATCGAGCGCAACGCGTGGGCGCCGCGCCAGGATCGCGATTTGCGCAAGCTCGCCGCGATCGAGGCGCTGTCGCGTTACGGTGCAGCACAAGGCCGCATGCTCGGTTCGATCGAGATCGCGCCGAACCAGTGGCCGACGTCGGCGGTGATCGACTACCACGCGATCCTCACGCGCGTGAAGGACATCCCGCAGCGCGACGCGAAGCGCGCGCTGGTCGAGCAGATCCTGCGTGCGCGCCTCACGTACCAGGGCACGCAGCTCGTGTTCTCGACCGCGCGCGACGACGACCTGTGGTGGCTGATGACGAGCAACGAGACCAACGCCGCACGCCTCGCGCTGGAATTCGCGGGCGACCCGGCGTGGAAGGACGAGATGCCGCGCGTGACGGCCGGCCTGCTCGCGCTGCAACGCCAGGGCGCATGGCAGACCACGACCTCGAACGCACTCGGCCAGCTCGCGATCGAGCGCTTCTCGCGCACCTACGAGAGCACGCCGGTCGCCGGCACGACGAAGGTCGCGCTCGGCGGCAACGAGCGCGCGATTGCGTGGTCGCAGGCGCCGGCGCCCGCCGACGCCCCCGCATCGGCCGCCGCCGCGACGCGCGCCGCCGCCGCGCGCAGCGTGCTGATGCCGTGGCCGCGTGCGTCGCAGGCGCCGGCCACGCTGTCCGTCACGCAGGACGGCACCGGCCGCCCGTGGGCGACCGTCGAGAGCCTCGCGGCCGTGCCGCTGCGCGCGCCGTTCGCGGCCGGCTACCGGATCACGAAGACCGTCACGCCCGTGTCGCCCGCCGTCAAGGGCGTGCTGACGCGCGGCGACGTCGTGCGCGTGCACCTCGACATCGACGCGCAGAGCGACATGACGTGGGTCGTCGTCAACGATCCGATCCCGGCGGGCGCGACGATTCTCGGCTCGGGCCTTGGCCGCGATTCGGAAGCCGCGACGCAGGACGAAAAGCGGCCCGACGGCGCGTGGCCCGCGTTCATCGAGCGCGACTTCGACGGCTACCGCGCGTATTACGACTATCTGCCGAAGGGCAAATTCTCGGTCGAGTACACGGTGCGGCTCAACAACGTCGGCACGTTCGGGCTGCCGCCGACGCGCGTCGAGGCGCTGTACGCACCGTCCGTGTATGGCCTGTGGCCGAACCCGCCGATGACCGTGAAGCCGGCCGACGCGGGCAAGTCGTGAGCACGCGATGATCGATCGGGTCTTGCCGCGGCCGGCGCGTTTCGCCGGCCGCGTATTCGTCGCCGTCGTGCTGGCCGCGCCGCTCGTCGCGCACGCGCTGCCCGGCTACGACGACGTGCGGCGCAACTGGCGCAGTTCCGACTGGGTGCTGCTCGCGCGCGACGGCACACCGCTGCAGCGCACGCGCGTCGACCTCGGCGAACGGCGCGGCGACTGGGTGTCGCTCGCCGACGTGTCGCCCGCGTTCCGCGAGGCGATCGTCGTGTCGGAGGACAAGCGCTTCTACGAACACAGCGGCGTCGACTGGCGCGGGATCGCCGGCGCGGCGTGGGGCAACCTGTGGAACGAGCGCACGCGCGGCGCGTCGACCGTGACCATGCAGCTCGCCGGGCTGCTCAGCGATTCGCCGCGCCGCTCGGGCCAGCGCTCGCTGCCGCAGAAGGCCACGCAGGCAATGAACGCGCTGCTGCTCGAACGCGGCTGGCGCAAGGACCAGATCCTCGAGGCCTACCTGAATCTCGTGCCGTTCCGCGGCGAGACGGTCGGGCTCGCCGCACTGTCGCAGGTGCTGTTCGGCAAGGCGCCGTCCGGCCTCGACGCGCGCGAGGCCGCGATCGCTGCGGCGCTGGTGCGCGCGCCCAACGCGGCACCCACGAAGGTCGCCGAGCGAGCGTGCCGGATCCTGCGCGACATGCATGCGGAACAGGCCTGCGCGTCGCTCGACGGCTACGTGCAGCTCGTGATCGCCCGCCCGGCCAACGCCGCGCGCGACGACGGTGCCGCCCTCGCGCCGCACTTCGCGCGCCGCATCGCGGCCGAGGTCAAGCCGGCGGCCGGCGCGCAGGTGCGCACGACGCTCGATGCGCCGCTGCAGCGCTTCGCGCGCGACACGCTGACGCGCGCGCTGACCGAGCTCAACGCGCCCGCGCACCGGCGCAACGTGCAGGACGGCGCGGTCGTCGTGATTGACAACGCGACCGGCGAGATTCGCGCATGGGTCGGTTCGTCGGGTGCGTTGTCCGGCGCGCGCGACGTCGACGCCGTGCTCGCGCCGCGCCAGGCCGGCTCGACGCTCAAGCCGTTCCTCTACGCGCAGGCGATCGACGAGAAGCGGCTGACCGCCGCGTCGCTGCTCGACGACGCGCCGATCGACCTCGCGGCCGGCGGCGGTCTCTACATTCCGCAGAACTACGACAAGGACTTCAAGGGCTGGGTGAGCGTGCGCAGCGCGCTCGGCGGCTCGCTGAACGTGCCGGCCGTGCGCACGCTCGTGCTCGTCACGCCGCACCGCTTCGCGCGCACGCTGACCGCGCTCGGGCTGCCGCTCGCGCAGGAAGGCGACTACTACGGCTTCAGCCTCGCACTCGGCAGCGCGGACGTCACGCTGCTGTCGCTGACCAATGCGTATCGCGCGCTCGCGAACGGCGGCGTCGCGCGCAAGGTCGTCGACCTGCCTGCGTCGGTGACTGCGTCCGGCGCGTCGACACCCGGGCGGGCGGACCACGGCACGCGCGTATTCAGCAAAGCGGCCAGCTTCGTCGTCACTGACATCCTCTCCGACAACAATGCGCGCGTGCGCACGTTCGGCTTCGACAACCCGCTCGCGACGCGCTTCTTTTCGGCGGTCAAGACCGGCACGAGCAAGGACATGCGCGACAACTGGACCGTCGGCTTCACGTCGCGCTATACGGTCGGCGTGTGGGTCGGCAATGCGGACGGCTCGCCGATGTGGGACGTGTCGGGGGTGACGGGTGCGTCGCCGGTATGGTCGGCCGTCGTCGGCTACCTGCACCGCGACCTGCCGAGCCGTGCGCCGCAGCCGCCGGCCGGCGTCGAAACGCGTCGCATCGCGTTCGAGCGCGACGTCGAACCGTCGCGCAACGAGTGGTTCGTCGCGGGCACGGCGCTCGACACGATCCGGCTCGCGGCGCCCGTCACGCCGGGCAAGGACGGCGCGCGCGCGCCGCTGACGATCGGCGCGCCGACCGACGGCACGATCTTCGCGATCGATCCGGACATTCCGCCGAAGAATCAGCGGATCTGGTTCGAGCGCTCGTCCGGACATGCCGCGCGGTTCGCGTGGCGGCTCGACGACAAGGTGATCGGCCATGCCGACCGCATCGCGTGGATGCCGTGGCCGGGCCGGCACCGGCTGGAACTCGTCGATGCGCGCGGCAACGTCGCGGATGCGATCGGCTTCGAGGTGCGCGGCGCGTTCGCGAAGACGGCAGCGCGCAAGCCGTGAGTGGCCGGGCCAGACGCTTACTGGCCGGCTGCGTTGGCGTTCGGCTTCTGCTCCGACCGGCAGTGCCTCCCCCGGGCACAAGCGGGCACAAACGGGCCAAACGGGCAAGCAGCGCGCCGATTCGGGACATAAAATATGAGCGGCGCCGCACCTCCTGCGCCCACCGGTTGCCCCACTATCTCAAAGGCCCGCGACCATGAACCCTTGCCATCCGCGCTTCCTCCGCCCCGCGCTGGGCGCCGCCTGCGTCACCGCCGTCGCGGCACTTGCGGGCTGCAACGGCGAAGCCTGCTTCGGCGTCGACGTCTGCTTCAACGACAACACGCAAACCGTCGCGCTGTCCGGCACGGCCGCCACCGGCACCGCACTCGCGAGCGCATCGGTGACGGTGAGTTGCGCGCAAGGCTCGGCGACGACACTGACCGACGGCGGCGGCAACTACCGCGTGACGGTCAACGCCGTGCTGCCGTGCGTGATCACCGTTGCGTCGGGCGGCACGAGCCTGCATTCGCTCGCCTATGCGGGCGGCACCTTCAACACGACGCCCGAGACCGATCTGATGCTCGTCTATCTCGCCGCGCAGCTCGGCACCAACACGGCCGGGTTGATCGGCAATTTTCAGGGGAATGCGCACTTCCAGAGGGTGATGGGCAGCCCGGGTACGGTGCAGGCCGCGCAATCGGCGGTGGTGACGAATCTGCAGCAGCGCTATTCGGTCACACTGTCGACACCGGCCTTCCTGACGACGCCGTTCGTGGTCGGGCAACCGGGCGTCGACAGCGATCTCGACGCGCTGGCCAAGGCCGGCGCGATCGATTCGAACGGAATGCCGGACCCGGCCGCGGTTGCGCTGCTGGCGCAGGCAGGCGCGGCGCAGCCACTGTGAGCGGCCGGCGTGCCGTTGCGGCACGCACTCTCATGCAGCCTGCTCGGCTTACGCCGCCTCCCCGCTTCCGCAAGCAACGCTCGCGGCCTGCTGCTGCGTCAGGTAGCGCAGCAGCTTCGTCACCATCCACACGACGATGAACGACAATGCGACGAAGAACACCGCGAGCGGCGTCAGCACCTGCACCGACACGAAGCCGGCGAGGCCCATCATCGCGGATGACACGAGCAGCAGCGCGCACCCGAGGATCGCGCTCGTCAGCCCGGCGATATGCGGAAACAGCGAATTGCCCTTGGCCATCAGCGTCGGATACATCGCGCCCGCGCAGAAGCCCATCACGAGCACCGGCGTCGCGAGCGTCCATACGCGCAGGCCGACGGTCAGCGCCAGCACGAGCATCACGACCGCCGCGGCCGCCATCACGCGCGCGCCGATGCGCAAGCGCTGCTCGGCGCTCGGCAGCCCGCGCCCGTGCATCCGGTTCGACAGCCCGCCGAGGAAATACATCAGCCCGATCCCGAGCGCGAGATAACCGAAGAAGGTCGGTGGCTTGTGCAGCGTGGTCTGCACCATGAACGGTCCGACAATATTGAACACCAGCAGGATGCTGTAGCACAGCCCCTGTGCGAGGAAGCAGCTCTGGAACACCGGGCTCGCGAGCACCTTGCCCGCGTTCGCCATCAGCGTGCGCGGCTCGAGACGGACCGGTTTCGGCAAGGTTTCCCGGTAGTGCCACAACAGCGCCCACATCACCAGCGAATACACCAGCAGGAACACGAGGCACGCGCGCCAGCCGAACCATTCCTGCAGGTGCGCGCCGATCACCGGCGCGATGATCGGCGCGAGCCCCCATGCGATCGACATGTAGGTGAACGCATGCATCAGCGCCTGGCCCGAGAACGAGTCGGTGATGATCGCCTTCGCGAGCAGGTTGGTGGTCGCGATCCCGAAGCCCTGCAGGCAGCGCGCCAGCACGAACGTCTCCAGGTTCGGCGCGCCGAGCGACAGCAGGCACCCGATCGTGTAGATGACGAGCCCGAACGCGAGCACGCGCTTGCGTCCGTACGCATCCGCGACCGGGCCGAAGATCAGCTGGCCGAGCGCATAGGCGGCCATGTAGCCGGACACGCTCGACTGGATCGCCTGCGGCGTGGTCGCGAACGAACGCGCCATGTCGGGCAGCGCGGGCACGTAGATGTCGATCGCGAGCTGGCCGGCGGAGGCGAACAGGCAGATCAGGAACAACAGGAAGCGCGGCGAGTTCGATTCGCGCGCGGGAGTGAGCGAGGCGTTCATGACAACCGGGAAGGATTCGGACGGCGGCGACACGCGCCAGCTTGTTCGAATGACGAACACCGGTGCGTGGCGAAGCGCATATTGTGCCTGTTGTTGCGCGGCGCGACAGGAATCCCATGGCGCGGGCGAGGTTGAATGCCGATTGCGGCACATTCCGAACCGCGCTGGGTGCCCGTTTACGTTCCTCGCCAAGCCGCCCCGAGCACCCGGCACAGCTCCGTCCAACGGGCAGGCGGTGCCCGTGGAGGCCGAGACGCGCGTCGTCCGGACGTCCGTCGGCGCGATGCAGGTCGGCACGGGGAGCTGGCACAGCCCCCATGGCGGCGCGAGCGTCGAGATGCAGGCTTCGTCGTCGGGCGGCATGCCGCCGGCGGCCCGCGCGCGGGCCGGAAATCAAGGGCTGATGCCCGGCTCCGTCGCGCGAGCGACCGGGCCGGAAACCGAAACCGCCGGCATGTGCCGGCGGTTCCTTATTTGCGATGCAATCCCGCTTCGAAGCTTCGATCAGTACTGCGCCTGATCCGTCGGATTCCTGAACAGCTGCTTCATCTCCGGCGACAGCGGATAGTTGAGGCTCACGCCCTTCGGCGGAATCGGCTGCATGAACCACTGGTCGTAGAGCTTCTCGGCCGCGCCCGAGGTCTGCATCTTCGCGATCACGCCATCGACCACGTGCTTGAACGCCGGATCGTCCTTGCGCATCATGCACGCGTAGTTTTCATGCACGAGCGGCGTGCCCGTCACCGTGTACGCGCCCGGGTTGCGGTCCTTCGCGATCTCGCCGTACAGCAGCGGCTCGTCCATCACGAACGCGACTGCGCGCCCCGTCGTGACGTTCATGAACGCTTCGGCGTGGTCCTTCGCGCTGATGATCGTCATGTTCATCCCCTTCTCCTCGTTGAGCTTGCGCAGCAGGCGCTCGTCCGACGTGCCGGCCGTCGTCGCGACCGTCTTGCCGGCCAGGTCCGGGAAGTCCTTCACGCCCGACTCCTTGCGCGTGCTGAAGCGGATCCCGTAGAGGAAGATGCTGTTCGAGAACGCGGCCTGCTTCTGCCGCTCCAGCGTGTTGGTCGTCGACCCGCACTCGAAGTCGATCGTGCCGTTCTGCAACAGCGGAATCCGGTTCTGCGACGTGATCGGGATTTCCTTCACCGTCAGGTTCGGCGCCTTCAGCTCCGTCTTGAGCGCGTCGATGATGCGCGCCGCGATGTCGCGCGAGTAACCGATGTTCTTCTGCTGGTTGTCCGAATACGAGAACGGCACCGACGATTCGCGGATACCCAGCGACACGATGCCCGTGTCCTTGATCTTCTTCAGCGTGCCAGTGAGGGCCTGCGCGTGCGCGGTGCCCGCCAGCGCGCAGGTCAGCGCAACGGCCAGCCAACGGAAGCGGCGATCCATGCTTTTCTCCTGACGAAACGTTGATCGAATCGCGATCGTACGCCCGACAAAATTTGCACCGTATCAGGGAAAGCGTCAGGCGCCCGCCGCGAGCGGTCGCTTTCCGTGGCGCGCAAGAAGCGTATTGCGCCCGACCGGTCGTCCGCGGTCTCGTCCCCGCGCGTTCGGTCATCCGTTCCAAACGCACGTTCGCGCTGCGGCGCAGCACCGCAATCGTTTGCGTCCCGCCCTTCTTTCGTACAAAACATATTCAAGAAGCCGCCAAAGCAGCCGTTACCCAATGCATGTCGCGTCGCGGAAACTCCGCACGCGCCAGAGAAAAAACGAGGTCCGGTTTGAGCCGGACCGGGCACCACCGCCGGCACGACGGTTATCTCCGAGGATCGACTTTCAACATGAAAGCCAAACGCTTCAATTTCGCGCTGGCCCATTCCGCCCATGCGCGCATGCTCGCCGGCATGCTGTCCGCCGCGGCCCTGCTACCGATCGCCGGCTGCGGAGGCGGCGGCGGCGACGGCAGCAACCCGTCGCCGACCAACTCGGCACCGGCCCCGGCGCCGGCCCCGACGACTCCGCCCCCCGCCTCCGGCAGCAACGCGTGCACGTCCCAGCAGGCCGCCGTGCAGATGGCCGCCCAGACAACCACGCCGGCCGAGCCGCCGGTCGATCATCTGATCGTCAAGCTGAAGACGCTGACGGCCACGCGTGCGATGGCCGCCCTCGACACCGGCACGCGGCTCGACGCGGTGATCCAGCGCTCGATGACGCGCTGGACGGCGCCGACGACAGCCAGCGCCGCCCGTGCGTATGCGGCCGTGACGACGTCGCAGGCATCGCTGAACGTGCTGGTCGAGCGGACCCTGTCGGACGGCACGGCCGTGCTGTCGATCGGCCAGCGCATCGAATCGGCCGACGCGGCAGCGCTCGCGCAGGCATTCGCGGCCGACGGCGACGTCGACTACGCGGAACCGGATCACCCGATGCGGATCCGCGACACGCCGAGCGACCCCGCCTACAGCCAGCAGTGGTATCTGTCCGATGCGAGCGTCGGCATCAATACGCCGCCGGCCTGGACGCGGACCAAGGGTTCGCCGACCGTCGTCACGGCCGTGCTCGACACCGGCTATCGGCCGCACCCCGACCTCGTCGGCAACCTGCTGCCCGGCTACAGCTTCATCTCGAACGTCAACACCAGCAACAACGGCCAGACGCGCGGCACCGATGCGGCCGATCCGGGCGACTGGGTCACGCAGCAGGAACTCGACGATTCCAGCGGCCCGTACTATCACTGCGCGAGCGAACCGAGCAGCAGCAGCTGGCACGGCACGCGCGTGATGGGCGTGATCGGCGCGACGGCCAACAATGGTATGGGCGTCGCCGGCGTGGCGTGGCTCGGCCGGATCCTGCCGGTGCGCGTGCTCGGCAAGTGCGGCGGCACGACGAGCGACATCGCCGACGCGATGCGCTGGGCGGCCGGCATTCCGGTCGCCGGCGTGCCGACGAACCCGAATCCCGCGAAGGTCATCAACCTGAGCCTGGGCGGCGTCGGCGCGTGCAGCGCAACCTTCCAGAAGGCGATCGACGACGTGAACGCAAAGGGCGTGACCGTGGTCGTCGCGGCCGGCAACGACGGCCTGTCGACCGCGCTCGACCAGCCCGCGAACTGCCGCGGCGTGATCACCGTCGGCGCGACCGACGCGACCGGTCGCCGCGCATCGTTCAGCAACTTCGGCTCCGACGTCGCGCTGAGCGCACCGGGCGTCAACATCCTGTCGACGGCCAACAGCGGCACGACGACGCCGGGCACGGACACGTACGGCACGGCGAGCGGCACGAGCCTCGCCACGCCGCAGGTGACGGGCATCGTCGGGCTGATGCTGTCGGTGAACGGCAATCTCACGCCCGCGCAGATCCAGCAGAAGCTGCAGGGCGGCGCGCGTGCGGCGATGCTGCCGGCCAGCACGTCGTGCACCGCACTGCCGGCCGGCTCCGGCATCGCCGATGCAGGTGCGGCCGTCACGGCGGCCACGCAATAACCGGCGCGCTGCCTCGACGCAACCGCGCGCACGCCTGCACGGCATGCGCGCGGTTTTTGTCATCCGTGGAGCCGGCATCCCCGCGCTAACGTTCTGCAAGAATTGCCTGAAAAAAAGGGCGGAAAAAAGGGTTGACGCTTCGCACGACGACCCATTACCATCGCCCCCGTCTGATTACATGGAGTGTTCTGTGAACACCGATGCGAGTTGTAGTTGGTCCTCGACCAACTTGACTGCTGCCTGAGGAAACCGCGCAGAGCCTCGTCTTCTGCCGCATCCCGGGAAGCAGGATGCGGCGCCCTTCCGGCCTGACCGGCCAGAATCCCCCGCCGAATTTTTCGATATCGCCGAATGCCCGCGCCGCGCAACGGTACGCTGCCGCGCGCGTGCGTTCGTGCTGCGCGCAGCGCGAGCTGCGCGCGTGTTCCGTTCGCGTGCCATCCGGCCGCGCACCTTCGTGCGTGCGCGGTTGCCGATCGCCCGTGCCCGCTACCCGCAACCGACAGGAGTGCAGATGAACCCAGACGACAGTAGTCGATTACCGCTCGCCGGTGCGACGCTGCGCATCGCCCCTCCGACCGCACTGCGCGCGCCGGCGAGCGTTCCCCTCTTCACCGATCCACAGCCGATCGCGCCTGACGCGACGCGGCGGAGAGCGCTCGTGCGTCGATAACGTCACCGTCGCTCCCCGCCCGCCGCCTCGTGCGCAAGGAGCGACACATGACACAACGCAATACCTCGCAAAAGAAACAGCGCGGCTTCATCAACGCCGGCCCCGGACAGCAGAACGAGCCGCCCATCATGCGCGCCGCGCAGGAAGCAGCCCGCCCGCTCGAAGAAACCTTCAAGTCGCTGCGCACCGGCACGCGCGGCCTCACCTACGACCAGGCCGCCGATCGTCTGCAGCACAACGGTCCGAACGAAATCGCGCACGACAAGCCGCCGCACTGGACGCGACAGTTGCTGCACGCGTTCCACAATCCGTTCGTCTACGTGCTGCTGGTGCTGGCCGCGATCAGCTTCTGCACCGACGTCTACTTCGCGGCGCCCGACGATCGCGACTACGTCGGCATGACGATCCTGCTGACGATGGTCACGATCAGCGCGCTGCTGCGCTTCGTGCAGGAATTCCGTTCGCTGCGTGCGGCCGAGAAGCTCAAGGCGATGGTCCGCACGACGGCGACCGTGCAGCGCGCGGTGACCGACACGTCCGAGCCGGCGCGCCGCGAGGTGCCGATGCGCGAAGTGGTGGTCGGCGACATCGTGCACCTGTCGGCCGGCGACATGATCCCCGCCGACGTGCGCCTGCTCGCGTCGCGCGACCTGTTCATCAGCCAGGCCGTGCTGACCGGCGAAGCGCTGCCGGTCGAGAAGTACGACACGCTCGGCGCGGTCGCCGGCAAGTCGGCTGACACGGGCATGGCGGGGAAAACCGGCGCGGCGAACGGCGCATCGACGTCGCTGCTCGATCTCGAGAACGTGTGCTTCATGGGCACCAACGTGGTCAGCGGCACCGCGACGGCCGTCGTCGTCGCGACCGGCGAGGACACCTACTTCGGCTCGCTCGCGCGCAACGTCGTGAGCCACAAGCGCATCGAGACGAGCTTCGATCGCGGCGTCGCGAGCGTGAGCTGGCTGCTGATCAAGTTCATGTTCGTGATGGTGCCGATCGTGTTCATGATCAACGGCCTGACCAAGGGCGACTGGCTCAGCGCGCTCACGTTCGCGCTCGCGGTGGCCGTCGGCCTCACGCCCGAGATGCTGCCGATGATCGTCAGCGCGAACCTCGCGCGCGGCGCGATCGCGATGGCGCGCCGCAAGGTCGTCGTGAAGCGGCTGAACTCCGTGCAGAACTTCGGCGCGATGGACGTGCTGTGCACCGACAAGACCGGCACGCTCACGCAGGACAAGATCATCCTCGAACACCATCTCGACCTGTCCGGCCACAAGAACGAGGACATCCTGCGGCTCGGCTGGCTGAACAGCTTTCATCAGAGCGGCCAGAAGAACCTGATCGATATCGCCGTCGTCGCGCGCGCCGACGAGATCGGCGACCGTGTGAAGCCGCAGGGCTACAAGAAGATCGACGAACTGCCGTTCGATTTCGTGCGTCGCCGCCTGTCGGTCGTCGTCGAGGACACGCACGGCACGCACCTGCTGATCTGCAAGGGCGCGGTCGAGGAAATGCTCGCGGTGTCGACCCACGTGCAGGACGAGGACGGCGTGCGCCCGCTCGACTTCGTCGCGCGCAAGCGGCTGCTCGAACAGGCAAACGCGTACAACGAGGACGGCTTCCGCGTGCTGGTGCTCGCGACGCGCATGATCCCGCGCGGCGACGAACGCGAACAGTACCGCACCGCCGACGAGCGCGACCTCGTCGTGCGCGGCTTCCTGACCTTCCTCGATCCGCCGAAGGAGTCGGCCGCGCCGGCGCTCGCCGCGCTGCGCGAGAATGGCGTGGCGGTGAAGGTGCTGACGGGCGACAACCCGACCGTCACGATGAAGGTCTGCCGCCAGGTCGGCCTCGAACCGGGCAAGCCGATGCTCGGCGCCGAAATCGAGGCGCTCGACGACGCGACGCTCGCGCAGGTCGTCGAACGCACGACGGTGTTCGCGAAGCTCACGCCGCTGCAGAAAGCGCGCATCGTGAAGGCGCTGCAGGCGAACGGCCACACGGTCGGCTTCCTCGGCGACGGCATCAACGACGCCCCCGCGCTGCGCGACGCCGACGTCGGCATTTCGGTCGACAGCGGCGCCGACATCGCGAAGGAAACCGCCGACATCATCCTGCTCGAAAAGAGCCTGATGGTGCTCGAGGAAGGCGTGATCAAGGGCCGCGAGACGTTCGGCAACATCCTGAAGTACCTGAACATGACCGCCAGCTCGAACTTCGGCAACGTGTTCTCGGTGCTCGTCGCCAGCGCGTTCCTGCCGTGGGAGCCGATGCTCGCGACCCAGCTGCTCGTGCTGAACCTGATCTACGACACGTCGCAGATGCTGCTGCCGTGGGACCGGATGGATCCCGAGTTCCTGAAGAAGCCGCGCAAGTGGGAAGCCGGCAACATCAGCCGCTTCATGCTGTGGGTCGGGCCGACCTCGTCGGTGTTCGACATCACGACTTACGTGCTGATGTGGACCGTGTTCGGCGCGGGTGCGATGTATCACCTGCACGGCGGCTCGGGCGGCCAGATCGTGATGAACTCGGGCTGGTTCATCGAGAGCCTCGTGTCGCAGACGCTCGTCGTGCACCTGCTGCGCACGCAGAAGATCCCGTTCCTGCAGAGCACGGCCGCGCTGCCGGTGCTGCTGTCGACGTTCACCGCGATCGCGATCGGCTGCTGGCTGCCGTTCTCGCCGTTCGCCGATTCGCTCGGCTTCATGCACCTGCCGGGCACCTACTGGCTGTGGCTCGCGGCGACGATGGTCGGCTACATCCTGCTCGCGCAGATCGTCAAGACGATCTATGTGCGTCGCTACAAGCAGTGGTTCTGATTGCTTCCGAACGGTGGCAGCCGGCCCGCGCGGGCCGGCCGCCCACGACGCATCATGGGTGACTTCATGAAAAGAATGCTTCCGCTCGCGGCTGCGAGCGCCCTCCTCGCGCCGCTGGATGCGTACGCAGCCCATCCGCTCGTCAGCGACGACACGGGTACGCAGGGCAATGCGAACTGGCAGGTCGAGTTCAACGGCGAGGAAACCTCGAAACAGGACGAAAACGGCCGCCATCAGTTGTGGAACGCGACGCTCACGCGCGGGTTCGGCGAACACGTCGATCTCTACGTGAACGCGCCTTATACGCATCTGCAAACGCGGACCGACGACAACGGCGCGGGCATCGGCGATGTCGAGATCGGCATGAAATGGCGCTTCGTCGAACGCGGGCCGCTGTCGCTCGCGCTGAAACCGAAGGTGACGCTGCCGACCGGCAACAACGATCACGGGCTCGGCACGGGCCGCGTCGGCACCGGCGCGACGCTGCTCGCGCAAGCCGACGTCGCGCGCTTCTCGCTGCTCGCGAATGCGGGCCTCGCCTACCAGCCGAACCGCCAGAGCGACCTGCGTTCGGTCTGGGCCGTGTCGGCCGCGGCGCTCTACAAGGCGACCGACAAGGTACAGCTCGTGGCCGACATCGGCATGTCGCGCAACACCGAAAGCACGGCCGGCGCGAATCCGGCGTTCGTGATCGCGGGTGCGATCTACTCGCCGAAGCGCTGGCTCGATCTCGACATCGGCTACCGGCGCGGGCTGAACGACCAGACCTACCGTCACTCCGTCATGGGCGGGGTGACGGCGCGATGGTGATGCCGTGAAGATGCGGCCGACGCCGCATGTCGAACCACCTTGCGACGGGTCGCCTTCGGGCGGCCCGTTGTTTCATCGGGCGTCGCGCGCGCCGAACAGTTGCGCGCACACGGCGCGTCCCTCCTCGGTCAATGCGGCGCTGCCGGTGCCGTCTTCGTTCAGCGTCGTCGCGCTCAGGCCGGCGGCGTCGAGCTGGGTCAGCACGCGGCGCAGCGTGCTCATCGGCAATTGCGTGCGCTTCGCGATCTTCGGCAGCGACCATGCCTTGCCGGACGGATCGGTCGCGGCTTCGTGCAGCGTCGCGAGCGTCGCAACGAGCGCGGGATCGAGCGGAGAGTCGTCGGGTTCGGAAGTCATCGGTTCGGGTTCGTGAGCCGGCGCCGGGCCGGGATTCGGGAAGACTGCAATCGCGGACACTATACGCCGCGTTATGCGCCCCTGAGCGCCGCGCGCATGAACGACACGAAACGCGTGGTCACGGGATCGTCGCGGCCGGACAGCCACGCGAGCCCGACGCGCCATTTCGCGTCCCTGCCGTCGAGCGGCAGGACGGTCGCGTCGCGCAGCAGGTACTGCGCGCGCGACGGAATGAACGCGACGCCAACCCCGGCCGCGACCGACGTGAGCACCGATTGCACGTCCTCCGCCTGCTGCGTGACCTGCGGCACGAAGCGCCGCTCGACACACCACCGGTCGATCTGCGCGGCGAGCCCGGGGCCGCGTGCGCGCTGCAGCGCGATGAAGCCGATCTCGTTGAGCACGTCGAGATCGGCCGGCACGCGCTTGAAGCCGAGGTGCGGCGGCACCGCGAGCGCGAGCCCCTCGTCGATCACCTTGAACGACGACAGCCCTTCATCGGACGGCAAACGCAGGAAACCGGCGTCGAGCTTGCCGGCGCGCAGCCGGCGTGTCTGTTCGGACGACGACAGGTCGCTCAGCGTGACCGCGATACCCGGATTGCGGCGCCGGAACTCCGCGACGAGTTTCGGCACGAGCGTCAGCACGGACAGGCAGATGCCTAGCCGCAGATGCCCGCGTTGTCCGCTGGTCGCCTCCCGCGCACGCGCGAGGATCTCGTCCGCATCGCGCACGAGCGCCTGTGCGTCGGGCAGGAAGCGTTCGCCGAACGGCGTCAGCTCCGCACCGTGGCGCCCGCGCTCGAACAGCTTGCCGCCGAGGCTCGCCTCGAGCGCACCGATCTGCTTGCTCAGCGCCGGCTGGCTCATGTGCAGCACGTCGGCCGCGCGGCTGAAATGGCTGAGCTCGGTGACCGTCAGGAAGGTTCGCAGCAGTTTCAATTCCATTCTTTAAAGGAATCGTATCGATCGAAACATTCATTTTACTGATCGAACGGCATGACGTTCAATACGGACATGCCCCTCCCGGAATTCACTGTCATGCCCTTTGATCATGCGGCCGAGTGCCTGACCGATATGTCGTGCGACACGGTGGTCGCCGGCGAAAGCGGTGCCGAGTCCGACGCGCCGGTGCCCGAACGTCGTGCCGCGCGCGTCGACGGACGCAGCCGCCGCTTCCGCTTCGGCGATGTGCTGGACGACGCGCCGCCGCGCGCCGTCACGGGTTCGATCGCACTCAGCTTCGCGGTCGTGTCGCGGCGGAACTGGCCGCGCTGAGCCTTCGTCTCAAGCGCATTCCGTCGAATGCGCACCTTCGACGATCCGCAAAAAAACAGCAGGAATCCGCCCGCATCACGCACCATTGCGCACACATCGATCGTCATCGCCACGCGATCGACCTTATAATTTCCCGCACCCGCTGACCGCCCACGCGTTTCGCGCCGCCGCAACGCGCGTGAAAAGGAGACTTTCGCTTGACCGGCCTCATCGCGCGCCTGCCTCGCGCCCGGACCACCCTGATCATCGCCCTCTCGTTCCTGACACTCGCGTTCGCAACGAACGCGTCCGCGCAGCGCGCGCAGCCGCATCGCACCGCGTCGCCGCAAGCGCATGCGAACGTCGTCAAGAAGAAGCCCGCCCACCGCAAGAACAAGGCCGTCAAGCACCGCCGCCCGCGCGTCAAGCATCATGCGGTCAGGCATCACGCGGCACCCGCGCCGCAGCATCGGCGCGCGAAACGCACGGACGCGGTTCGCCCGCGCCCCGCCGCGAAGCCGCGCCTGCTCGCGAGCTGCGGCTACAGCCCGCACGCGGTGCGCTCGCTGCACTCACGCGCGGCCTACGTGCTCGACGTCGACTCCGGCACGCCGCTGCTGGCGCGCAACGCACGCACCGTGCGGCCGATCGCGTCGATCTCGAAGCTGATGACCGCCGTCGTCGCGCGCGACGCGGACCGGCCGCTGAACGGCGTGCTGCGCGTCACCTCACGTGATCGCGATACGATCAAGTTCACCGGTTCGCGGCTGCCGATCGGCGCCGAACTGTCGCGCCGCCAGATGTTCCATATCGCGCTGATGTCGTCGGAGAATCGCGCGGCCGCCGCGCTGAGCCGCGACTATCCGGGCGGGCGCGCCGCGTTCGTGAAGGCGATGAACCGCGAAGCGCGCCGGCTCGGGATGCGTCATACGCATTTCCGCGAACCGACCGGGCTGTCGCCGCACAACGTGTCGACCGCCGAGGATCTCGCGCGGCTCGTCGGCGCGGCCGCGCAGGATCCGCTGATCCGCTATTTCTCGACGGACACGTCGACCACCGTGCAGGCCGGTGACGGCGAACTGCTGTATGTGAACTCCGATCCGCTCGTCCGCCATGGCCGCCTGCCGATCCGGCTGCAGAAAACCGGCTTCATCAACGAATCGGGGCACGGCGTCGTGATGCGCATGCGCGTGAACGGCCGCCGCGAAACGGTCGTGCTGCTCGGCGCACCGACGCGCGCCGGCGTGTCGAGCGACGCGCTGAAGATCCATCGCTGGCTGGCCTGCTCGATCCAGTAAACCCGACGCGCGCGACCGGCGCGCTCATCGACGAAGGAGCGAAGCCATGCAGGACGAATACCGTTTCAACGCGTTCGGACGCCTGCTCGCCGTCGTGCGTACGAACGGCCGCTGGGCGGTGTTCGATCTCGGCACCGAAGGCAAGCGGCGGCCGGCCAACCTGCAGATTCCGCCCGCGCTCGCCGCGGACGAACTCGCGCAATATCTCGGCGACCTGCTGCACGAGGATGCATCGCCGACGTACAACGACGTCGTGCGGGTTCCGTCGCCGCGCCGCGCGTAGCGCCCCGCCGCACACCGTCGGCATCTCGCAAGCCGGCGGTTGCGCGCCACCGGCCGCTGTTCCGCTCACCCGAGCGCACCGACGAACCGACGAACCGACGAGTCGCACGTCGCACATCACCGCCCAACTAGACAGTTAAACTTGCAAGTTTAACTGTCATATTCTATGATCCTCCGCATGACACCACCCCGCACATCCGGCGTTTCCGCCGACACCGTCGCCGCCGATCTGACCCTCGCGGTCGGTCAACTGATCCGCCGGCTGCGCTCCGAGATCGAGTCCGAAGGGCTCGGCATGTCGCAGATGAGCGCGCTCGCGCGGCTCGAACGACAGGGCCCGATGACGACCGCCGATCTCGCCCGCGCGGAGGCGATGAAGCCGCAGTCGATGAAGGCAATTCTCGCGAGCCTCGAGGAAGACGGGCTCGTCGAACGTGAGCCGCACCCGACCGACGGCCGCCAGATCCTGTTCCTGCTGACCGCGGCCGGCCTGGAAGCACAGCGCAAGCGCAACACCGCAAAGCACAAGTGGCTCGGCGCCGCGATCGGGCAGCTCGACCCCGAAGACATCCGCACGCTCGCTGCCGCGATTCCGCTGATCCGGCGCATCGGCGAGCAATGACCTCCGCCGGCGTGCGACGCGGCATCCACGCGCACGCTTCCCTTTGCCCAATTCACGGAGCATCGACACCATGAGCCCAACCCGTCTCGACACCCGCACGGCGCTCGTCGTCATCGACCTGCAAAAAGGCATCGTCGCGCTGCCCACTTCCCACCCGGTCGCTCCGGTGGTCGAGCGCACGCGCGCACTGCTCGACGCATTCCGCGGCCGCGGCCTGCCGGTCGTACTCGTCAATGTCGACGGCGGCGCGCCGGGCCGTACGCACAAGCAAGCGCGCCTGGATGCCCTTCCCGCCGACTGGGCCGACCTCGTGCCCGAACTGAACCGCCAGCAGGGCGACCACGCCGTGACGAAGCAAACCTGGGGCGCGTTCACCGGCACCGATCTCGACGCCTACCTGAAAGCGGCCGGTGTCACGCAGATCGTGCTGACCGGCATCGCGACCAGCATCGGCGTCGAATCGACGGCCCGGCAGGCGCACGAACTCGGCTACAACGTGACGCTCGCGGTAGACGCGATGACCGACCTCGACGCGGACGCGCACACGAACAGCGTCGAACGGCTGTTCCCGCGTCTCGGCGAGACGGGTTCGACGCAAGAGATCCTCGCACTGCTCGACCGGTGCGGCGCGTGAGCGACAAGTGCGCTCGGCCGATGCCTGGCCCTGCGGCCGGCCGGCTCGATCCGTCGATCTGGAAAGTCAGCGCGGTCGCGACGCTCGGCTCGCTGCTGTCGCAGCTCGACGCGACGATCGTCAACGTGTCGCTGTCGAGCCTCGCGACCGACCTGCACGCGAGCCTGTCGACGATCCAGTGGGTGACGAGCGGCTACCTGCTCGCGCTCACGCTGGTGTTGCCGCTGAACGGCTGGCTGGTCGACCGCATCGGCGCGAAGGCGCTGTACCTGTGGAGTCTGTCCGGGTTCACGCTGACGTCGGCGCTGTGCGGGCTCGCGTGGTCCGCGCCGTCGCTGATCGCGTTCCGCGTGCTGCAAGGCGTCAGCGGCGGGCTGCTCGCGCCGATGGCGCAGATGATGATCGCACGCGTGGCCGGCCAGCAGATGGCGCGCGTGATCGGCTATGCGGCGGTGCCCGTGCTGCTCGCGCCGATCCTGGGCCCGGTCGTCGCCGGCGCGATCCTGCAGCACGCGTCGTGGCGCTGGCTCTTTCTCGTGAACCTGCCGGTCGGCGCGCTGGCGCTCGCGCTGGCCGCGTGGTTCCTGCCCGGCGACCGCGAGGAAACGCAGCGGCGCGAGCTCGACTGGGTCGGCCTCGCGCTGCTGTCACCCGCGCTCGTGCTGTTCCTGTACGGCGCGGAGCGGATCAACGCCGTGCCGGGTATCGCCGCGATCGCGGTTTCCGTGCTGCTGCTCGCTGCGTTCCTGCGCGTCGCGCGGCGCCAGGGCGAGCATGCGCTGATCGACCTCGCGCTGTTTCGCTCGCGCGTGTTCGGCGCGGCCGCCGCCACCCAGTTCCTGTCGAACGGCGCGATCTACGCGGGCCAGATGCTGATTCCCGTGTTCCTGATCGAAGCGTGCGGCCGCTCGCCCGGCGAGATGGGCTGGCTGCTGGCGCCGCTCGGGCTCGGCATGCTCGTCACCTTTCCGTCGATGGGTGCGCTGACGAGCCGGTTCGGCGTGCGCCGGCTGGCCGCCGCCGGCGCGATGCTCGCGTTCGTCGCGACGCTGCCGTTCGTGTATCTCGCGCTGGCCGGCTTCGATCCCTACGTGCTGGTGCCCGCACTGTTTCTGCGCGGGATGGGCCAGAGCGCGATCGGCGCCCCGTCGATTTCCGCCGCGTATGCGTCGGTCGAGCGGCGCAACCTGCCGATGGCGACGACGTCGCTCAATATCGTCGCGCGTCTCGGCGGCCCGACGTTCACCACGACGTGCACGCTGTTTCTCGCGTGGCGGCTGCAGGTCGAATCGGCAACGACGAGCGGCTCGCACGGGGCCGCGTATGCGTGGGCGTTCGGCCTGCTTTGCGCGCTGCATGCGGCGAGCGTCGTGACGACGTTGCGGCTGCCGCGATGGTCCAGCGGCGCGGGCGAACGGCCGACAGGAGCCGCGCGAGTCGGTTCGCGCTGAATGGCGCGCCTGCGCCGCGCGCGCAGCGTCGCTATCGCAACCACATCGGCACGATCGACGCCGCGAGCAGGACGCCCAACCCGGCATTCACGCAACGCCACTGCCGCTCCGTGCGCAGCACGCGCGCGAACAGCAGGCCGGCACAACACCAGAGCGACAGCGATGCCATCGCCGCCACGCCGAACGCGAGCCCGAGCAAGGCGCCGAGCCTCACGGGTCCGGACGCGAGCGCGGCGAACGACGCGGCCGCGCCGAGCGTCATCGCCCAGCCCTTCGGGTTGTGCCACAGCATCCATACGCCGCTGACGAACCCTTGCGGCCGGTGCACGGCAGCGGCGTGTCCGGGCTTGCCGCCGCGCGCGATGCGCATGGCCAGCCACAGCAGATACAGCGAGCCGAGACCCTTCATCCCGAGCTGCAGCGCAGGCACCGCGAGCAATACGCTGCCGAGCCCGGCGGCGGCGGCCGCCGCCATCGATGCCAGGCCGGCCGCGATGCCCGCCATCATCGGCAACGAACGCCGATAGCCGAAATGCGCGCCCGACGCCGTTGCAAGCGTCGTCGCGCCACCCGGCGTCACCGTGGACACGATCACGAAAAGCATCAGCGGCAAGTAGTCTTGAAGCGGCACGCGGGCTCCCGGTCGGCGTCGTCGAAGCCTCGTTTTACCCGCGATCCCGCCATTACGACAGCGAAAGCTTTTTATGCCTGTCATTAGCGATCATAATGCGACCCATGGTACGCAACCTCGACATCGCCCTGCTTCGCGCCTTCGTCACGGTCGCCGATCACGGCAGCATGACGGCGGCGGGCCGCGCACTGCACCTCACGCAAGGCGCGGTCAGTCAGCAGGTCGCGCGGCTCGAAACGCTGTCCGGCCCGTTGTTCGTGCGCGAGCATCGCAACCTGCTGCTCACGGCCGACGGCGAGCGGATGCTCGGGCAGGCGCGCCGGCTGCTCGCCGCGCACGACGCGCTGCTGACCGACATGACGGCCGGTGCGCTGGAAGGCGCCGTGCGCATCGGCGCGCCCCAGGATCTCGTCGGCAGCTGCCTCGCGCCGATCCTGAAAGGCTATGCGCACGCGCATCCGCACGTCGCGCTGTCGCTCGTGTGCGCGGCGTCGCCGGAACTGCGCAAGGCGCTCAGGCAGGGCGAGATCGATGTCGCATTGATCGAGGCGCCGGTCGGGCCGTCGCGCGGCGAATGCATCGCCGTCGACCGTCTGGTCTGGGTTGGAGCGAAAGGCGGCACCGCACACCTGCGCACGCCGCTGCCCGTGTCGATGGTCGCCCAGACCTGCGCGTTCCGCCCGACCGTGCTCGACGCGCTGCGTGCATGCGATCGCGCGTGGCGCACCGTGTTCGAGAACGGCAGCATCGACGCAACGGCCGCGACCGTGCGCTCCGATCTCGCGGTGACCGTCTGGCTCGCGTCCACCGTGCCGGCCGATCTCGACATCCTGCCGGCCGACAGCGGCCTGCCCGCCCTGCCGAACTTCGCGATCAATCTCCATCTGCCGCGCGGCCAGCACGCGCCGGCCGCAGCGGAACTGGCCCGCCACCTGCGCAACGGCTTCGCGCGCGTGCGCGCAGCCGCCTAGCGTTCTTTCCGCTGCCGGCTACACGCCCCCCGGGTCCTGCTGCGCCGACGTCACGCCCGCCGCTTCCAGCGCCTGGTGCAGCGTCGGGAAGATGCACGACGCGCCGACGATCTCCGTGATCCGGTGACGCGCCATGTCCGCGTGCAGATAGCGGTTCACGCGCCCGAACAGCACGCCGATCCGGCGCGCGTGCAGCGCCTTGACGAGATCGGTGATCGTGCGCGCGGCCGAGTAATCGAGATCGGTGATCGCGCCCGCATCGACGACGAACCAGCACAGCGGAACCGGCGACGCATCGACGAGCCCGTCACGGCCGGCATGCCGGCTATGCGCGCATAGCCGAGCACCTGAGGGATATCCATCGACGCAAGCGAGATGCCGGCGAACGCGTCGCGGATCGCCGCGGCCCGGCGAATCGGCAGAACACCCTTCAGCAGCGGTACGCGTGACGGCAGGCTTTCGTTGGAATCTTGCATGCGTAAATGCGTGAAATGCGTGGATGACGTGAATAACGGGGAAACGGGATGCGCAAAGCCGTTCGTGCATCGTGCCCCGAGCGGGCATTGCGTGGCAAGTGCACAGTGTGTTGCGCGGCATGAACACGAGGAATGTCCACGCAACGGTGAGGATGTTCGGGAGCCGTGCGTCACGCATTCGCGGCATCCGGCCGGAACCCGATGGCACAATCACGGTCCCTTTCATGTGCCCTTCACCGGGCGCGCGCCGCATCGCGGCGCAGATTCAACGCACGAGAAGGACCCTGCCTGCTCTTATGACCCTGAACGAATCCTGGTTTGCGCCGCTCGTCGGCCTCCTCATCCTGCTCGCCGCCGCCGGCGCGATCACGGCCGCCGTCCATTTCCTGCTGTTTCGCGTGGTCGCGCGCCTCGCGCGGCTGTCGGCCACCCGCATCGACGACGCGCTGTTCGAGTTCGGCGCATTCAGGTGGCTGAACCGCATCGTCCCGTTCGTCGTGATCAAGCTCGGGCTCGCCGCGGTGCCCGGCATCCCGGCCGTGGCCGCGCAGGCCGTCGACAAGGTGCTGTTCGCGCTGACCGTATTCCTGTTGTCGATGACGATCAGCGCGACGCTGTCCGCGCTCGAACACACGCATCGCACGAGCCATCGCGACCAGCCGCGCCTGTCGCTGAAAGGCGCGATGCAGCTCGTCAAGCTGGTGATGTTCATCACGGCCGCGCTGGTCGTGATCGGCGACGCGACCGGCAAGCAGATCGGGCTGCTGCTGTCGGGCATCGGCGCGATGTCGGCGGTGCTGATGCTGATTGTGGAGGAACTCGATTGGCTTCCGTTGCAACAACCATATAACTGCCAGGCTTGGCAAAAAATACAGCCCGGAACCAGTCCCATTGAGGTCTGGATTAGCCATAAATCTTCCCAGTTCGACGCTTTTCAACCATCAAACTTCCAAGATCAACAGACCTCTACGGCAGTCTCGTACCGCTTACCGGCAACGATCCAATCGAACTTGAGCCCACCTACCGAGGGTTACTAGCCCTATTTCCCCGTCAATGTAAGCGCCCTATTCGGTCACAATGGAAACTTGGCGAGCCCAGACTAACGGGATGCTCGTCATCGTGCCGAAGGTATACGCAAAGAACAATGCCCAATGCGATCTCTTGGTGCTACCGGCAACCGCAAATCCAATCGAGCAAAATCGGCACGGTGACATGCCGTTTAAGTTGTGCTTTCGAATTAGCTCCACCATCACCGTTTTCTAGAGCATCGCTGCTTATGAGGGGTTTTCGTCTAGGTTTTCCAATCATTCCAGTACTTCGTTACAGCCGCGAGGTACGCGTAGAAGTCCGACGTCGACCAACAGACGTTGGCATAATCGCGCACGAGCCAGTGCAGATCGTTCGCGCACGCGAGCTGCGTCTTGTCTGCGTTTAGTACCCAGTTGAAAGTGTTAACGAACGATTCCTCGTAGCTCTGGACGAATTTGTCATTTGGGACATTCCACAACATCCCCTCAAGAAAATACGAGGGAGCTATGCCATCCTCAATGTACCCGCCGTCGATCATGCGGTTTCGCATATTCTTGTAAACACGGACTATGCGCTTGAACTGCGAGCTCGTGTTTTGGTGTTTTTCCATGCAGTTCGCCGAATGCTGCTTCGGAAAGTTGATGATCTCTGCACCGTCACTTGCCCATAGAATAATGCCCTCGTCATACTGGGCATCCACACCAGTGCTCGCAGCTCGGTACCTCCGGTGTTGCGAACAAACGATCACGTCCGCATCACGGCGAGTGCCATTGCCCTTAATAAAGATTGCCTTTTTCCCGGGCACCACATCTGCGCCAAACTTCTTCTGTAGCCATGCGAGGACGTCTGCCTTGAATTCCGCATACGTGTACGTGGCCAAACTGAATGCATTGTCGTAGTTTGCCTTCGCGTCGGGCTCTAGCGAGTTGGTGTCCGCATAGTAAGTCTGGTTAAGGCGGATTACGACATCGACATCGCTGTCCCGGTACACGTTCGTGTCGTTACCATACGACCCTTGGAGAAAGATCGAAAAGTCCTTCGCGTAGTATGGCGAGTTACTGTCATTTAACGCGTCCTGGATCGTGCCATACGTTTGGGCAGACTGCGTGACCGATCCTTGATGGGACCATGTTTCAAGCTGTGATTCCGGAATTGCCATCTGCTCTACCCCCTTCAGAGAAGAAAAGCTTGGAGCACTTGCTCGTGCTCTGCGAATGACTGCACCCCGCGCTGCGTAAGCACGTTAAGTTTCTTCAAGTCGTGCTCGAAGAGATCGGCCGCCATCGCAGGTTCAGAGAAAGACTGGCTAATGCGAATCGTCTGGATATGCTTGTAGAGAATCACCCGAAGCTGATCCATTGACTGCGTATTGATCTCCAGCGTTTTTTGCAGAAGCTGAACTCCCGGAGTCTTCTGCTTCCAGTAGTCCACCGTCCACCAGTTCACCGGTGGAGGTGGATAGTTGCCGCAGCCAAGACTCACAACACGGATGTTTTCGGGCTGAACTCCCAATGCAACTGTCGCATCGGCGATGGCGTAAAGCGTCGGATTGTTTGCACAGAACCCCCCATCAATCAACTCTATGTTATCGCCGCTGCTCGTAACAACCGTCTTACGATTGAAATATGGATACGCCGAGCAAGAGGCTTGAACTGCGTCACCGAGCTTCACCCCAAATCCAGGCACGAATGAACCTTTCATTCCGTGTGCCTGCCCGATATGCGCCTTAAAAATCATCGGTTTCTCGAGTACCCATTTCGTGGCGACAATGCCGATACTCGTTTTCACGTCGGTGAACATCGTATCGCCGAAGATGGTCGTTGACAGGTCGGCTAGTGCTCCTGATCTGCCATCTGCGTTCTGGTTCTTCATGACCGTAGGCACATGATCTTGGTAAAGCGCGATGATTTCAGGAACGGTCTTTCCTAAGGCAAGCATGGCAGTGATGATCGATCCGGTACTCGTACCGAAGATCAGGTCGAATCGCTCGTAAAGAGGCGCTCCTATCATCGCCTCGATCTCACGGAGGATGCCAAGAGTGTAAAACCCTTTAGCTCCGCCGCCGTCGAGGCAGAGTACTCGAAAAAGATTATCGGACATACGCCTCCTCTTGGTCATCATTCGCCACCGCATCCACGTCTGCCATCCGGCCTTCAAACAGACCGTCCCGATGGTGCCAAGGACCTTGAAATTCCGTTACGCCTCAGTACGCCTATAGAGTCATGCGCAACCAAGCAATGCTCCCATGGAAACCGCATAATCGATCAAGAAGGCATTTCGCGACTGGCAGTAGGTCTCATTTCACACGCCACAGCGTGCCCAACGGCCACTTTTGAGTAGCATCTTCAAATCGCTTTATCTCGTCCGGGCGTGTCGACACGCGCTGCATGATTAACGAACCGTGAGTCGGGCTACTGGTCCAATAACTACCTTTAAGTATCGTATCTCCAGCGAGTAGCTCGAGGTCGCCAGCGCCATTTACCAATTTTCGAGCACCGGGATATTCATTTTTTAACTCGAAAACATACGCGAGGCGCGTCGCGTTGTTGCGCGCGTTTCGAATGATTGCTTCCACTCTCGAGTCTCCAGTCTGACTCTGTGTGAAACTTTGAAGCGATAGTGTCAGGTACGTCTGCCTAATGACGAAAACGATGGGTAACGTGAGCGGTGGGGTACCGGCAGCTTGACCGTAGTCAGAAGTCAGGGATCCAACCCATACACCTTGGAGCAGTGGCCGCCCACTCCACGCTGGCAGTGGGCCAATGCGCCACGCCCATTTGTAGAAAATGACGAACAAGAGAGACGCCATGGACAAGCCTGTCGTGAACCAACGAAATAGGCTCGTTATGTTCACTGGGGCTTGAAAGAAGTGGATGTTAATCAAGGCGACCGCCCCAGCGAGCAACACCACAGTCGCGGCAAAAGATTTCTTCAACAGATTGAACTGCTGTTCTGTAAGCGTGAAGTTTTCCATCACTCCCCCCGCCGTCCTACGCGAACACCACCGGAAAAGACGATTGGATCGGCACTTTTGCTCAACAGCCCAGTACAAGCAACCGTATCCATTCGGGAGCCTGCGACAGCTGCCAATTGTCGAGCTCCCATCGGCGCACCTCGAGGCGCCGAAGCTTGAAGAATTTCGATCGGTGGGGCAAAGAACTGGGAAACGTGCGTCAAGTGGGTCGTCTTGACATCAATAAGGTGAAAACCATCATGCCAAACGGACGCGACAGTCGAGATGGCGGCGAGAACTCGGGCAATGTGCTGGAATCCGGCGACCGGTAGCGCAGGATCGAACAAAGTCTGGTCACCAAGGGGAACGACTGGCAGACGTAGAGGACCGAGGTAAAAGAGGATTCCGAGACCATTAAAATCGTCGGGAGCGATACCCCTCACCGCCTCTAGAAGATCGAACGCAAAATCTGTATGGAGTGACATGGTATAGGGGGAACTCGAGGGTACAGCCAGCCATCTACCGGTCGCGTGTAACGCAACCATTCTAACGGGCTGCAAGCTTGAGGTGGAGAATTCGCGCGAGTCAGGAAGGGCTGAATTTTGATATCGATTGGTCGTGTGAACTGCATGGCCCATCAGGCGCCCCCCTTTCCATCAGCCTGCAGTTGGAATTTACGCGTTTCAGAGTCGTTAAGTCGAAGGAGTGCCGATGGGTTCGAGTATCTACTGGTCCTGACGCGCATGCATCAGGACGATTACGGTCGTGACACTGCCGACGCGCGCCTGATCCGTCGCACGCAAATTAGCGATCGTCAGGCAAGTGCCGCTCGCTCACCGCTTGCCTGATCCCGATCGACCGTCGTCAGATGACGTCGAACTTACAACGCATAATCCTGGTTGCGAGCCCAAATCGACCCAACGCTTGCTTGGTTCAGATAGACGTCGCCTTAACCACATTGCGCTTGTCCCCTAGCGGCCGATTTGGGTCACGCTGTCCGGCAGCGACTTCGCTATAAACGTTGTTGAGGAGTTCGTCGATCTCAAGCGACAAATTCAAAAGCCAGCGCCACTTTTTTTCGTTGTCGAAGATTCGACGACTGCCATCGGGGACGACTAGTTTTCTCGCCCACTCTTGATCGTTGTAAGTCGCGTCCAGATGGCGCTGCGTCTCGGCGAGAACGGCCAGATCGGTAAACTGTCCTAGGCGTAGCGCGTTCATGTCGGCGTGGTACATGGACTTGCCCCTGCATGACCGGACACGCAGTCACGCTTAGGTTAGCGAATTTTCTTGCTGGCGAAACTCGCGTGGC